>CAZGGN010000039.1:0-20501 GCA_964525195.1 uncultured Congregibacter sp.
AGGCGATGAGGGCCAGATAGTGTCGCCAGCCTTCATCGCCGGTTTCCTGGGCGAGTTCCAGGGGACGCAGGAAGGCTTCGATGACCTGCTCAACCGTGGGTCCGTTCCTGCCGGCCGTCCGCCGGCATTCAGCCAGCGCGTCCAGTCGGGACTCGTTCAATGTTGCTGCGCGCCGCGTAAAGACGGCCTGAAACAAATCCAGTTTCTTGCCAAAATGATAGCTCGCCAGCGCTACGTCCACGCCCGCTGCCGTAGCGATGCGCCGCAGGGTGACGCCGTCGTAGCCATGCTCGGCGAACAATTCCTCGGCCGCATCGAGAATCCGATCGCGCTTGGGGATGTTTTTCTTATTACCCATTAGCCTGCTCCACTGCGGTTGATAAGCGGCTTGCTTATTCAACACCTGTTGAATAGTCTGTCAGAAATCGCAGGGAAATAAAAATAATGTCCGCTGAGTTCTTCAAGTATGCGCTGACCATCGGCTATGCGGCTCTTGTCTACTGGTTGTCGTTTGTCGGTATGCGCCGGACCAGCAGCGTCGAGGGCTTCTCGATCGGTAACAAGGACATGAGCCCTTATCTGGTGGGGATCACGCTCGCGGCCTCGATCGCCTCTACCGCCACCTTCGTGATTAATCCGGGATTTGTCTATCAGCACGGGCTGTCGGCGTATCTGCACTTTGGGGTGGCCGGCTCGCTCGGTATCCTCAGCGCGTTTCTTGTTCTCACACGGGGCTTTCTGCGCCTCGGTGAAGCCAATCAGGCTCTCACCATACCGCAGTGGATCTACTACCGTTACAACCACCGTGGCTTCAGCCTGTTCTTTGCCTTTATCAATCTTCTCTCCATCACCTTTGTGGTCCTGATACTGGTGGGCTGTAGCCTGCTGGTGACCGGCCTGTTTCCCGTGGATCAGAAAACCGCGCTGGTCCTGGTGTTGCTCTTCGTATTCTCCTATGTGCTTATGGGCGGCACCTACGCGCATGCTTATACCAACAGCCTGCAGGGGATCATGATGCTCGGGGTCACGGTGCTGCTGTTCGTCCAGGGTTTTCGCTACTTCGCAGGTGATCCGATGGCGGCGCTGCGCTCTGTGGGCGATCAGTACGCAATGGCGTTTAACCACGGCAGTGGCCTGTATTTCGACTTTTTCTCGGTGTTTGTGAGCGGCTTTGTGGTGACCTTCGCGCTCATGCTGCAGCCACACATTCTGACCAAGGTGCTGTATCTGCGCAGCGAAAAAGATATTGGCAAGTTTATTGGCACAACCGTTGTGGTGGGAACGCTCTTTACGCTCATGTTGATGATCGGCTTTTATGCGCGCCTGGCGGGCCTGGAGATTGATTCGCAGGATACGGTGGTGCGCGAATACCTGCTGCATGAGTTTGGCAGCTCGCCCTGGGGCGAATACGTACTGGTCTTTATCTTCATCACGCTGCTGGCGGCGGGGATGAGCACCCTCGATGGTATTCTGGTCGCGCTGTCGGCCATGGTTGTCAACGACATCGTGAAGCCCTTTGCGGGCGCGCGCAGCGATGGCCTGCTGTTGTCCCGCTGGGTGCTGGTTGCAGTGGGTGTTATCGGTGTTCTTCTGGCCTGGAATCCGCCGCCACTGATCGGCCTGTTTGCGCAGAAAGGCGTTTACGGCCTTGCCGCCGCATCGTTGGTGCCGGTGCTGTTCGGAGTGCTTCTAAGGCGGCATATCCCGCTCTGGGTGGTGATGGGTGCCGCCGCGATCGGCCTGGGGCTGCACCTCTTCTTCAACCTCGTGATGGGGGTCGCCAATCCGGCCATTTCCGCCACCTACGGGATTTTTGCCTCGCTTATCTTCGGCGTATTCGGCCTGTTTCTGACGCGCGGTGAAGCGAGTCGGCACGGCGCAGAACCGTAACATTCACAACTTGACAGTTCAACAGATGTTGAATACGCTTCACGCATTCAACGGTTGTTGAATTGTAGCGACTCAAAATAGCGCCGAGACACGCGGTGCGCATATAACTCATAACATTACAGGTGTCCTCATGTCTTATAGCACGCACGTTCCCAAGCCCCTTGTGGTCGCGACCGCGGCCGCCACGCTGCTGGTGTCAGCCGCCCTGTCGCCGGCTGTTCTGGCGCAGGCCGATAAGCCCTCGCTGTCGATTGAAGAGGTCGTGGTGACGGCCCGGCGGCGCTCCGAAAACCTGCAGGATGTGCCCATCGCCGTAACTGCAATAAGCGGTGATGCGCTCACCCTGCGTGGGTCTCAGGACATCACCGAGCTCGCGCAATCCATACCCAGCGTGACCCTTGAGCCATCCCGTGCGACCAACACGACACTCACCGCCTTTATCCGCGGTGTGGGTCAGCAGGATCCCCTCGCGGGTTTTGAACAGGGCGTCGCCCTCTATCTGGACGACGTCTATTTGGCGAGACCCCAGGGTGCGTTGCTGGACATCTACGATGTAGAGCGTATCGAGGTACTGCGTGGGCCTCAGGGCACGCTCTATGGCCGAAATGCCGTGGGCGGTGCGATCAAGTACGTCACCCGGCGACTGTCTGACGATCTGCAGGTACGCGTCCGGGGCTCTTATGGTAGCTACGACCAGACGGATCTGGTTGGCACGGTCTCTGCCCCGGTCACCGACGGTTTCCGCGTCGGGGCAACCGTTGCGTCATTCACCCGCGACGGTTTTGGCGACAATCTGTTCACCGGCGGTGAACAGTACGATAAGGATATTTTCGGCTATCGTCTGTCGGCGGAGTTTGAGCCGACCGAGGACATTCTCGTGCGGGTGTCCTATGACAATACCGACGATCAGTCTTCCGCGGTTGCCGGCTGGCGCCCCTACCCTGGTGCGGTGAGCGGCACGCCGTCTCCGAGCAGTGTGTTTGATACCAACGCCGGTGCGAGTGTTCTGCCGACCACCGCAGGAATCAATGGCAACAACCAGGTCGAGTCCGAGGGCTGGATGGCGTCAGTCGACTGGGCGGTAAACGAGAATCTGACCCTGCGCTCAATCACGGCGGGCCGCGAGGACTACACCGAGTCGGTGATCGACTTTGACAGCCTGGCAAGCCCTGATTTTGATGCGCCGGTGATCTACGACAACGAGCAGTTCAGTCAGGAGTTTCAGCTGCTGTGGAATACCGATCGCTCGCATCTCGTGCTCGGCTACTACTACCTGGACGCCGAGGCAGCGAACGATTTTGATGTTGTGCTGGGCTTGCTGGGCGTAACCGCGTACACCGGTGGAACCGTCGAGACCAAGGCCTCGTCATTTTTTGCTGATTTCACCTATGACCTGACGGAGCAATGGTCGCTCTCGGTGGGGGGACGTTATACCGAGGACGAGCGTAAAGCCGATATCTTCCGCGGCACCTACCTGGGGATCGGTTCGCCGTTCCTCGGCAATGAGGACGCAATACTCCTTGCGGCTACCAGCGACTACGAGGCTGACCGTACCTATTACGATTTTTCGCCGCGGGTGAATCTCAGCTATTCCCTGAATGAGGACATCACGGTCTATGGCGGCTACAGCCAGGGCTGGAAGGCCGGCAGCTTCGATCCCCGCGGCGCCAACTTTGCGACCCCGGCGGTAGAGCAGGGTTTTGATCCGGAAGAGCTGGATTCCTGGGAGCTGGGCCTGAAGTCAACCTGGTGGGACGGGCGGGCTATCACCAACGTGGCGCTCTTCTACAGCGATTATCAGGATATGCAGATACCGGGTTCCGTCGGCGTGGACAGCGATGGCGACGGGGTAAACGACAGCTTTGTCGGCACCGTGACCAATGCGGGCCAGTCCGAAATCTCCGGTATTGAGATTGAAGGCAACCTGTTGTTCAGCGAGCACTTCAGCGCTCAGTTTTCCGCGAGTTTGCTCGATGCTTCTTTCAAGGAGTATCTCGTCGGTGGAGTTGATGTTTCCAACGACCGCGCTATCCAGAACACGCCGGAAGAAATGGCCTTTGTAGGCCTTAGCTACAACACGGATCTGGCCGGCGGCATTCTCCTGATCAACGCGAACTACTCTTACAAGGGTGACGTCCAGCAGTTTGAGGTGGCCGCGCCGGATATTGATCAGGACGCTTTCGGGCTCCTCAATGCGAGCATTGTCTGGACCAGCGGAGACGAAGACTGGCTGGTGGGTCTGCATGGCAAGAACCTGACCGATGAGGAGTACCGCACCGCCGGTTACTGCTTCGGCTTCCAGGGCTGCCCGTCAGCGCTGGGTCTGGAAAACAATACCACGGTGTTCTTTGGTCCTCCCCTGACGGCCTTTGTGACCGTCGAGTACCGCTTCCAGTAATTGTTTGCCCGCAGCGCCTTTAAGCGGCGCTGCGGGATTTTTTTCTGGAGGATTCCCCCGATGAGCGAATTTCCTTCGCCCGCTCCCCTGTTACCCGAAATTCTGGCCCTGCACGCACGCTGGCAGGCGGATCGCACGGCGGTCGTTAGCGGCGACCTGCGCAAAAGCTGGGCTGAATTCATTGGCGACAACCACCGCTTAGCCCACGGGCTGCGGGCCGCAGGTCTGCAGAACGGAGATCGCGTGGCGGTGTTTATGGACAACAGCTACGCCATGCTCACGGCGCTGTTTGGCACCCTGGCATCCGGAGGCGTATCGGTTCCCCTGAATACGTCGGTATCTGACGCGGCGATCGTCGCGATGCTCACTGATGCGGACATCTCCGCGCTGGTGATCAGCGATGCGTATCGCGGACGTTTTGAGTTGCTACTGGCCCGGCTTCCCGACGGTGTTTTGTGCATTAGCGATACGCCGGCTCCGGGCTGGCAGTCCCTTGAGGCGATTTCGGCCGGGCAGCCTGCAACGCTGCCGCCACTCGCCCTGACGGATGATGCTCCGTTGAATATTATCTACAGCTCGGGAACCACCGGGCTGCCCAAAGGCATCCTGCATACGCACCGCGGCCGCCGGGATTGGGCCTATGACCTGGCGATTGCCCTGCGCTATCACGGCGGTGCACGGACTCTGCTGACGATCGGTCTGTATTCGAATATTTCCTGGGTGGCGATGCTCTGCACCCTGCTTGCCGGCGGCACCCTGCTGGTGCATCCGCGCTTTGACGCCGCCGCGTTTCTCGATAGCGTTGAGGCCGAAGGTGTTACCCACACGGCGATGGTCCCGATCCAGTATCAGCGGGTGCTGGATTGCCAGGCAGAGTCGCCCCGGGATTTGTCGAGCATGCAGGCGATGATGAGTTGTGGCTCACCGCTGCACGAGGGACTCAAGCGCGCAATCTTTGCAACCTTTCCCTGCGGCATCATCGAACTCTATGGTCTCACGGAGGGGATTATCACGACGCTGGATCCTGAGGACGCCGAGGGTCGCTGGTCGTCGGTGGGCAAACCCCTGATCGGGACAGATATTCTGATTGTGGGCGATGATGACAAGCCCTGTGCACCGACAGAGTCGGGCGAGATCGTCTCTCGCGGACGTATCACCATGCCCGGTTACTGGCGGCGGGACGATGCCAACGCGGAGGCGCGCTATGTGGACGCCGGCGGCCAGATCTGGCTGCGCTCCGGCGACATCGGCCACCTTGATAGCCAGGGCTTTCTTTACATTGTTGATCGCAAGAAAGACATGATTCTTTCCGGCGGTCAGAATATTTATCCTCAGGATATCGAAGCGATACTGGTGACCCATCCGCAAATTGAGGACGTCGCGGTGATTGGTGTGCCGAGTGAACGCTGGGGCGAAACGCCGCTGGCGCTGGTGGTCTCCCGTGGCCCGGGTCTGGAAATGCCGTCGCTCCTCGACTGGGCGAACCAGCGCCTGGGCAAACAGCAGCGATTGGCCGATTGCATCGCCGTTGCCGAGTTGCCGCGCAATCCGAATGGCAAGATACTCAAGCGGGAACTGCGCAAACAGTACGGAGATACACCCTATGCCTGAAGCGAACCGCGATTACGAGGACGTCTGGTACCAGAGTCCGGATGGCTTGAAGCTCTATGCGCGCCACTATCCGGGGCCCGACGATTCCCCGTTGCTGCCAGTGCTGTGCATGCACGGTCTGACCCGTAATTCTGCGGATTTTGCCTGGATCGCATCGCACCTTGCCCGGACGCGCCGGGTGATCAGTGTGGATCAGCGGGGGCGGGGTCTTTCCGACTACGACAGCAACCCGGCCAACTACACGCCGGTAACCTATGTGGGTGACATGTTCAAACTCCTCGACGAGTTGGCCATTCCGCGCATGCTGGTCATTGGTACTTCTATGGGCGGCCTGATGGCGATGCTGATGGCGAATATGCAGCCACAGCGCTTTGCGGGCATCGTGCTGAACGACATTGGTCCGGAGCTGGACCCGGCGGGTCTGGCACGGATCAAGAGTTATGTGGGCAAGAGCCGGGAGATCCGCAGCTGGGATGATGCCGTTGCGCAGACCCGCGAGATCAATGAAATGGCGTTCCCCAAGTACACCGATGAGGAGTGGCTGCGCTTCACCCGCGGTCTGTACAGGGAGGTCGCGGGTGTGCCCCAGCTGGCGCACGACCCGGCGATTGCCAGGCCTATGCTCGATGATGAATCCAACGCCGTGCCCCCGGATCTCTGGCCCCTGTACACGGCCATGGCATCGATTCCGATGTTGCTGATTCGAGGCGCAATCAGCGATTTGCTGGCACTGGACTGTGTGGCAAAAATGCAGGAGATTTCGCCGGGCCTGCGTGTGCTGAATGTACCGGACCGCGGTCATGCACCGATGCTTGATGAGCCCGTGGCGGTGCGCGCTATCGAGGATTTTTTTGCCGATATAGACCCCAACTGAGCCGGCCTCCCAAAGCGCCGCGCAGTGATGGGCCTCTGTCGAGGCAGCGGTCCGTCACTGGGTTCCCGGCGGCGGTCCTGCTAGAGTGCAAGCCCACAAAGCAGGAGCTCACATGCGCAGAATTATCGTTGGAATCAGTGGTGCCTCAGGCATTGTCCTTGGCCTTCGCGCTCTGCAGATGCTCCGCGAAGCGGGGGTTGAGTCCCATCTGGTGATGAGCAAATCCGCAGAGCTGACCCTGCACCACGAGCTGTCGATCAGCAGCGATGAACTCAAGGCCTGTGCTGACGTCGTCTACCCGGTAAAAAATGTTGGTGCGGCGATCGCGAGCGGCTCCTTCATTACCGATGGCATGTTGATCGCCCCCTGTTCGATTCGCACCATGTCCGAAATCGCCACCGGTGTTACCTCCACATTACTCACCCGCGCGGCGGATGTGGTTCTCAAGGAGCGCCGACGTCTGGTGCTGATGGTGCGCGAAACTCCCCTGCATACGGGCCACCTTCGAACCATGACGGCCCTGTCTGAAATGGGCGCGGTGATCGCGCCGCCGGTGCCGGCGTTTTATACGGGGGTAGAGACCCTGGATGAGTTCGTCACCCAGAGCGTCGGTCGAACGCTGGACCTGTTTGGCATCAGCGACACGTCGATCAGTCGCTGGCAGGGCTAAACCATTACTCAAACAACCGCGGCGTCCGGCTTTCGACGCCACGGCTTGCTGCTGTTTGCGGTGGTGCTGCTGGACATGATCGGCTTCGGCATTGTGATTCCCATTTTGCCGTTCATCTCTCCCCGACTGGGCGCCAGCAATTTTGATATCGCCATGATCATTGCCAGCTATGCGCTCTGTGCGGGAATAGCCGGGCCCTGGTGGGGCAAGCTGTCGGACCGCATCGGACGCAAGCCGGTGTTGATGATTTGCACAAGCGGTGCCGCAGTGGCCTACCTGATGCTCGCTTCAGCGGACCAGCTGTGGATGATCTATGCGGCGCGGGCCTTTGCCGGAGCCATGGCGGGCAACTTTGGTGTTGCCTCGGCCATGATGGCCGACATTACGCCTCCGGCAGAAAGGGCCCGGGGTATGGGGATGATCGGTGCAGCGTTCGGCCTGGGGCTGGTTATGGGGCCGGTGCTGGGCGGCTTGTTGTCAGGCCCCGAGGGCAGTTTTGTGGTGCCCTGTCTCCTGGCTGCGGTAATGTCCCTGTTGGCCGTGGTGGCAGCCTGGCGCTTTCTGCCCGAATCCCATCGGCGCAGTGCGGCGGAGCAAAAAGCGGCGGACGACGACCGGCGGCCGCTCTGGGAGATTCTGCGCCAGACCCAGAGCCGGCTCCTGATGCTCCAATTTGTGCTGCATACCAGCAGTGTGAGTGCAGCGACTTACCTTTTTCCGCTGTGGGTCTATGCCTTGCTCGACTGGAGTGCCCGGGAAGTGGGCATTGTTTTTGGTGTGCAGGGGGCGCTGATGGCACTGACCCAGGGGCTTTTGATGGGGCGCCTGGTCCGCGTGCTTGGGGAACTCCCGCTCCTTCGTTTCTGTGTCACGGCCTTTTTGTCAGGGTTGGTGTTTGCCGTGGTCGCCAGGGGCGCCGTGAGCATGGTTGCCTCGGTCATCATTGCGCTTACGGGCGCGACCCTGTGTATGCCCGTGCTCAATTCGTTTATCAGTCAGCGCACCGCCCCCGAGCTGCGCGGTCGAATGATGGGGGCGGCGAGCTCGGCAGCCGCTCTGGGGCGGGTGCTGGGTCCCCTGCTGGCGGGGCTGCTGCTTACCGTGGGTGGTTTTCGCCTGGCCTGGGCCCTCCCCGCTGCAATGGTGACCGTCTACTGGCTCTGGGCGTTCAGTCGCTGGCCCAGAAGACCGGTTCCCCTCGTGCAGACACCGGACTGACCCCGTAAAATGCTGCGGCGTTGTATTTTGAATCCAGGGTAGAAGGTTAAGGATGACAGCATGACTGACTCACTGTTCGACATCAGCGGCCGGATCGCCCTGGTTTCCGGCGCCAGCCGCGGTATCGGGGAGGCCATTGCCCGCCTGCTGGCGCAGCACGGTGCATATGTCATCGTCTCCAGCCGCAAGCAGGAGGACTGCGAGGCAGTGGCCGCCTCTATTCGTGAGGCGGGGGGCAAGGCAGAGGCCTTCCCCTGCCATGTGGGTCGCATGGAAGATATCGCCGCAATCTTCGAGCATATTCGCGGCACTCACGGGCGTCTGGATATCTGCGTCAACAACGCGGCAACCAACCCGTACTTCGGCCATATTCTCGACACTGATCTGGGCGCCTTCAACAAGACCGTCGAGGTGAACATCCGCGGTTATTTCTTCATGTCGCTAGAGGCGGGCAAGCTCATGCGCGAGCACGGCGGTGGTGCGATAGTGAACACCGCATCCATCAACGCGCTGCAGCCAGGTCCCATGCAGGGGATCTACTCCATCACCAAGGCGGCGGTGGTCAGCATGACCAAGGCCTTCGCCAAGGAATGCGCGCCCCTGGGGATTCGCTGTAATGCCCTGCTTCCGGGTCTTACCAGAACCAAATTCGCCGGCGCGTTGTTTGAAAACGACGACATCTACAAAATGGCTATGGAAAAAATCCCCATGGGCCGCCATGCCGAGCCCGACGAAATGGCCGGCACGGTCCTCTACCTCGTATCCGACGCGAGCAGCTATACCAACGGCGAATGCATCGTCGTTGACGGCGGCATGACGCTGTAGGGCTTTGCTCGGGTCTCTTTCGGAACGGCGGCAAAACGGTTCCTCGCCGGCCTCCCGCTCACTCCGCCAGCAAATACGGAAACCCGCCTTCCTTGATATAGAGCTCGCAGGAGTCATTGCCTTCCGGAGACAGCGAGCTGCCCGGGGGCAGGCGCAGCCAGCTGTGCTTTGTATAGCTGCCTTCCGCGTCGCTGAAACCGCCCGCGAGTACAAACAGCTCTGCCCCCTGAGGGAAGTTCAGCCGCCCGACATCGCCGGGTCTGGACCAGCGCTCGATGCGCATGTGGTCGCTGAAGGGCTCCTGAGCGTAGAGCTTCTTCCAGAACACGCCGCGGCGCACACTCGATCGCCAGTCCGCCTGATTCGTGTCAACTACCACGTGCTTGCGATCCGCGCCGGGAAACTGGCGCAGCTTCACAAACAGCAGGCAGCCATCGCGGGAGAAGGGTTGGTGCTCGAAGCCCTCCGGATTCAGCAGATAGCTTCCCGCGGGCCAGTCACCGTGTTCGTCGGAGAACACGCCTTCAAGGACCAGGATTTCTTCACCCTCGGGGTGCGCGTGGGACGGAAACTGACTGCCCGGGAGGTAGCGGACAATAGAAGTTACCTGACCGCACTCCGGCGGGCCCACGCGATGCAATCGCTTGCGCAATACCTCACCGCCGGGACTCTTTACCCAGTCCAGGACATCGCTGTTTAGCGCGATGCGGCGGTCAAGTTCGCCATTCAGGGCGCTTGCTGTCATTTTCGTTCCTCATAAAATGCTGTTGCTTGGACGTTATACGGCGCAAAGCGTTCCCTTGATTAAGCCGGTGCTTTTGGTAATTCCCCGGCTGGGATACAGTGCGCTCATGGCTAAAATACTTGTCACCCATCAACTCCCCGGCGCCCGTGTTCTCGAGCTCCCGGATCACTGTGAACTCAACGTCTGGATGGGGCCGGGCTTGCTCCCGGCGACCGCATTGCAGGACGAACTCGCCGGATGTGACGGCCTCCTCTGTCTGCTTACGGATCGCATCGATGCGGCGCTTCTGGACGCCAACCCCCAGCTGCGCTTTGTTTCCTCGATGTCTGTGGGAGTTGACCACATTGATGTTGCAGCCGCCAGCGCCCGGGGGATCCCTGTGGGCAATACGCCGGGGGTGCTGGTAGAGACTACCGCCGATGCGAGTTTTGCGCTCATGCTAGCTGCCGCCAGACGGCTGGTTGAGGCCGATCGATTTATCCGGGGTGGGCACTGGGGACCTGATAACGCCTGGTCGCCGGAGTTCTTTACCGGCAAGGATGTTGCGGGGGCCACCCTGGGCATTGTCGGCCTTGGCGAGATCGGACGCGCTGTTGCCCGTCGCGCTGGCGGCTTCGGTATGCGGGTGCTCGGCTGGAATCGCAGTGAAGTAAGCGTGCCGGGTGTGGAGCTTCGTGAGCTCGATGCGCTGTTGGCGGAGAGTGACTTTGTCAGCATTCATGTCGCGCTCGGTGAGGAGACCCGAAATCTGATCGATGCGCGGCGGCTCGCGTTGATGAAGCACGATGCGGTCCTGATCAACACGGCCCGGGGCGGGATCGTTGATGAAGTCGCTCTCGCAGACGCGCTCAGCCATGACCGCCTCGCCGCTGCAGGGCTTGATGTTTTTGCGGTGGAGCCGACTCCCGGTAACCATCCGTTGCTCAGTCTGCCAAACGTCGTCGCCACGCCACACATTGGCAGTGCAACGCTGGCAACCCGGGAGAAAATGGCCGATCTTGCCAGCGCTAATGTGCTTGCGGCCCTGGCCGGACAGCCCATGGCGCATTGCGTTAATCCCGAGGTTTATTCGTCCTGAACTCCGGGCCGGCAGTGCCTTCGCCGCGGGCAGGTCACTCCGGACCGCGCTTCTCCGAACTTGTTGCCCTGAGCACGGCGGCCCATGCGCTGCCCTGCGAGCTGGAGGGGATGACACTGTATGAGGCTCAGGGCTATCGTTGGCTGTGTAGTTCACCGGGGGCGATCCAGTCCGCTATGGATCTCACGGAGCCGGCGACCCTGGTTCTGCCAAATCATCGCGCGATGATGCTCGCTGTCGCGCTGCTGCCGCGACCAGGCAATGTGTTGGACCTCGGCACCGGGGGCGGCGCCTTGCTCAGGCGGCTGCGGGCGCAGCATCCTGCGCCTTCGGTTACCAGCGTTGAGGTGAATCCAGCGATGCTCGCGCTTGCCCGGGCGCATTTTGCCCTGAGCGACGCGCAGAACATTGTTGTCGATGATGCATTCGTGTTTCTGCAGCGGGGCAGCACGCGCTATGACTTGATCCTGGGGGACATGTTCAATGACCGGGAGTCGCCAGCGACGCTGAGCGACGATATGTTTTACCGGAGCCTGAATCGACGGCTCGCCGATGATGGCGTGGTGGCTTTGAACATTCTGCCGGTCTGTGCGGAGGCGGCCCGAAACGTACTCACTGTGGCACGGCGGCACTTTGCCGGGCTCGCGCTCCTCCAGTTCTGTGCGCTTGGTAACCTGATCGTCTACCTGCAAAAACGGCCGATGCCCGAGAGCGCGGGGTTGCGGCAGCTGTTTGCTGCTCTGGTTGATGCTGATGATGCAGAACTTATCCCGGCGCTGACGTCTCTGCGCGCGCTCTGATCACAGGATGCTCGCCATGGTCGCGCTTTAAGGCCTTGAGGGAAGGCTGGACAGCCCCTGGCGGATGGCCCGGCGTACAGCAGCCGTGTCTACCTTGTTGGCATCGGTTATCAGTGAGCTCATGCGCACCTGCCATAGAGGTTGCACGGTTTTCCTGTCCACGAAGACCAGCATGATATTACCGGTTTCCTTCACGCCGCTCAGCGCGTAGGCGTTATCGACCGTAGCGCCGTCAGGCATGCGGTTGATGGTACCCGTGGGGTAGGGATCGACGTTGGTGGCGCTGCGCGGGAGCAGGCCGTCGTTGAATCCCGCTGCGGCGACGTAATCGACCAGGAACTCAGCATTGGCTTTATCCACAAGTTGATATCCAAGTTCTGCCATTTGTTCTTCTACCGCGGCGCGTACCACCGGATCTGCCTGGTAAATCTTGTCCTTACTGTAGGCGGGTTGGGTAAGTGCTTCGCCACGCCAGGCGTATTTGCTGTAACCCGTGGCTTCAAATGCGCTGGTGTCTCCGGGTACAACCTCTACGCCGCTGCAGGCGCTAAGGGCAAAGAGCACCACTAGGTAGAGAAACGGCTTTTTCATGGTGATCCTTGCGCACTTTGCGGTTGATTGCAGATGGTAGCAACAGCGCAAGGTTATTGCGACGCGGACAGGCTGTAACAATCCGGACTGCAGCTGATTGGGGATAAAGGCGGAAATCAGAGTCAAGCGTTCACCTAACGCCGCTGGGATTCCCGATATTGTGTCGGGGATAGTCCGACGGTTTGCCGGAATACCCGGGAGAAATACAGGGGGTCTGCATAGCCGAGGTGTGCAGCCACCGCTTTGATGCTGTAGCCGGTGCTGTCGAGGAGTCGACAGGCCGCCTCCATTTTCATATGCAGAAAGTGGCGCATGGGCGAGTAGCCGGTTTCCGATTTGTAGCGCGTGGCGAAGTGCTGTGGCGTCAGGCCGCTGAATGCGGCGAGTTCGGCCAGTGACAGGGAGCTGCTCAGGCGCTCGCGCATAAAGGCCTGCAGTTCGAGGGGGCGCATTGAGCCGGGTTTTTCGCCGCGCTGGCGGTCCCGGCAGAGTGCAAATTCTGCGAGCAAGTGGCGCAGGCGATTGGAAGCGCCGATAAAGGCGTCCAGACGGTAGCCTGTGGTGTCTACCGCCAGCATCTGTTCAAAGCCCGCCAGCAGCGATGGCTCTACACCGCTGTGGATACAGTATTCGTCTTTACCGCCCAGGTGATCGAGGAATGCGGACGCATCCTTCCCCATGAAATGAACCCAATATAACGTCCATGGGTTCTTATTCCTGGCGCGATACGAATGGCGGACCCCGCGGGGCAGTATGATCGTGTCGCCGGGCGCCACGACAAAGTGACCTCGGGACGTATCGACGCTGCCCTGACCCTCGGCGCACAGAATAAGCAGATTGTCATCGTGCCTGTCTCGCTCCATGGAGTGCCCGGATGCCCTGGGGTAGTAGCCCATCGCCGTGGGGTAACAGCCCGCCGTGAGGGGGTGCTCCTGCAGCGCCTGCATCAGGAATGAGGGGGTCAGAAGGCGTCGGCCCCGGGGGGGTAAAGGCCAGTTGGAAGGGCGGCTCATGGCAGCGCTCTCCTGAAGCACAGAAATCTTAATATTATCCATATATTAGCTGTTTTCGTGGCTGTTTGATCCGCGCTGTGCCTGCTATCTTTTCGGGCTATCAAAAGACCTGCCACCACGAGAGACATTAGCTTATGACGCCCAAAGTCCCACTCTTCATCAACGGCGAATTTATGCTCGGAAGCAGCGAGCAATTGCTTCCGGTGACTAATCCCGCGACTCAGGAAACGCTCGCCGAGCTGCCCTTTGCCACAGCCAGGGAGGTCGACTTTGCCGTCGCGAGCGCCAAGGAAGCCTTCAAAACCTGGCGGGAAGTGCCCGTGTCGGAGCGCGGCCGTCTGATGCTGCGCTACCAGGCTCTGCTTAAAGCGCATCACGATGAACTGGGTGAGTTGCTCGCCCGGGATACGGGTAAGACCTTTGAAGATGCAAAAGGTGATGTCTGGCGTGGAATTGAGGTGGTCGAGCAGGCAGCGAATATCGCCGCGACCAGCATGGGCGAGACCGCGGAGAATGTGGCCGGTGGTATCGACACCTACAGTTATATGCAGCCGCTGGGCGTTTGTCTGGGTATTACGCCCTTTAATTTTCCCGCGATGTTACCGCTGTGGATGTTCCCGATGGCGATTGCCTGCGGCAACACCTTCGTCCTCAAGCCCTCGGAGCAGGTCCCGCTGACGCCGGTGCGTCTGATCGAGCTGTTTATGGAAGCGGGCGCGCCCAAGGGCATCCTGAATATGGTCCACGGTGGCGCAGAGCAGGTCGATCAACTGCTCAAGCACCCGGATATTCAGGCAATTTCCTTTGTGGGTTCTTCGCGGGTCGGTGAGCATATCTACGCCGCAGGTACCGCCGCCGGTAAACGCGTGCAGTGCATGATGGGGGCAAAGAATCACATGGTGATCATGCCCGACGCCGACAAAAACGCCGTCCTCAATGCGTTGGTTGGCGCGTCGGTAGGCGCTGCGGGTCAGCGCTGCATGGCTATTTCCGTTGCGGTGTTTGTGGGCGAGGCCGCCCGGTGGATTCCCGAGCTCACGGAGCGCCTGTCCAAGGTGCGCCCGGGGGCCTGGGATGACTCGAGCGCTGCTTACGGCCCCATCATTTCCAAGCCGGCCCACGCGCGGGTTCTGGACCTGATTGCCAAGGGCAAAGCGGAAGCCGACTGCGTGCTGGATGGAAGCGATTGCGTCATTGAGGGTTTTCCCGATGGCAACTGGGTCGGACCGACCGTATTTACCGGTGTGACCCCGGATATGACTATCTACAAGGAAGAAATTTTTGGCCCGGTGCTGTGCTGCATGGAGCTGGATACGCTCGACGATGCGCTGGCCGTGATCAACGCCAACCCTATGGGCAACGGAACCTCTATCTTCACGGCCTCTGGCGGCGCCGCGCGCAAGTACCAGCACGAAGTAGCAGTGGGTCAGGTGGGTATCAACATTCCGATTCCGGTGCCCCTGCCGTTCTTCTCCTTTACCGGTTGGCGCGGCTCCTTCCGGGGCGATCTGCACCCTTATGGCAAGCAGGCGGTGCGCTTTTATACCGAGACCAAGACCATTACCGCGCGCTGGACCTATTCTGAGGTGGATACTTCCAAGCAGCCGAATATGAGTATCAATCTCCGCTAGAGGCTGAGTCGATGGACTTCTCCCTGAACGATGAGCAGCAGGCCTTTGTCGACAGCGCCCGGGCATTTTCTGACGGTGTGCTTGCACCCAACGCGGCGCGCTGGGATGCGGAGTCGATTTTCCCCAAGGATGCGCTGGCAGCGGCCGGTGAGCTGGGTTTTATGGGGATGTATACGCCGGAGTCTGCAGGTGGCCTGGCGCTTTCACGGCTCGATGCGAGTCTGATCGTCGAGGAGTTGGCCCGAGGCTGCACGACCACCGCGGCGTTTCTCACGATTCACAATATGGCGACCAGTATGATCGGTCGCTATTGCAGGGAGTCAGTGATCGAGCAGTGGTGCCCCGATCTGGTGATGGGCAACACCCTGGCGTCCTATTGCCTTACGGAACCCGGCGCCGGCTCGGATGCGGCCTCCCTGCGCACCCGGGCTGAGCGTGACGGCGATGATTACGTGATCAATGGCAGCAAAGTGTTTATTTCCGGCGCCGGTGAGACCGATGTGCTGGTGGTCATGCTGCGGACCGGCGAAGCGGGTCCTAAGGGAATCACTGCCCTGCTGGTGCCGGCCGATACCGCTGGTGTGAGCTACGGCAAAAAAGAAGAAAAAATGGGCTGGAACGCCCAGCCCACCCGCATGGTGACGTTTGAAAATGCCCGCGTCCCGGTAGCCAATCGCCTCGGTGAGGAAGGTCAGGGCTTTGCGATTGCCATGGAAGGACTCGATGGCGGACGCATCAATATCGCGACCTGCAGCGTGGGTACCGCGCAGCAGGCGCTGCAGGAGGCCGCGGATTACGTCGCCGAGCGTCAGCAGTTTGGTCAGGCGATTGCGGAGTTTCAGGCTACGCAGTTCAAGCTCGCCGACATGCTCACGGAAGTGGTTGCGGCGCGGCAGATGGTCCGTCTCGCGGCCAGCAAGCTCGATGCAAAGGACGCGCAGGCAACCACCTACTGCGCCATGGCCAAGCGCCTCGCCACAGACCTGGGTTTTAAGGTCTGTAACGAGGCGCTGCAACTCTTTGGCGGCTACGGCTATATCCGCGAGTACCCCATGGAGCGGCATGTGCGCGATACACGGGTTCACCAGATTCTTGAAGGCACCAACGAAATCATGCGCGTCATCGTGGCGCGCCGATTGATGATGGACGGCGCACTGGAGGTCATCCGATGATTACAAGCAGTTCTCCCAAGCTTCGGGTAGAGCAACAGGGGCACACGGCACTGCTCACGATCGACAATCCCGCGGCTAACACCTGGGATACCGAGAGCCTGTCGGCGTTGCGGGATCTGGTACTCGCTCTGAACGTACACAGCGACATCTATGCGCTGGTAATTACCGGTGCCGGAGAGAAGTTCTTCTCCGCCGGCGCCGATCTCAAACTCTTTGCCGACGGCGACCCGAAGACCGCCGGGGATATGGCGCGGCTGTTTGGCGAGGCCTTTGAAACGCTGGCGGATTTTCGCGGCGTATCGATTGCGGCCATCAATGGTTTTGCGATGGGTGGCGGTCTGGAGGTTGCCATGGCCTGCGATATCCGCATCTGCGAGCAGCAGGCGAAGCTTGCGCTGCCCGAGGCGCGCGTCGGCCTGCTGCCCTGTGCCGGCGGTACCCAGCGCCTCGCCCGGTTAGTGGGTGAAGGTTGGGCCAAGCGCATGATCCTGTGTAATGAGCGTATCGACGCGGCGACCGCGGAGCGTATTGGTCTGGTGGAGGAAGTCGTGGAAACCGGTATGGCCTTTGAACGCGCGGTGGCCCTCGCGGCGCAGGCGGCGCAGCAGAGCCCGAGCGCTGTGGGCCGCTGCAAGCGCCTGATTCACAGCGCCCGGGACAAGGCGATTGCCGACGGCCTGGTGGCGGAGCGCGATCTGTTTGTCGAACTCTTCAGCACCGAAGATCAGCGCGAAGGTGTGAATGCGTTTCTCGAGAAGCGCGAGCCGGAGTGGAAAAATGCCTGATCCCCCCGTCACTGTTCGCCTTGAATCTGCCGCCAGTGGCAAGCTCGGGCGGCTAACCCTTAACAGCCCGGGCACGCTTAATTCTCTGACGCTGGAGATGGTTGACCTCATTCAGTCTGCGCTGGATGACTGGCGCGATGATCCTACGGTGGCGGCGATCATCATCGATGGAAGCGGCGAGAAAGCCTTCTGCGCCGGCGGTGATGTCCATGCGCTGCACGCGTCTTCAGCCGGAACACCCGGGGGACCCTGCGAGTACGCTGAGACCTTTTTCGCCCGCGAATACCGCATGAACTACGCCCTGCACACCTACGCCAAGCCGATTCTGTGCTGGGGTCATGGCATCGTCATGGGTGGCGGACTCGGAGTGCTGGCGGGTTGCTCGCACCGGGTCGTGACCGAGGCGACGCGCATGGGCATGCCCGAGATCAATATCGCTCTGTTCCCGGATGTGGGTGGGAGCTGGTTTTTGAATCACATGCCGGGCGCGAGCGGCCGTTTTCTGGCGCTCACGGCCGCGTCGATCAACGCCAGCGATGCGCTGTTCTGCGGGCTGGCTGACCGATTTATCGGCGCCGCGCACAAAGAGGCGGTATTGGCCGCGCTGCTCGCCGCCCACTGGAGTGCGGATGTCGCGACTAACCATGCCCGTATGCGACATGTTCTGCGCGAGTTCAGTGAGTCCGGCGATGTGGCACTGCCGGCCGCGCAGGTCGAGCCGCACCTGGCAACCATCAACAGTCTTTGCGATGGCGATGACATTCACGATGTCATTGATCGAATACTGAGTTTAGACAGCGAGGACCGCTGGCTGAGCAAGGCCAGGGATGGCCTTGCCTACGGCTCGAAGCTGGCCGCGCTCTGGATTGATCGACAGCTGACAGAGACCCGTCTGTGCTCCCTGCGCGAGGTCTTCCAGAGCGAAGTGCAGTTGGGGACCAACATCATGCGCCACCCGGAGTTTGCCGAAGGTGTGCGCGCCCTGCTGATCGATAAGGATCGCAGTCCCGCCTGGTCTTACCCCGACTCACGGTCGGTGCCAGAGGCAGCGCTTGAGCAGTTCTTCACAGCGCCCTGGGCAGAAAACCCCCTCGCGGATCTTTAATTCGATTCAGGACAACAGACATGCAACAACGCGTTGGTTTTATTGGTCTTGGCAATATGGGCGGTCCGATGGCAGCCAATCTTGTGCAAGCGGGTTTTGCGGTAAACGTATTTGATTTGTCCGCAGACGCCACGGCGGTGCTGGCTGAATGCGGCGCGACGGTGGCTGACTCTGCCGCGGCGGCTGCAACGGACTGCGATTTTCTGATCAGCATGCTCCCGGCCGGTAAACATGTGGCGGGACTTTATCTCGGTGACGACGGGCTGCTGGCGAAGCTCGATTCGAGTACGACGGTGCTTGATTGTTCCACCATCGATGCGCAGACCGCCCGTGAGGTGGGGGAGGCCGCGGCGGCCCGAGGCATTGGTTTTCTCGATGCGCCCGTTTCTGGTGGTGTTGCCGCGGCCAAGGCGGGCACCCTGGCCTTCATGTGCGGTGGTGATGCCGCGGTTTTTGTAGCCGCGCAGCCGGTGCTCGATGTCATGGGACGGGCGAGCTTCCACGCGGGTCCCGCCGGGGCCGGTCAGGTCGCCAAGGCGTGTAACAACATGCTCCTTGCCGTGCACATGCTCGGCACCTGCGAGGCTCTGGCCATGGGCGAGCGACACGGACTGGATCCGGTGCGGCTCTCCGAGATTATGCTCGCCAGCTCCGGTCGCAACTGGTCCCTGGAAGTCTATAACCCCTGGCCGGGCGTCATGGAGGGCAGCCCCGCAAGCAACGATTATCAGCCGGGTTTTATGGTGGATCTGATGGCCAAGGATCTGGGGCTTGCGATGGATGTCGCCGCGACGGCGGGTATTGATAATCGCATGGGCCAGTTGGCTCAGGCGCTTTACGACGAGCATCAGAGCGACGGGAATGGCAGCCGGGATTTCTCCAGTGTGCTGGAGCGCTATCGCGGTCCGAAGAGCGAATAGTGCCCGTCCGCTCAGGCCGGGTTTGTGATGGAAGAAATTCACTGCACTACGGCCTTGCCGATCTAATCCGGGAGGGCGCCACCCAGCGCAGCCACCGCGTCCAGAATTCGCTCCGCATCGTAAGCACTGGTCGCGAAGACGGGCGCGAAGCGATTGCTGCGCAGGAAGTAGCGCTCGTCCTCGCTATCTTCAAGAATCTCCAGCGTTGAGTCCTGGTCGCCGCTACTGGCCCTAATGCTCAGCACGACCTCTGCCTCTGTGATGTCTTGCTGTTCGATAGCGCTGACCAGCAGCCCGGCGAGGGCCTGCAACAGCGTATCCATGGCGTCGCTGTCAATCGGCTCGCCGCTGTCGTTTATCCAACTGTCCTGCTCAAGACGGAAGGTCAGATCGTTCAGGGTCATGCGTTGCTGATTGCGCAGGGCAAGCAGTCCCTTGTCGAGCCAGCTGTTGGCATCCGCCGGCGCGTCGTAGCTGTTCAGGTCCAGCACGTACACGGCCGGATCACCCTCGCGTCGCGCGTGGACTTTGCGAAAAGCCGGTGAGCTCCCAAGGTAGGCCGTTTGCGATCCCGCGTTGCTGTCGAGCACGATGCGGCGTTCAAAGGCGTCCTCTGAGACCTCAAAGCGTGTTGCCGCGCTCTCGCTGTTGGCGATCGCATAGCCCGGATCACGCTCGAGCAGCGCCCCAAGGAGATCCTCGATCTTCGTGGCATTGGCCGGGAGTGTCGAATCAAGCAGCCACTTGCCTTCCCTGTGGCTGAGCTGCACGTTCTGACCGTCAGCGTCTGTGATGCTGATGGACAGGATGTCCTGACTGGCGCCGCCCGGGATCAGCGCCGTGCCGGGCGAGTTGCCGTTCGCATGCGGCCAGTAAACAGCCACGACCGCCGCGAGTTGCAGTAGCAAAAACAGTGTTAACCAGCGGATCATGTCAGTACCTCCGCGAGCCGTGCGTTGCTGCGCTTGCGCTGCAGGCGCCAGAGCCCGAAGAGCAGCGCCAGACCGATCAGCGCCGCCGCATAATTGCCATACTCGATCGATGCCTGGGTTTCTTTGGGTAGCGGCGGCAGGGTGCGGTTGAAGTGCGCCCGGGAGCGAATACTCATCAGGCTGCTGTCTTCCAGGGCCCAGTCCACGCCGTTCATCAGGAACTCCAGAGGCCCGAGGTACTGG
>CAZGGN010000040.1:0-5643 GCA_964525195.1 uncultured Congregibacter sp.
GGATGGAAGGCCTTCGACATACTCAAGTAGACCGATATCGTCGGGTGCCCCCAGAGCAAGGCGCATAGCCGCAAAGTCGAGGCGGGAATCGACCAGCGTGCCGTCAAGATCGAAGATTACGGCGTGAAGGCCTGGGCCAGTCATGGGTTCACTATCCTGATTCGGCACCAAAGAGCGGGGACTCCATGGGGTATTCATAGGGCATCGCAAGACCCGCAAGCGTACCTGAAGTCGACCTTCCCGTCCTTCGCTCAGACGCCCGGGACAACCTGGGGTGACCGCAAGGCTTGCCTGAACCCGGGTTTGTGGCCTGTCTGCGTTTGTCTGTGGTAGCTTCGAGTTTCCCAACTACACAGACCTCCTCCCTATGAAAAAGATAATTCCACTTTTCCTTGCGGTGGCGTGCATCGGCCTGTCCTCCGGCTTCGCGCGGGCGCAGGAGACCTCTTTCGACCAGAGCGTGATCAAGGGTATGGAATGGCGCAATATCGGCCCGAAGCGCGGCGGAAGGTCTCTGGGTATTGCCGGCAGCCCGGGAAGGAAGAATGAGTACTACTTTGGTGCCGTGGGTGGAGGGCTCTGGAAAACCGTCGACGGGGGACTGAACTGGAAGCCGGTTACTGACGGTCAGCTGACGAGTTCTTCGGTCGGGGCCGTGGCCGTGGCTGAAACGAACCCCGATGTTGTTTACATCGGCACCGGGGAAACCCAGTTGCGCGGCAACATCATGCAGGGCGACGGGGTCTACAAGTCGATTGACGGCGGGGAAACCTGGGAGCCTATGGGGCTTCGAGACACCCAGGCTATCGCCAGAATCCGCGTGCATCCGACGGATCCGGATACGGTTTTCGTCGCGGCACTTGGACACCCCTTCGGGCCGAACAGGGAGCGGGGTATTTTCCGCAGCAGGGATGGCGGTGTCAGCTGGGATAAAGTGCTGTACGCCAGTGACAGAGCGGGCGGTGCCGATCTCATCATTGATCGTAAAAATCCGGACATCCTGTACGCGTCGATCTGGGAGGTTTATCGCACCCCCTGGAAAATGTGGGGCGGTGGTGGCGACAGCGGCCTCTGGAAGTCGACCGACGGGGGGGATAGCTGGACAGAGCTCACTAATAAGCCCGGCATGGCGGAGAAGCCCGTTGGCAAGATCGGCATCACCGTATCGCCGGTCAATCCCGACAGGCTATGGGCGATTGTGGAATCGGCAGAGGGCGGTGTGTTCCGCTCCGATGACGCCGGCGATAGCTGGACCCGAGTCAATAGCGACAGAAAGTTACGCCAGCGGGCGTTTTACTACAGTCGCATATACGCAGATCCGAAAGATGAGAACACGGTTTACGCGCTCAATACCGGGTTTTACAAATCGAGCGATGGCGGCGAAACCTTCGATGTCACCATAAAAGTGCCGCATGGCGACAATCACGATTTATGGATTGACCCGAACAATCCCCTGCGTATGGCGAACGCCAACGATGGCGGTGGCAATGTGTCGATTAATGGCGGCGAGTCATGGACGGACCAGGATTTCCCCACATCTCAGCTTTACCACATCATGGTAACCAACGACTTTCCTTATCATGTGTGCGGGGCGCAGCAGGATAACTCCACCATGTGTATCCCGAATGAAGGCTGGGATTTCAAGCAGGCGCGCGGACCCTCCTCGGAGTATTACTACCCGGTCGGTGGCGGCGAGAGCGGCTACATCGCCCAGCACCCGGATAAGCCTGACTGGTTTTATGCCGGCAGCCAGGGGGCCCTCCTGACCAAATTCAACCGCGCCACGGGCTACCTTCGCGACGTGCAGGTGTACCCGCGATTTTTCTCCGGCGAACCTGCCAGCGTGTTGCCGGAAAGGTGGCAGTGGACCTTCCCGATCGTATTCTCGCCGCTGGATTCCAGCCGTTTGTATACCAGCTCCCAGCATGTCTTTGTCAGCGAAGACGAAGGTCAGAGCTGGTCTAAAATCAGTCCCGACCTGACCTACGCCGAGCCGGAAACGATGGGTGAAACCGGTGGCGTCATTACCATGGACATGAATGGGCCCGAGATCTACGCCACCGTGTTTGCGCTGCAACCGTCGCATCACGATGTCAACACCCTCTGGGCGGGATCCGACGATGGACTGGTGCATATCACCCGCAACCATGGAAAATCCTGGGAGAACATCACGCCGCCGGACCTGCCCAAGCATTCCCGGGTGAGTATTATCGACGAGTCGCGGCACAAGCCCGGGACCGCGTATATCGCAGTCAAGCGGCACCAGATGGATGATCGCAAACCCTATATCTGGAAGACCTCAAATTACGGTAAGTCCTGGACCAAAATAGTCAAAGGCATTCGCGACGATGACTTTATTCACGTGGTCCGGGAGGATAAGGAGAAAGCGGGTTTGCTGTTCGCCGGTGGCGAGCATGCCGTTTATGTGTCATTTGATGATGGGGCAAACTGGCACTCGCTACAGCTCAACATGCCCGATACGCAAATTGCCGACCTGCAGGTAACCGACAAGGATCTGGTGGCCGGCACCCACGGGCGCTCCATCTACGTTCTCGACGATATCGCACCGCTGCGCGAATACTCCGCGGACATTGCAAACAAGGCGTTCCATCTGTTTGAGCCGCTTTATGCGGTGCGCAGGGTGCAGGAGGCCTCAGTCCAATATTATCTGGCAGAGGAAGCCGAGGAAGTCCGGATCGCGATTATCGACAGCGACGGGCACACCATTGTCGAAAAAATCGGCACTGAGCCCGAACCGGAAGCAGTCGATGATCCCTACGCCGAGTGGTACGGGGCGCTGCCCGTTGATCCGACAACGGCACAGGGCCTGAATGTCTGGTCCTGGAACAATCGTTACGCCGGTGCCGCCGAGTTTGACGGCATGATCATCTGGTCTGGCAGGCCGCAGCTGGGACCTATCGCGCCGCCCGGGGAGTACACGGTCAAAATGACTGTCGATGGCGATACACAGATCCAGACCCTGCTGCTGAAAGCCGATCCACGCTTTGACATCCCTGAGGCGCATATTCGGGAGCAATTCAGCTTCGCGCTGGAAATCCGGGACGCAGTCGATGCGGCGAACAAAGCGGTTATTCGTATCCGGAGCCTAAAAACCCAGATTGATACACAGCTGGATAAGCCCCGGGAGCAGGCCGCCAGATCACTGCTCAGGGCAACGGATGCTTTCAAGGAGAAACTCAGTGCGGTGGAGGAAGCTCTCTACCAGGTGAAGAATGTGAGTAATCAGGATCCCTTGAATTTCCCGATCAAACTCAACAATCGTCTCGCCTATCTGCAAAAGAGCACGGAGAGTGGCGACGGGCTGCCGACCCAGGGGCAGCGAGATGTCTTTGCGTTACTCAAGGGCGAGCTGGATGAGCATCTGGCAACGCTGGATCAGCTGATTGCCGTTGATCTGGCAAAGGTGAACACCGCGCTCACGGACAATGGGCTGGCGGCGATTACAGATCGGCGATAGGTCTGATCCAGGGCTCGAGCTTGGCGAGGCGCTGCTTCGCCTGCTCGGCTTCGGTGCGTGTCGCGTAGACTCCGTAGATCACCAGGTACTGTCCGCTCGACGCCTGGCTGCGCTTTTGTACCCGGGCCGCGCTGCCCAGCGTATTCTGCCTGATGAAAGACCGGGCGGATTCTTCGGTACTGAAGGCTCCGATTTGCAGGGTAAAACCGTCGGAGCTCTTCGCGCCGCCGCTTCTCGAAGCCGCCGCGGTTTTGCTGCCGCTGGCAGCTTTGGCCGTCACAGAGCCGCTCAGATTTCCGCCGAGGCAGCCAGACACGGCCAGTTCGTTGCCCGCAGCGACCTGCTGATACTTCTCCCAGAATAGAGCATCCACTTTCTTGCCATAGGCGGAGGCCTTGCTGCTGCGGTAGCGTGACAGCTGACTCGGCCCACCGTTGTAGGCTGAGTAGCTCGCCCGTGCCAGATTGGTAACGCCTCCCGGTTGTAAATGTTCGCCTTTGCGGATGGCGTACTTGATCAGGTAGTCAATCAGCACCTCGGCTCCCGCCGTGCTGTTGTAATCGATATCCCAGCGCAGGCGCTGCTGATCATAAAAACCACGCCAGACCCGCTCATTGACCTGCATCAGGCCCACATCCCCGGTGCCCGAGCGCAGCGGCACCAGCTTCCTATCGTCGCTGACCACGTAGTGCCGCCAGCAGCTTTCCTGCCAGGCCGTAGTCAACACCAGGTTGCGAAACAGCTCACGGTAGCTTTGGTCCAGATTGCGGGCACCGGCGGTGTCCTTTGCCGAGTCGTTCAGGAGTGTCGCCACCATCGGCAGGTATTCGGGGAGATCCTGTCGTTGTGGCGCCCAGCTGTTGAGCCTGCCCGTGTCTGCCGCCAGCGCCTTGGGAAAGAGCGAGAGCTCCAGCCGCCAGGCTGTCGGTGCTGCGCTGGTTTTGAGATTGTCGTCGATCAGGCGTCGCAGCTCGGGATCGATTTCCCCGGAGTAGCGCAAAAGCTCGTCTGCATCGCCGCCGATAATCATTCGCGCCAGTCTGCGCAGCCCATCGGTGGATATATCCAGACCCACATTGGGGCCGAGCTGGTCGAGTGCTTCGAGTGCATCGGTTGCTGCGATCACGCTCAGCAGGGCCAGATGTTCCTGCCCGGGCTGCTCGAGGCCGATGCGGCGTATGGTCGGTGTGAGGGTCTGCCAGCTTTGCAGGAACCAGCTGCGGACCGAGTCCGTACCGGTTTGCGGCTCGTCCAGCAGCGCATCACGGAGGCGGTAGCGACTCTCAATCAAGGCATCGAGCAGCGCGTCCCGCACCTCCTGAAGCTGTGTTGCGGCCGCATAGTGCTTCACGGTCAGCACCAGCAGAGAGTCCATAAGTTGCCAGCGTTCTTCCCACTGGGCGAACTCGGCATCGCTCAGCGCTCGCTCTGGTGTCAGGGGTTCGGAGAGTGCCTCGACGCTGAAGCTTATTCCGCCATCGAGTGTGTCCTTGCCTATCTCCAGTCTGGATACCCGCAGCGTTCCCAGCAGTTCTTCAATCTGCTGGCGTGAGTGCTGTGGAAGCACCGCGGGTAAAAAACCTCCCACCGCCTGGAGTTGTGGCGTCAGGTCCACGGTAAAACGGCTGAGAGCCTGACGCACGCTGGCGTCGGCGAGGGACTGGAGGCGTTCGTTGCTGACACGCTGCCCGGAGGGATCCAGGAGCCACACCTGCTCGGGCGCAAACCCCAGGGCGGTTCCGTCGTTTCGAATCTCCGGGCGGCCGCTGATGCCGATCCGTCCCTCCCAGGAGAGCAGGGTGGCGCAGGTACCGGACGCGCCAATGCCGATTTGCGAACGAAGATCAGCCACAAGCTCCAGCCGCGAGTCGCGGGGCGCCAGCTCAGGACCGCTCAGCCGGATTGCGCTGCACCCGGTGGGATCGTTAAGGATTTCGCGGCTCTTATCGGCTTCGGTAAACAGCTGCGCGACCAGCAGTTGCTGCAATAGTGGATAATCCAGACGTACCGGGACGGTCACCGGCGTGGTATTCATTGCCCTGGTGACAGGTGGCGCAATACACTTTCTGCGCATCGCCTTCGGGACCCTTGCGGTAATCCGGCAGGTAGCTCTCAGTCGGCGTGATGTAGTCGTTGTTCATCTCACGCACCATGCGGATACCGTG
>CAZGGN010000040.1:5653-20407 GCA_964525195.1 uncultured Congregibacter sp.
CACCGGCGTGGTTTTCATTGCCCTGGTGGCAGGTGGCGCAGACGCTTCCTGAGCCGCAACACCAGCGCTGAGCAGCGCCAGCACGATGCTCAGTATGCCCGTCAGCCCCTTACGCCGCCGGCTGACATCGTCAGTAAAACGCGTGTTGTCGCGACGGTGGGGCAGCCTGCCGGTCAGCCTGCCATAGCGTGTGATTTTTCCTGGGGGTTTATTGATAAGACGCACTCGTTGAACCTGGGTTGGCAGACACGGCGGCAGTGTATAGCCAGGATACGGCGATGAGTACCTGTAAGGACGATAGATTGATGCTGCGTGGACAACAACGAGCTGCTTTTGCGAGAACAAGGGTGCTGTTTGTGAACTTGATTCACGGTCTGATTTTTTCAGCGGGTCTTGCGGGGTACGCGACGACGGTCGCCGCGGCCGATGAGTTCCCGGCGATCCGCGCAACCGTGTTTGAACAGTTGAAGTATGTGACAAATCGTGCCACCTTCGCGCTCCGTGCCTGCATGGGATTCTGATCGATCACTATGCGGCACATTCGGAACTCATAACGTTAATAAAACCGACAGCATCGGCAATACCGACTGGCCCAGCGATTGCGCCGCGAGCCAACTCGCAGTCCATTCAGTCGGTGACCCGATGGTCAGGCAGGAGTTGTAGGATGCCCCCGTTTTTGAACGGTTTGATGCAGGGCTTGAGGCCGTGCTTTGGCGTTGCAGGTCGCGCGAGCGCAATGGCTCTGATCGCCTTGTTTACGCTTGCGGGCTGCTCGAAACCCGACCCCGAACCCGAGAGCCCTGGAACCCAGGCGTTGGTCAGCCTGATTACGGCGGAGCAGTATCAGAATTCCCTGCGCTATATTTTCGGGCCCGGCATCGATCTTCAGGTGGAGTTTGCGCCAGTGGCGCGCACCGAGGGATTGCTGGCTAACAGTGCCGCGATTGCCGGTGTCAGCAGTGCGCAGCTTCAGGGAATCCAGGGCGTCGCCTCCAGCGTGGCCAGCCAGGTCGTTGATGCGACACACCGCAACTATCTCGTCTCCTGCAAGCCGGAGACGATTGACGCGCCGGATCAGGCTTGCGCGACGGAGTTCCTGTCTCGAGTCGGCCGTTTGCTGTTCCGCCGTGCTTTGACGGATGCCGAGCTCTCCATGTATGTGGAGATAGCAGATTCTGCGGCTGCGCAGTTGGAGGATTTCTACGCGGGTCTTGAAATCGCGCTCGAAGGCTTGTTAATCAGCCCCGAAGGTTTGTTCATCGTGGAGCATTCGGAGCCCGATCCCGCCAATCCGGAGCAACTTCGTCTGGACGGCTATTCACTTGCCTCGCGTTTGAGCTTCTTCCTTTGGAATGCCGGACCGGACGACGAGTTACTGAGCGCCGCGGAAAGCGGTGAGCTGCAGTCCGAAGGGGGCGTTGAGCGCGCCGTCGACAGGATGTTGGCAAGCCCGAGACTGGTCGACGGGATGCGTGCCTTCTTTGACGATATGTTTGCCTTCGATGAAGTCAAAACACTGGCGAAGGACGCCACAATCTATCCGGAGTTTACCGGTGTAACGGCAGTGGATGCGCGGGAGCAGACCCTGCGCACGGTCATCGATCATTTGCTTGTTAACGACGGAGACTACCGCGATCTGTATACAGCACGGTCTACCTTCATGTCCCCGGCGCTGGCGATCATTTACGGTGTGCCGGCGCAGCCTGGCTGGGCGCCGCATACATTCCCCGGGGACAGCCCACGCGCGGGACTCCTCACCCAGGTCAGTTTCCTGTCCCTGCACGCACATCCCGGGCGCAGTTCCGTGACGCTGCGGGGCAAGGCCTTGCGCGAACTGTTTTTGTGTCAGACCGTGCCTGAGCCACCACCGGGAGTGGATTTTTCTGTTGTATCCAACCCCAACTCGCATTACCCGACGCAGCGTGAGCGTGTTGCCGCGCACCTTGAGACTCCCTCCTGCGCCGGTTGTCACAGGATCACAGACCCAATCGGACTGTCGCTGGAGCAGTTTGATGGTGCAGGTGCCTTTCGGCTGACGGAAAACGGGGCGCTAATCGATGCAAGCGGAGGCCTCGATGGCTTCGAATTCGACGGTGCCATCGGCCTCGGTGAAGCCCTGCGCGAAAATCCGGAGTTGCCGAGGTGTCTGGTGCAGCGCGTTTACAGCTATGGCACCGGCGCCCCGCCAGCGCTGGAGGCCCGTGCCGCGCTCGATTACTTCAATCAAAAGTTTGTTGACCAGGGTTATCGCCTGCGCGAGCTGTTGCGCACCGTCGCACTGAGTAGCGCCTTTTCGCGAATCCAGCCTCGTGCGGGTGACGAAGGCGAGTCGACTGACCATCACGATACACAGGTCGCCATGGCGGGTTCGCGCTAATGCGGATCATCAGCCTTGAGGCATAAGGCAATTCCAGAAGACGGGTCACAGTTCCAGTCCCGCGTCGATGTGCCGGGCAAACTGGAGATTGCAGGAGAGTGGTAATGAGTAAGTGGAACAGACGTCGTGTGCTCAAGGGTATGCTTAACGGTGTCGGTGTATCCGTCGCGCTTCCCTTCCTTGAGATTTTCCTCAACAGCAATGGCACGGCACTCGCATCCGGCAACCCGATGCCCGTGCGTTTCGGTACCTGGGGATATGGTCTCGGTGGCACCTCGGATATTTTCGTGCCGAGGAAAACCGGATCCAATTACGACCTTCCCGAAGAGATCGCGGCCTGGGCTCCGGTGAGAGATGACATTAATCTGTTTACCAACGGATCGGCTTTTCCGGACTCTTCTCCGAACCGTAACCATTTCACGGGGTGGGTGGTGTCACGGACCGGGGTAGCACCCGAAGTGGATCTGGTTCCCAGCGAGACTATCGATGTCACCGTCGCCAAGCAGATCGGTCGAACCACGCGTTTCAGTTCGCTCACAGCCACTGCCACGGCCGATGCGCGCGATACCTATAGCTTTTTGAACGCGACGACGCCCAATGCACCGGAGTGGTCGCCTCTGCAGTTTTACAATCGTTTGTTCGGGCTTGAATTTCAGGATCCGAACGCATCCGAGTTCACGATGGACCCCAGGCTCATCGCTCGCCGCAGCGTGCTGTCGGGTGTGATGGATCAATCCCGCTCCATGATGAGCTCTCTCGGCGCGGCGGACCGGGAGCGTCTCGATCAATACTTTACCGGTTTGCGTCAACTCGAGACGCAGTTTGATCATCGCCTTACGAAGCCTGAGCCCATTGCCTCGTGCGTGCCCCCCGGGGAAGCGCCGGTCAATCCGCTCATGGATAAGTCCGCAGACGCGGTCAAGCTGCGTCACCAGATGATGACCGAACTGATGGTTATGGCGATTGCCTGCGATCAGACCCGTGTCTTCAACATGACCTATTCAGCGGCGTTTTCTTCCATTATCAAGCCGGGCTACCCCAAGCCGCACCACACCTGCACCCATGAAGAGCCCGTTGATGCCGCATTGGGTTACCAACAGCACGCTTCCTGGTTTACCCGGCGCGCCATGGAGTCCTGGGCAGACTTCGTGGAGGCATTCAAGAAAGTGCCGGAGGGAGACGGCACCCTTCTTGATAACGTCCTGATCCTGGGGACCACGGATGTCGGTTACGCCAGAACGCATGCGATTGATGGTATGCCGGTGTTTCTGGCCGGCCGCGCCGGAGGCAAGGCCAGGAGCGGTATGCATATCGACTTGAAGGGTGGTTCGGTCGCTCAGGTCGGCTATACCGCCCTCAGACTTCTGGACATAGACGCGCCCTCATGGGGCACCCTGAGCAACAAGTGTTCTGAAGTGATCGGCGATGTCGTGGTCTGAGTGGCCTGCCTAATTACCCGGGGAAAACTAACGATATGCGCATGAGGTATGTTTTGACGCTTTCGCTGGCCGTCACAACGGTGTCAAGCGTGAGTGCTGCGCTCGCCGATACGCCTGCCGATCTGAAGTACTGGCAGTCAGCGGCGAGCACCGCGCAGGAAGCCTACATCGAAGAGCCAGTACCACCCGGTATACAGGTGGTCGTGACCCCTCTGGAGGGGCCGGTGTATGCCGACGAGCGCGGGATGACACTCTACAAGTGGCCTCTGGGCGCGCTGCGTAACGGATCGACCGGTGATAGAAAGGATGGCCCGTCTAATTGTACCGACGAGGTACTGCGCTTCTCGTCGGGTTTGATGAGCCCATATCCCCCCGATTTACTCCTGCCCGATGCGGATAACCGTCTGAGCTGTGCGCAGGTGTGGCCCCCGGTGCTCGCTGCCGATGATGCCGAAGAGGTGGGTAAATGGACCCTGGCGGAACGAAAAAATGGCGCAAAGCAATGGGCCTATGACGGTTATCCGCTTTATAACGATGGCGGTATTGTTCGTGAGCCCGTCGGGCCTCCGGCCGATATCCCCGCGGGATTCAAGGTAATCCCCAGCACGACCGGGCGACTGCTTGTGAATAAAGACGAGTATTCCGTCTACACCTGGGACGGTGACGAACCCAACAAATCCAATTGCCGGGAAGAATGTCTGAAGGACTGGACGCCAGTCCCCGCACCGGAAATTGCCGTGGACCGCGGTGAATGGACCATCGTCAAGCAGGCCACGGGGTTCAACCAGTGGGCCTTCAGGGGCAAGCCGCTGTACACCTACAACAAGGATTCAGGTAGCCGCAGTTTCGTCGGGGGCGATGTGCCGGATTGGCGCAATCCGGTCTGGCACAATGTTTATACGCAACGGGCCGTGACGCCACCGGCTGAGTTCACGGTCCAGGATGTCGAATTCGGCGGCCAGGTGCTGGCCGATGCCCGCGGCCGGACAATTTACCTCTACAACTGCAAGGATGATTCCCTTGCCCAGCTGGCCTGCGACCACCCGGCTTCGCCTCAGGAATATCGCATGGCTATCTGCGGCAATGGCGATCCGGCGCTCTGCCTTGAGACCTTTCCCTACGTTATCGCGCCAGCGGGCGCGATCAGCGAGAGTCGTCTCTGGAGCGTCATGGCCATTGATCCGGCTACGGGGCGACAGGCGGCGCCCGATCAGGCAGACGCGTTACTGGTCTGGGCTTACCGCAAACGCCCGGTGTATACCTACAAGGGCGACCGGGAGCCCGGGGTCACCAACGGTGACGGCATCGGCGAATTCACCGGCCGGCGTAACGGCTACAAAGCTTTTGTATTGCGAGATGATTTTGGCGAGAACGCGTTTCGCCGATGACTTTGACAACAAGCGTTGTTTATTCAGGGGAGATTCCCAATGTCACTTTTCGGATCTGACACCGCAGGCTGTAGCCATCGGGCGAGGCACAGGGCGTGTGCGTTCGCTCTTTCCTTCGCTGGCCTGGCTGCCGTGGCGACGGCCGAGCCGCTGGACGACGGCCGAATCGGCTATGTGCTGACGGAGAGGCACTGGGCGATCTATCAATCTGAGGACGGCAAGACCGAGTGTCCCCAGGGATTCAACAGCGGGCCGCGGGAGCAGTACGACGAACTCTATCCCGAAGTGAGTGGGTCAGTACGGACGGAAGTCGATACGCGCCTCGTCCGCGAGGGTTTGCGCTATCACCCCGCAAGCGAGGACGAACCCTTTCCCTTTTATGACGCGCAGGGGACTACGGCCTATGGCGTAAATCTTGATGGCAGGGTCGACGCCGATGATTTTCTCAGTCCCGATGGGGTCGAAGGAGTCGATAATCAGCTACACCGGGCGATTGGCTGCATTGCCATATACCGGGGCCCGGACGGCGCTTTCTACCACTTTTCGAATCTCTTTATGTATGGCAACGCCTACAACCGCTGGATGATCGAGCTGTCCGGGGTGGATGATCTGACGAATGACGATGACGTGACTGTCACCTTTTATCGCGGCCTCGATGATCTTGTTACCGATGCCTCCGGCAAAGGTTTTGTCGCCGGAGGCACGCAACGAATTGACGTTCGCTGGGGGCAGAGTTTTGTCCAGGAAGTGCGAGGCAAGATCGTCGACAGCATGCTGATCACGGAGCCAACCGAAAAAACCAAATTTCCCTGGTCCTTCCCCGGCATCGGCGGCGGCTTCCATATTTTTCGCGACTTCCAGCTACGGCTGGAACTGACACCAAAGACCGCGACAGGCATCCTCGCCGGCTATGTGGATGTCGAGCAGTACAACCACCGGCTTAACAGGAACTGGACGACCCACCATCAGAGCTACGGTCAGCTTTCAGCACAGTCGCTTTATCACGCGATGAAAAGATTGGCTGATGGCTACCCGGACCCCGAAACGGGCTCGAATACTGCTATCTCTTCCGCCGTGACGGTGAATCTCCATCAGGTTTACATCGTGCGCCCGGACGAGGTATTCACAGCGTCGATTCCCGGGCAATAGGGCAGCGCAAAGCTCGATAACACAAACCCCTCTTCAAGTCCGGAGTACGCTATGAAAGGTCGGCATGTTTTTCTCGCAGCGCTCGCATGCGCGCTGTTTTCCCTGACATCGCTGGCGCAAAGCGCCGATCCGCATGCTGAAGGAGGCGCGATGGGCCTGGGCCTCATTGAACTCTGGGCGTCCGGTACCCCGGCTTTTGGTCAGTTCGTTACGCAGGAGCCTGAACCGGGCGATGCAGGGTCAGATGAGCCCGTTCATTTTACCGTGCAGACGGGGCGTGAACTGGCAGCGAACACCCTTCTGGACTACGCCTTTCTGAGCCTCGAGCACCACTACGATGCCGAGTCGGCGCGCAATATCGCCGAGGGCCTGCGTAGCGGAGAACCGAACTCTGACATGACGCTGCTGGTTCGTATTCCGCCCATCTCCGTGGATGGTGTCGACGCAGCTCGAGCGCGGGTCAGGGAGGTCCTTGCCCTCGGCGCGAATGGCGTGGTGATACCCCACGTGCTGAGTGCCGAGGAGGCGCGGGTCGCCATCTCGTTTTTTGAGGACGTTAACGTCTGGTCTCCGGCGAATCTCGACGGGGACGTCATTGCGATGCTGATCGTGGAGGACCCTCCGGTGTTCGCTGAGCTTGAGGAGATCGGAAACCTGTCTGGCTACAGTTCATTGCTTTGCGGCATCGGCAGTCTTACCAGCGCCCTGGATGGCGACCGGGACTGTCGATCCCGAGTCAGTAGCGCTGCGCGTCAAGCAGGGCTTTCTCGCGCTGCTCGCTTACGGACCCGAGTCGGACAAGTCCATTCGATTGGGCCGGATTGCCGCCAGTCGCTAGCGTCGAATTCCCTATGCCTTGGCCGATGACCCACAGGAGTTGAATATGGAAAAGAAGCTTTCTCGTCGCAGTGTTCTGTTGCGAGGCCTGCAGTTGCCCATTGGCGCGGGGGCTCTTCTCGCACTTGCTGCCTGTGACGACGGAGGCAGGGGCGAGACTGCTGTCGCCTGCGCTGATCCGGGGGCGATGACCTCGGCGGAGGAAAGCGTTCGCCGCACGCTGAAGTATACGGAGATCTCCTCTGACCCTGCCAGGACCTGTTCGGCCTGCGAGTTTTTCCATGCCGCTGAGGAAACCGGCGCTTGTGGAAGCTGCGAAATGTTCGGGGGTAAACCGGTGAATCCGGGTGGCCATTGCGATTCCTGGAGTGTCGATTCGTGATGACATCTCCGTCCCCACATGGCACTCGTAGCACCGCTTTGCGCGCACACTGTTTGAATCGTTTTGCGAGTATGGTTCTGGCGACCCTGATGTCCGCAGGCATCGCGAGTCTGTCGAGCTTCGCCGATGCTGCCACCTTGTCGGCGCTGGAAGCGAGAGGTGAGTACCTCGCGAGCGCAGGCAACTGTGTGAGTTGTCATACAAGTGAGGGGGGACGTCCTTTTGCCGGCGGACTCGCCTTTGAAACTTCCTTTGGCACAATCTATTCGACCAATATTACCCCTGAATCAACAAGCGGGATCGGACAGTGGAGTCTGGAAGAATTCAGCAGGGCGATGAGACAGGGAGAGCGGCCTGACGGCACACACCTCTACCCGGCGTTTCCCTACACCTCGTTCACGAACATCACCGATGAGGACATAGCCGCGATCTTTGCCTATCTCAAGACGCTTGCGCCGGTGAAAATCTCCCCTCCCGAGAATACTCTCGGTTTCCCCTACGATCAGCGCTGGGCGCTCGGATTGTGGAAGTCTCTGTTTTTCGAGGAAGGGCGTTTTGAGCCCCGGGCCGACCAGTCGGCCGAGTGGAACCGGGGAGCCTATCTCGTCGAGGGCCTGGGTCATTGCGGAGAGTGTCATACGCCACGCAATTTTCTGGGCGCAAGCGATGCGGATCTCGCAATGAGTGGCGCCACCTATAGGGAACGTGTTGAAGGCAAGCTGTCGGCCTGGTCCGCGCCCAATCTGACCTCCGCGAGCAGCGGCCTGGCGATGTGGTCCAACGAGGATATTGCGGAGTATCTGAAGCTCGGCTTCAGCCACCGCGCGGGCGTATTTGGGCCGATGAACAAGGTGGTGGTGAATAGCACGCGACACCTGTCGGGCGAGGACGTACAGGCCATCACGGTCTACCTCAAGAGCCTGCCGGCCAGGTCCCGGGAGCAGGGTAAGCCCCCGAGCGAGGAGCTGCTGCGGCTGGGATCTGTTCAGTACGATATTCATTGCGGGACCTGTCACTTGCCAACCGGTGAGGGTTCAGCTGAGACCGGGCCCCCGGTCCTGGGCAGTCCGGTGGTTATGGATGCGGATCCTGCGTCACTGATCAACATTACTCTCTACGGTGCGCAGTTGCCCGAGACCGCACCGTCCACTGAATGGCAGTCGCGCGGGTGGAAACGTATGGAAGCCTACGCCAACAAGCTGAGCGATGAACAGGTGGCGGCGTTGCTGAGCTATATGCGCAGCACCTGGGGCCATGAGGCTGGCGCAGTCAGCCCCGAGCAGGTGGCAGCGCAGCGATAAGCGAACGCGGGGACAGCGTAGTGAGAGAAGGAGGAGAGATGAGCGTAGCGTCAAGTAGTCGATATCCCGTTCCTGAGATTGAGGATCTCCCCGAGGATATTAAAAACAAAGTTCTGGCGGTTCAGGAGAAAGCCGGCTTTGTGCCCAATGTCTTCCTGGCCCTTGCGCACCGTCCTGCAGAGTTCCGCGCTTTTTTTGCCTACCACGATGCCCTGATGGAGCGTGAGAGCGGCCTCAGCAAAGCGGACATGGAAATGATTGTGACCACGACCTCCGGCGCTAATAATTGTCAGTACTGTGTTGTTGCTCACGGCGCCATCTTGCGGATTCGGACCAAAAACCCGCTGATTGCAGATCAGGTATCGGTCAACTACCGCAAAGCGGATATCACGCCACGCCAAAGGGTGATGCTGGATTTTGCCATGAAGGTCTGCAACGACGCGCAGTCCCTGTGCGAAGCGGATTTTGACACGCTGCGTGAGCATGACTTTACTGATGAAGATATCTGGGATATTGCGGGGATCACAGCATTCTTTGGCCTGAGCAACCGAATGGCCAATTTTTTGTCTATCCGTCCCAACGCGGAATTCTACTCAATGGGGCGTTAGCGCCCGAGAAGCCCCGGGCTCGCTTAGCGCATAAATTGGCGGGTGAGTATGTCGAAATCCAGCACTAGAACGGGATATCTTCATCGCCAAAATCGGACGGGCTGGGAAAATGTGACTCGTCCATTGGCGCGGCTGTCTCATCGCCCGCCGTGACTATTTTCCAACCCTGTAGATTATTGAAATATCGACCATTGTATTCGCGACCGCGGATATCGAAGCTCACAGTCACTTCCTGCCCCGGTTGTAAGGGCTCGAGTAAGGCTACCTTGTCCTGGACGAACTCCAGATTAATTTCCTGCGGGTACTTGCCGTCTTCAACAATGACGACCATTTCGCGCTTCGTGAAGCCGCTGTCAAAGGTTTTGGGTTCCTGGATTAGCTTGATTTTCCCTGTTAACTCATAGGCCATGGATATCTCTCTCGGTAAATGCTGTTTACAGCAGTCGCGACCCTTGGGGTGGGGGCGGGCAAAAAATATTTCCGGTACAAGTCTACAGGCGGCTCTCGGCTATCTCACGGAATTCGTAAAACGGAATGCGTAAAAAGCTGCATGCCAGGGGTTATCGCCACTTTTATTCAAACGGTGGGAATAGCGATGTCCTGGCGAGCTGCCTCAGTGCTGGTGCCCGCCCGGCCCATGTACGTGTCGATGGGCGATCTCTTCACTGCTTGCGGCCCGAACGCTCTCTATCTCGATATCAAATACCAGATCTCGCCCCGCGAGTGGGTGATTGGTGTCGAGGTCCGCACTGAACTTGCCCACCTTTAACACGGTGGCGGGGCGTCGCCCCTCCTCAGTATTGATCTGCACCAGCATGCCTTTTTGCAGCCGGCCCTGATACAGCAAGTGCTTGAGCGGTACACGCTGTTGGCGTTGTGGATCGTGGGGTCCATAGGCGTCTGCTGCATCAAGGCTGACCTGGAAGGTTTCGCCCGCTGCCTTGCCAGCCATGGCTTTCTCGAGGGCGGGCAGGATGTTATCTGCGCCATGGAGGTAGGTGCTCGGCTCGCCCTGGCGCGAGGTTTCCAACTCCTCTCCATTGGCCTCGCTGAGCGTGTAATGGAAGGAAACCACAGTATGTCTGTCGATATTCATGGGCGGGCGCGTCGTTGGCGATAAGGGCGCAGATTACAGTTCAAAAAAGTTCTCATGACAAGTATTACTGCCCGGGCGGCGGCTCAGGACAATGAAGGGGCCCGGATGCTAAATTACGTTCGTAGGATTCGGTTTCCGCGGGTGCCGGCGCTCTTCAGCTTTTCCAGAGCGCGCGCCGTGCATCAAACGAAAAGGAACTCACGTGATGAAATCGCGCTTATGAGAGCTCCACTGCTGTTAGCTGCCCTGATGCTCTGTTTATCGTCCGCGGCACTGTCGGCTGATCCGCCTGTGGGCAAAACAATGCTGGTAATGGACGCATCCGGCAGCATGTGGGGGAAAGTCGACGGGGATTACAAGATAGTCATTGCCCGCCGGGTAATCGGCGACTTGATGAAGGAATGGGACCCGAATCTTCAGTTGGGCCTGTCCGCCTATGGCCACAACAGTAAAGGCAGCTGCAGTGACATCGAAACACTGATAACGCCGGGTCCCGGCACGGGGCCGCTGATCGCGGCCACAGTGAACAAGCTGAACCCCCGGGGGAAAACGCCGCTGACGGCGGCGGTGATGCAGGCTGCGGACGCTCTGGACTACGAAAACGTGCCCGCGTCAGTGATATTACTCAGTGACGGCGAAGAGACCTGCGGTATGGATCCCTGCACCATCGGCGCATCCCTGGAGGAGCGGGGGATCGATTTCACCGTCTACGTTATTGGTTTTGACGTAACGGTGAGTGATCAGGTCGGTCTGCGCTGTATGGCCGAAGAGACGGGTGGTGCATTTCTCGCGGCCGATAACGCAGATCAGTTGCGGCGCGCTTTTGCCTCAGTCAGCGATGCCGTTGCTGGCAGCCCTGACGCGCTTTCGCAGTATGCTCAGAAGCAAAGCCAGAGGATCAACCTCAGCGCGTTTATCGCCCGTGATGTTCCTGTCACTGATGGCGAAGTCTCCTGGGGAATCCGGCAGATCGGGGAGGACGGCAGCACGCCCGACGAGGATTTCCTGAATATCACCGGTACGAGTGTCAGTGCAAAACTGCCGCCGGGGCGGTTTCGTATTCGAGCCCGCTACGGTGGCGCGTTCAAGTATCTGGATGTGCAGTCCGGCGCCGACCTCCCGACGGATGTGCCGTTGATATTCGGCGCCGGGCGGCTGCGCATCGACCCGCAGATCGGCGCTGCCGGTCCCGCTGGCGAAGTCGTCTGGAGTGCGTATCCCCTGGAGATCGGGCAGCAGGAGGGTAGTGTTCGCGATACGCTGACTTCCTCGGGGCCAGTGGAGTTTATTCTCAATGAAGGCCTCTACCGAATTCGCGGCGAATTAGCGGGATATCAACCCCAGTCGTTTGAGGTACTGATCTCGGCGGGCGGGGTGGTAGAGCGCCAGCCCGCCTTCAAGAAAGAGTAGGCAGGCGTGATTGTTTGCGGATGCTCAGTCGCTCGCGCGTATTGGTCGAGGTGTCTCTGGTCTCTAACTGCCAGCAACGTCGACTCGACGCGCCGCGGATCACGATCGACTCGAGGTGCTTGGGGGTAATCACGCTCGAGACCGGTGATAGTTGTCAAACCAGACGGCCATTTTGAGCCTGGTTTTCTCTTTCACGTCGTCATCGATATACATCGCCACTGACGCCACTGCGGCAGCCAGCGCCCCGAGGTCATCGGTGAAGCCCACCAGCGGAATCAGGTCGGGAATGGCATCAACGGGGAGCACAAAATACGCAAGGGCACCGTAGATAACGGACTTCGCCCATTTGGGCGTGCGGGGCGACTGCGCGGCATAGTAGAGCCAGAGTGATTTTTCAATGACTTCTCGCCCGGCCAGCCGGGCGTAGCCAGAAACCTTGTCCCAGAAGCTTTTCTCATCAAAGTCTTCACTCATGTCTCTGCGGGCCCTGGATCATGCTGATAGTGAAAAGCTTTGGCGCAAGGCAACGATTCCACAGCGAGGAGCCTCCTGAAAGCAGCTGTTTCACCGTAGAGCCAAAAGGCCAAACGCGCAAGAGGTCTAGCTCCTTCTCGCTCTCCCAATCGCTGTAAGCTCGCCCTGAGATATGGTGCAATAGACCTTTAAACGCTGTCTGCTTCGGGCAGGCTGAGGAGATCCTTTGCTCCACTTGCTGGCTAGCGATCTCGGGTCTTTGTTTACAACCTTCCCGGGTTGAGCTGATAACGGAAGCGAGATCGATGAAGAACACAGCCCACTATTTTTCGATTGTGATTGTAACGATCCTGGCGATCACTTCGCAGCGGGTGATAGCCATTACCGCGGCGGTGGCCATGCCGGAGCATCATGCCGCGTTGGCAAGCGAGGAGGTGCTTCGGGAGGGCGGTAACGCCGTGGATGCAGCGGTCACTGCGGCCTTCGTGTTGGCGGTGACCTATCCCGAAGCTGGCAACATAGGCGGCGGCGGATTCATGACCAGCTACATGGATGGTGAGGCCGCGTTTCTGGATTTTCGCGAACGCGCGCCCGCCGCGGCTCATCGCGATATGTATCTCGATGAGGGCGGGAATGTCATCCCGAATGCTTCCCTGATGGGGTCGACCGCAGTTGGCGTGCCCGGAACGGTGAGAGGCATGCAGGCGGCACACGCTCGCTATGGCAGTCTGCCCTGGAAGCGTTTGCTGGAACCTGCCATCAGCCTGGCGCGAGACGGCTTTCTAGTCCCGGCGGATCTCGCCCATTACGCGCAGGAAAAAGTCCTGGAAGTAGATGGGGCAACGAATTTCGCTGACTATTTCGGCCATATGCAGGCGGATAAAAATTTCAAACAGGCCGAGCTGGCCATCACGCTCGAGCGCATCGCGGAAGATCCCGATTCTTTTTACTCTGGCGTAATCGCCCGACAGATTGCAGCACAGATGCTCAAATCAGACGGCTTGATCACGCTGCAGGACCTTGCTACCTATAAGGCATTATGGCGCGTACCGCTGCAATCCCAGTGGCGTGGAATGACCATCATCGCGGCGCCGCCGCCCAGCTCAGGGGGACTGGCGTTGCTCCAGCTGCTGACTATGCGCGATGACGCCGATTACTATTTTCGCGATATCTGGCACAACTCGCCGCAGTATGTGCACCTGCTGGCGGAGCTGGAGAAGCGCGTGTTTGCCGATCGCGCCGAGTATCTGGGTGATCCGGACTATGTCGATGTACCGGTGCAGCGCTTGTTGGATAGGGATTACCTCAGGCGCCGCGCCGCAGAGATCAATCTGCAGGCGATATCTGCCTCGGATCAGGTCGAGGCGGGACTGGAGTCCACAGATACAACCCATTTTTCCATCCTCGACTCGCGCGGCAATGCGGTGTCACTTACCTACACGCTGAACTGGGATTTTGGCTCGGGGGAGGTCGTTGAGGGCGCTGGTTTTGTGCTCAACAATGAGATGGACGACTTCAGTGCGAAACCGGGTGTGAAAAACAAATTCGGCGTCATTGGTAACAATCGCAATGCGATCATGCCGGGCAAGCGCATGCTCTCGTCCATGACGCCCACCATAATCCTCAAAGATAAGCAGCCGGCACTGGTCATCGGTACTCCCGGCGGCAGCACCATATTTACCTCTGTGTTTCAGGTGATACTGAATCTGTACGACTACTCCATGCCACTTCAGGCAGCGGTTGATGCCACCCGCTACCACCATCAGCTTCCCGATGCCCGATTAATCCGCCACGACCAGAGGCCAATCCCGGAGCAAACGCGGCTGGCACTGGAGAAAATGGGTTACACGGTCGAGGCGAATAGCTGGGGGAACCTCGGCGACATTACGGCCATTTACATAGCAGACGGCCAGGTTCAGGCCGCCAGCGATGGCCGGGGCCGCGGTGAGGCGAGGACAATCGCGAGCGAGCCTGAAGTCGTGACTGAGCGATAGAGGCCCGGGTGGGCTTTACGGTCAGTCAGCATCTCTCATCTGCATGATTCTGAGTCGCCCCAGCTTGCCTTGGCCAATCGTGCGCGCAACGCTCCAGACGCTCGCGCGCAGCCGCATCGAGCGCTCTGAGGCGAAGTTTCGGGCGTCTGCTTGGAACAGGCGACCCGTGATATGGGGGCCGCCACACCCGACGTACTGTCAGAGCTTTGTGAGCATCGTTATGTTCTGCGCTTCGACCATCGCGTTGATTGCCGGCAGGCTGCGGTCCAGTAGCTGTTCGAGTGCCGCAATCTCCTGAT
>CAZGGN010000041.1:0-2493 GCA_964525195.1 uncultured Congregibacter sp.
CGGTGGCCTCCCAGCCCGGACTGTAAAAGTCCCTGATGAAATGCGCCCTCACCGCCTCGTCGCGCCAGCGTTGATTGAGCGATGCCGCCACGTTCGCCATGCCCTGCTGATTCCCGCCACTGTCACCGATGAAAACAATGTCCGTAAAACCTGACTGTCGCAGGCTGCGGGCAATATCCGTCAGAAGCGCCTCATAGGTGGTCGCGCTCAGGCTGATCGTACCGGGGAAGCGCATCGATCCGGACGGGGGATTAATATCCCCCTCGGGGACAAATTTAACGATGGGTGCACACAGGGCATTAGCCAGCTTGCGGGCGATCGCGGGACAGGTCGCCTCGAGAATAAGGTTGTGCTTGCCGGTCGCGAGGTAGGGACCGTTTTCCTCAATGCCGCCCGTCGGGACAATCACCGTAGTCGTCCCCGCCGCGACGAGATCCCGAACTTCCATCCAGGTCAGTTGTTCCAGCCAGGGTGAGCTTCCGGCGGCGATCGGCCGTTCTGCGCTGAGCCTGGCCTGAAGCCTCGCCTGCTCGGTCACTACGGGAGCGCGCATATCGTCAGGATTCTGGGCATTGAGCAGCCCGGCAGCGGTGCCACCCAAAACAAGCACGGACGCAAGTCGTAACAACCTATTCATGAGGCATCTTCCACAATTACGGTTTCAGGAACTGCGGCCAGGGCATAGCGCCGCCAGAGCAAACTGGCATTGATGCTACCCCAAACGGGACAAAGCGGTCAGCATTCGCCGCACCTCGCCCTGCAGCGCAAGCTCCCGGCACCCAAACTCTTGACAGCTCCCCGCGCTTCGCCGCTAATGGCGCCGCGGTTTTCTGATCGGGCGAGGGCTTGCCGCGCATAGGACGATGCCCGCTTAGCCTTAATCCACGCGCCATCCAACCTGACGAGAGATTCACTTGCCGACGACCACTCGCCCGAATTTTATGCTGCTCTCTGTTTTGCTCGCGGTCAGCCTGATCGGGGGGCTGGCGTTCGTCGCGCTCAGCAACCGTATCGATAGGGGCAGCGGCCCGATAGCAGACCTCGACCTGGAGCGGGACACCTTGATCACACGGGGCCGATATCTGACCGTCGCCGGGAACTGCGCCAGTTGTCACACTGCGCCGGGCGGTGAGTTCATGGCCGGTGGACTGCCCTTTGAAACGCCCTTCGGCACAATTTATTCAACCAATATCACCCCCGATCCAGAGACGGGTATCGGCACCTGGAGCGACCGGGACTTTTTGAACTCCATGCGTCACGGGGTGCGTCCATCGGGAGAGCATCTGTATCCGGTGTTCCCCTACACGGCGTTTAGCAAGGTGACCGATGCGGACGTCGCTGCGATCTACGCCTACCTTATGAGCCTGCCCCCCGTGCGCGAGGGTGGATGGACAAACGAGCTGAGCTTCCCCTTCAACATCCGTTACCTGATGGCCTTCTGGAAGACGCTGTTTTTCGAGCCGGGCGCTTATCAGGACGATCCGACGCAGAGCGAAGAATGGAACCGCGGAGCGTACCTGGTGGAAGCACTCGCTCACTGCAGCGCCTGTCACTCACCGCGCAACGCCTTTGGTGCCGAAATTGCTGAGCGGGCCATGAGTGGCGGCGAGTATCTTGACCGCGTCGGGTCGGAGGGTGTCCACCGCCCCTGGTCGGCGCCCAATCTGACATCGAGTGTCCGGGGCCTGGGCACCTGGTCGGCTGCAGACCTGGGTGCCTACCTGCAAAGCGCCCGCAACGACTTTCTCGAGTCCTTCGGTCCGATGAACGAAGTCATTATGAACAGCACCCGACATCTGTCGGCCGGGGACATTGCGGCCATGAGCAGCTATCTGAAGAGTCTCCCGGCGATTGAGCCCCCGACGCCCCGGGAACCCGAGGCGCAGTTGATCGGGCGCGGCAGAACAATCTACAACCTGCACTGCGGAACCTGCCACCTGCCCACCGGCGAGGGCGATCCCGAGATGGCACCGCGACTGAATGGGGGGAGTCTCGTCGTGCAGGCGGCAAACCCCGCCTCTATGATCAATGCCATCCTCTACTCCCCCGAGGCGCCCCACCCGTCCCTGGCACCGAAGTGGCGGGAACCGATGGAGGAGTTCCAGTACATTCTGGACGACAGCGAGGTGGCAGCTGTGGCCAGTTTTATTCGCCACTCCTGGGATAACGCCGCGGGCGCCGTAACACCCGAGCAGATCGCGCGTCAGAGAAGCGATTGATGCCCCGCTGCCAGCCCCTTCGCCACGACCACGGTGCTATAGTTTCGGCCGACAATCACCTCAGCTCGGGGGATCTGCCCATTTACCGGACCATACTCAAAGCCCTGACAGCGCTAACAGCGCCGAAAGCGAACGACTCGATGAAAACCGCCGCTGCGGTGGCCCTGTCCCTGTCGCTCGGCGCCTGCGCAGAGCGCATCGACACGACGGTGACTGAACCGGTCGCGAGTGCTTCCGAACCCCGGGTGCGAGTCATGACCGGTGAGCAGTATGC
>CAZGGN010000041.1:2503-3424 GCA_964525195.1 uncultured Congregibacter sp.
TTTTGGAGACCGGGATACCTGTCCACTTGGCTACTACGTCGGCGATGTCTTCGGTAGCGATGTCAGTAGCAGCATTATCCCGCCGCTCCCGCCGCTGCCCCGTAAAGACGGCCTTCTGGCTTCCGGCGCAGCCTTTGTCGGCCTCACCTCTGACCAGGTCTCGCAGGTGCAGCAGGCTGCGGCGACCATCGCCGCGCAGGTGATGGATGAGGACCACCGCGGCTATCTGGTCCCCTGCAAGCCTGCGGCGCTGGAGCGAGCGGACGACGACTGTGCCCGGGAGTTCATCGCGAGCAGCGGTCTTCTGTTGTTTCGAAGACCCGTTGCTGCAGAGCAGCTCGATCGGCTGACCGCCATCGCCCGGCGCGCGACCGACACCACGGAAAACTTTTACGAGGGGCTGGCCATCGCGCTGGAGGCCATGCTGATCAGCCCGGACTTTCTGTTTATTATCGACCGCGCCGAGCCCGACCCGCAGCGACCCGGCGAGGAGCGTCTGGATGCCTATTCGCTGGCCTCACGTCTGAGCTTCTTCCTGTGGAATTCCGCGCCGGATCGCGAACTGCTCATGGCCGCCGGGAACGGCGAACTGCACAGCGCGGCGGGTCGCGAACAGGCCCTGGAGCACCTGCTTTCCAGTCCCCGCCTGGAAGACGGGATGCGCGCTTTCTTCAACGATATGCTGGCCTTCGATGACTTTGACAGCCTCGCCAAGGACCCGAAAGTCTACCCCGATGTCACCGCGACGACCCTGGCCGACGCGCGGGAGCAGACGCTTCGCACCATTATCGATCACCTGTTGACCCGGGAGGCGGATTACCGGGACCTGTTCACCACGCGCCAGACCTTCATGTCCATGTCGCTGGCGGCAGTGTATGGCACCCCCACGGGCGAGGGCTGGAGCCCTTACGAGGTTTCCCC
>CAZGGN010000041.1:3434-5895 GCA_964525195.1 uncultured Congregibacter sp.
ACTGCACCAGGGCGGTGATCAAAAAGCCCGAGAACAGCCCGCGCAGCGGCCTGCTGACGCATGTCAGTTTCCTCGCGGCACATTCGCACGCGGTACGCAGCTCACCGACGCAGCGGGGCAAGGCCATGCGCGAGTTACTGCTCTGTCAGCATGTGCCGGATCCGCCCCCCAACGTCGACTTCTCGAAGCTGGAGGATGCAGGCGATGTGCCGACCGCGCGGGAACGACTGAAGGTCCACAACGAAAATCCCTCCTGCGCGGGCTGCCACCTGATAACCGATCCCATGGGACTGGCGCTGGAAAACTTTGATGGCTCCGGGCGTTTTCGCGAAACGGAAAACGGCGCAGCACTGGATATCAGCGGTGAACTGGACGGCGTGTTGTTTGATGATATCGGCGGCCTCGCCACGGCGATGCGAAATCATCCAAAGCTGTCCGCCTGCCTGGTGAATCGACTGTATGCCTACGGAACCGGAGGACCGGTATCCCTGCGTTACGATCGGGACATACTCAAATGGCTGGAGTTGCGTTTTGTTGACAGCCGCTACCAGCTCGACGCGCTGCTTCGGGAGATCAGCCTGAGTCAGGCATTTGTTGCCCTGCGCTCACCCGAGCCGACCGCGGAGCGCACGGCCGCAGCCCCGGCCGGCGGTTCATCACAGATCATTAATGACCATATCGTGGCCGGGAACAACGGGGAGTCCGTCCGATGAGCAGAATGAGCCGGCGCCGTTTTCTCCGGGGCACGCTTAACGGTGCGGCGGTGTCCGTCGCCCTGCCTTTTCTCGACACCTTTCTGGACGGCAACGGCAAGGCCCTGGCCTCCGGCGCGCCGCTACCGATGCGCTTCGGCACCTGGTCCTGGGGTCTTGGGATGAACAAAGAGGTTTTCGTGCCCAGGAAAACCGGTCCGAACTTCGACCTGCCCCCGGAGATCGCCGCCCTTGCACCGGTACAACAGCACATTAACCTGTACACAAATTTCAACGTCTTCAAGGACGATGCCCCGAATCTCTGCCATCACTCAGGCTGGGTCGTATTGCGCTCAGGTATCGCCCCGACCTCACGGCCCAATCGACCGGGCGAGACCATCGATGTATCCATCGCGCGCAAGATCGGCAACGAAACCCGCTTTCGCAGTCTCAGCGCAACCGCCACCGGCGATGTGCGCGACAGCTTCAGCTATGAAGCGGGTAACTCTGTGAACGCGCCCGAGTGGTCGCCGCTGCGCTTTTACCAGCGGCTCTTCGGCGCAAACTTCCAGGATCCCAATGCGGAAAGCTTCACTCCGGACCCGCGCATCATGGTCCGCAAAAGCGCCCTCTCCGCGGTTCAGGAAGACGCCAAAAAGCTGAACAAGACACTGGGATCGGAAGACAAAGCGCGTCTGGATCAGTACTTCACGGGGATCAGAGATCTCGAGCGACGCTTTGACCTGCAGCTGAGCAAACCGGATCCCCGGGAGGCCTGCATCGTGCCCGAAATGCCCGCCGATCTGCCTGTGGGCCTTGATGCGGACCTGGTATCGAAACGTCACCGCATCATGACCGACCTGATGCTGATGGCCGTGGCCTGCGATCAGACCCGCGTGTTCAATATGTTCTACGCGGCGGCGTTTTCTGCCACCACCAAACCCGGCTATGACAAACCGCACCACACCGCCACCCACGAAGAAGCGGTAGATCCCACGCTGCGCTACCAGCCTAACGTGTCCTGGTACACGCGCCGCGCCATGGAAGAATGGTCCTACTACGTCCAGGCGCTGGCGAACTTCCGCGAGGGAGACGGCTCGCTCCTGGACAACGCGTTTATCTACGCGACGACCGATCAGTCCTTCGCAAAAATGCATGCGATCGACGGTATCCCGATGTTCAGCGCCGGCAATGCGGGAGGACGGATCAAAACCGGCTTGCATATCGACGGCGGCGGCAGCCCGGGTTGCCGGCTGGGCTTCACCGCCCAGCGACTCATGGGGCTGGATATCGCCTCCTGGGGGTCCAAGAGCAACACGACATCGCAGGCGATCAGTGAAATCCTTGTCTGAGCGGCCGCGCGAAAAGATGTGCAGAGCTTACCTTGGGGCGCTTACTCTGGCCGCGGCGCTGGTAGCTGCCTGCGGAGTTATGGCGCAGGATGAAACGATCCCGGCCTTGCAAACCACCGATGACAGTCGCTTGCGCGAGCCCTATCGCGAGGTCTCCATGCCGCCGGGCTTCCACGTCGAGCCCACGGAGCTGGAGGGGCCGGTGTTTGCCGATGCGAAGGGGCGGACGCTGTACAGCTGGCCGCAGCACAAATTGCGCAATGGTTACAGCGGAGAGGCCGCCGGCACCCCGGCATGCTACGACGAGGTACTCACCGTTACTGCCGGTCTGATGAGCCCCTACCCCGCCGGAATTGCACTGCCGGAGCTTGACCGTCGGCCCAGCTGCGTCGATCTCTGGCCACCGGTGCTTGCGAG
>CAZGGN010000041.1:5905-17179 GCA_964525195.1 uncultured Congregibacter sp.
CCTCATCGAACGCAGGGACGGGACACTGCAGTGGGCCTACGACGAACAACCGCTGTATACCTCGGTGCGGGACAGCCAGCCCGGAGACACCTTCGGTGGCAGCAAGCGTAAAAGCAGCGGTGATTCCCCGGCTGCGAGAAAGCCCGTGGGGCCGCCAACGGAGCTCCCCCCGGGCTTTGCGGTAAAAACCACAACCGTCGGCCGCATGCTGACCACCGACACCAACTACGCGGTCTACGCCTACCGTGAAGATCAGCCGACCCACAGTCTCTGCGACGAACAATGCCTGAGCCTCTGGCGGCCGACGCTCGCTCCCCGGATGGCCCGCGCGTTCGGCGAATGGTCGATTCTGGAGCGATCCCCCGGCGTGCGTCAGTGGGTATTCCGTGGCAAGCCGCTCTACACCTACGTCCGCGATCCGGAGCCCTGGAGCCAGCTGGGCAGCGATGTAGCGGGCTGGAGTAACGTGTTCACCCAGCCTGCGCCGGATTTCCCGGCCTCTTTTACCGTGCAAGACACGATTGCCGGGAGCGTTCTGGCCGATCATCGGGGAATGACCATTTACCTCTATCAATGTGGGGAGGATTCCGCCGATCAACTGGCCTGCGATCACCCGGACGATACGCAGGTTTACCGCCTGGCAATGTGTGGCGCCGGCGATCCGCAAAAGTGCCTCCGCTACTGGCCCTACGTAAGGGCCCGCGACGATGAACGCAGCCCCAATCGCAGCTGGAGCATCATTCACATCGATCCGATGAGTGGGCGCAAGCTTGAGGCCGATGATCCCGCGGCACTGCGTGTGTGGGCCTTCCGGGATCGCCCGATTTATACCTTCGCCCGGGACAGCGCACCCGGCGACGTGAACGGCGCCGGCACGGGTGAGTGGCGCGGCAAGCGCAACGGTCTGCTGGCATTCTGGCTACGGGATGACTTTATGAAAGGCATACAGTGAGCATGCGGCTACGGACATTTATCGCGGCCTGGTGCATCGTCGCCCTGCCCCAGGCCGTGGGAGCGCAGACGCTGCGCGATGGTCGCATCGGCTACGTGATGACCGACCTGTTATGGTCCGTGTATCAGACACCGGACGCAAAAGAAGAATGCCCCCGGGGCTTTAACGACGGCCCCCGGGAGCAATTTGAGCAGCTCTTTCCCGACTACGCGTCAATGAGCGTCGCACAAACCCAGCTGGCTCAGGAGGTTCAGACCTGGCATCCGGACAGTCGACCCGACGGCTTCGAGTTTCTGCAGGTTGAGGGCCAGCGCGCCTGGGGGCTCAATCTGGATGGCGAAGTCAGTGCCAATGACTTTACCCATCCCGACGGAACCCCCGGAATTGATAATGAGGTCTATCGTGCGGTGGGCTGCATTATTGGCTTTCGGGGTCCCGATGGCGTCGAGTACATCTTCCAGAACAAGGCGATCCTCGACGAGCGTTACAACCGGATGATGATAGAGCTCAGTGACGTCGACAGCCTGGAGAACGACGAGAGTGTGCGCATTCGACTTTACCGGGGAAGCGATCGGCTGCTCACCGATGCAACGGGCCAGCGGGTCGTTCCCGGAGGAACCCAGCGCGTGGACATGCGCTGGGGGCAGAGCCTGATTCGCGAAACCCGCGGGCGCATTGTCAATTCAGTACTCACCAGTGAGCCGATTGAGGAAGTGGTCATTCCCTGGATGAACCTCAGCGTGCCCTCAATACATGTGATTCGTGATCTGCGTTTTCAGTTGCAGCTCACCCCGACCGGCGCGACGGGCCTGGTAGCGGGTTACGCCGATGTGGACCACTGGTATTTTCAGCTGATTCGCAACGATTCCACGCACCATCTCAGTAACGGCCAGATCTCGGGTATTTCGCTGTACAAGGCCCTGCGTAAACTCGCGGACGCCTACCCGGATCCCGATAGCGGCGAGAACACGGCGATCTCCACGGCGCTGGACGTCAAAATGGTCCAGGTTTTCATTGTCCATCCCGAGGCTTCGCCTACCGCCAGGGACTGAACAGAGGCTCATCAATCCGTTTAGCGGCCGGCGGCCGGCCGCCGGGCGGATAACTTGTTTGTCACGCACCGGGCAGCCTGCTGACCGGGATCAAAACACCCACACAGGACCTAAAATGAAGCGAAGACGCCCCGTTGTGCACAACCCCTTTTGGGCCGTAGCCAGCGCCGTTGCGGCGGCAACCGTACTTTTGCTCTCGGGCATTCAAGCCGCGTTGATGGACACAGGATACGGCAATGCCGCCGAATTTCTGCTCGGCGTTCTGTTCGCGACGCTGACCCTGGCGGTGTTTTTTGCACTCAGCGCAGTCGCCCTGCCCGGGCTGCGCAGACTCCCTGTACCCACCCTCGCGCTCACAGGCAGTGCCCTGCTTGCGCTGTGGTTTCTGTACAGCCATGGCCCGTCCGAACTGCTGACCCTTGTGCTCAATCGCAAAGACTGGCACTGGCCGCCATCGCCCGGCGCGCTCTCCATGCCCTCACTGATACTTATCGTACTGGCCATCGCAAGCGCATCGGCGCTGCTCGCCGCGATGGCGAATGGCGCCTTTACCGCCTTTTCCAGACCCCGGCAATTCCTCACCGCGCTGCTTAGCACTGCTCTCCTCGCCCTCGCGATCGCAGCAGTCGCACAGTTGGCATCCAGCGGACACGATCCCTACCCGAACGACGGTGCCGCACCGGCCAGGGCGAGCCGCAGTCCCGACTTTGACGACCCGTCCAAAGCGGGGGGCTTTGCGGTTGCCACCTTCAGCTATGGTGCCGGCAGTAATCCTCGGCGACCGGAATATGGCGTTGCTCGGGACCTGGAGTCACGAACTGTGGATGCGAGAAAAATCCTGCCCGAGTGGAAAGACTTCAAGCAGGCGATGCGCGAGCGCTATTGGGGCTTTGGCCTCTCCGAGGCGCCACTGAACGGCCGCATCTGGGCTCCCGAGGACACCGGCAGGCATCCCCTGGTCCTGATCGTGCACGGCAATCACGGTATGGAAGACTATTCCGACGATGGCTATGCCTACCTTGGAGAGCTTCTCGCGAGCCGGGGCTTTATTGCGGTCTCCGTCGACCAGAACTACATTAACGGCAGCTGGTCGGGGGATTTTAGAGGCAAGGAGATGCCCGCCCGGGGCTGGCTGTTACTTGAGCATCTCAAGCTCTGGCACGACTGGAATCGCAGCGAAGGCCATCCGTTTTATCAACGCATCGATACGGAGAATATCGCGCTCATCGGCCACTCCCGCGGGGGAGAAGCCGTATCGATTGCCCACCACTTCAACAGCCTGCCCTACTTCCCGGACGACGCGACCCTGAAGTTTGACTACGGTTTTCAGATTCGCTCGCTGGTGGCCATTGCCCAGGTCGATCAGCGCTACAGTCGTCGCCTGGAACTGGAGGACGTGAATTTCTTCACCATCCATGGAAGCTATGACAGCGACGAGCCGGCCTACCACGGCCTGCGGCAAATGAACCGTATTCGCTACAGCGGTGAGGGCTACTACCTCAAGGCCGGCGCCTACCTGCACGGTGCCAATCACGGGCAGTTCAACACCGGCTGGGGTCGTTACGACTACTCGCCACCGGGTGCCTGGCGACTCAACAGCGCACCGATCATTCCGGGGGAGGAGCAGCGTCAGGTCGCGAAACTGTATATCTCGGCGTTTCTCGAAGCCACGCTGCACGGGGATCAGCGCTACGCGCAGTTGCTGAAGGACCCCCGAATGGGCAGCGCCTGGTTACCGGCGAGAACGCTGGTCGCACAATTCAGCGATTCAAGCTTTGCCCCGATCGCCGATTTCGAGGAGGATCTTGATGTCACCAGCGCCAGCCTGGCGGGTAGTTCGATCCGCGGCTCGGCGCTGGCCATCTGGCGCGAAGAAGAACTTCTGCACAGAGACCAACGCCGGCAGGGCAGCAACGGACTCGTTGTCGGCTGGCGGGATCCGGACGCCGCGCTGACGATTACGCTGCCCGAGGGCAGCGCGCTGGATCGCGACCGATCCCTGGTGTTTGCCATCAGCGGCAGTACCGAGCGCCTGCCGGACAGCGAGACCCATGCAGAGGACGCCAGTGCCAGCGCGTCGAGCGACCCGGAAAACGGAGCCGGCGCCCGACCGCTGGTAATCCCCGACCTGTCACTGGAGATTATCGCCGGCGATGGCAGCACAGCCCGGCTCAAGGTCTCTGACTACGCGCAACTCGTGCCGCCAGTGCGCGTGCAATACCTCAAAGACGTCAGGCTGAACAAGAAAAACTATAACGCCCTCTGGGAACCCGTGCTGCAGTACGTGGAAATCCCGCTGCAGGCCTTTGAAGCCAGCAGGCCGGGCTTTGCCGTGGCCGAGGCTGCCGCCCTGCGCTTCGCCTTTGACCAGGCGCCCGAGGGGGTTCTGCTGCTGGACAATATCGGAACCATCGGCGGCGCTGGCGCTGCGCCCCGGGTAGAGGATCAATGATGCGGGAGACAGCGCAGCGCGGGCCTCGATTCGTGCGTAAATCGGGCACAGAAATAGCCCCTTTCTGCGCCCCGCCAGCAATGCCATAATCCAGAAGCGGCGCCACAAGGACAGTTGATATGAGCGACACCGATCTCGAAATCGCCCCCTACCTTGCTTTGATGGTAAACAAGGACGGTGAGGACATCTATTTCCACTCGGGCGCTAAAATACTGATCAAAGGCCCCTTCGGCTTCGCCTGGATCGGCGAAAAGCTGCAGATAGGCCAGGTCGACCACATCTTTCGCACGGTCGCCTCGGACAAGAAAATCATGGAGTTCGAGGAGCACGGCGAGGTCGACTTCAGTCTCGGCGTGCCGAACCTTGGACGCTTTCGGGGCTCAGCCTTCCGGCAGCGTGGCGAGACGTCCCTGGTATTTCGCTACGTCAGAAATGACATACCCACTATCGAGGAGCTCGGGCTACCGTCGGTACTGAACGATCTGGTGATGGAAAAGAACGGCCTGGTCGTGGTGGTCGGATCCACCGGCTCAGGTAAATCAACCACGCTGGCGGCCATGATCGATCATCGCAACACCAACGCCGCTGGTCACATTCTCACCCTTGAGGACCCGATTGAGTATTTACACCAGCACAAGCGCTCTGTGGTCGCCCAGCGCGAGGTCGGTGTCGATACGGAAAGCTACAGCACAGGCATACGCTCCGCGATGCGCTCGGCACCCAACGTGGTACTCCTCGGAGAAATCCGCGATCACGAAACCATGGAGTTTGCACTCAAATTCGCCAACACCGGCCATCTCTGCCTCACCACCCTGCATGCCAACAACGCCGTGTCCGCCCTGGAACGGATGATGACCTTCTTCCCGCCGGAAGATCAGGCGAACGAAGTCGTGCGCATTGCGCAGAATGTCCGCGGGATCATCTCACAACGTCTGGTGCCCACCGTGGCCGGCGGCAAATGTGCCGCGATGGAAGTTCTGGTCAACACACCGCGGGTCCAGGACCTGATTACCAAGCAGGATCTGACGGAGCTGCGCAGCACCATTGAGCAGGGCAGCAAGTACCAGATGCGCACCTTCGACCAGGCACTGATCGAACTCTACGAGAAGGGCAAGATAAGCGCTGAAACCGCGATTGAATACTCGGATTCCAAGAACAACGTGTCGCTGCATATCCGCCTTAACAAGGGCGATTCTTTTGACAACATAGATCTTGAACTCGATGAAATCGACCGACGCTAGCACTGGAAACACAGCGCAGCGCATCGCAGCGAGCGCACGGCGCCATAGACACCGCGCGTCGCACTAGCTCAGATCGAGGGCAATCTTCCCGAAGTGCTGTTGGCTTTCCTGATAGCGGAAAGCATCGGCCAGATCCGCCAGCGCAAAACTCCGATCGATAACCGGTCTGAGCTCCCAGTCTGCAAACGCTTTTGTCATGTTTCGCTGATGCGCATGGGAGCCAACAGTGATGCCGGCCATGACCGCATTGCGCTGGAAAAACTCAGCGAGAGGCACATCGCCGCTAATACCCGTAAGCACGCCGATCATGCTGATCATTCCACCCACGCGCAGGGCGCGGACGGACTGCGCCACGGTACCGGGGCCACCGACCTCGACCACAAGATCCACACCCCCGGCGCTGATCTCCGCCGCCTGACGTCCCCATTGCGGCTGCTCCCGATAGTTAATCACTTCATCGGCTCCCAACTCGCGCAATTTCGCCAGCTTCTCCTCGCTTGAGGACGTGGCGATCACCTTGCAGCCGAGTTTTTTGGCGATCTGGAGGGCAAAGATACTCACCCCGCCCGTGCCCTGCACCAGCACCCAGTCGCCGCTGCTGAGGGTCGCTTCCTCGACCAGGGCCCGCCAGGCGGTCAATCCGGCGCAGGGCAACGTCGCGGCCTCGGCAAAGCTCATGTGCGCTGGCATGGCGGAGAACCCTTTTGCGGGCATCGTCACCACCTGACTGGCAAAGCCGTCGACGTGGTCGCCCGGCACACCCTGCAAGCGCTCCAGGGACGCGGTGCCCTCCAGCCAGTTGGGAAAGAAATGGCTGATTACCCGATCCCCCGGGGCAAACTCCGTGACTCCCTCACCTATCGCTGAGACGACCCCAGCACCATCGGACATAGGCACACGCCCCGCGGCCGTGGGCAGCAAGCCGGCGGCCACGAGATAGTCGTGAAAATTCAGAGAACTGGCATGAACGCGAAGCTGCACCTCGCCGGGGCCCGGGTCGCGCGCCTCGACTGGCTTCAGGATCAGCTTATCCAGCCCCGCGGGGCTGCCTAATTGAATCTGCTGCATGAGATAGGTCCTTGTGGTTACTTATGCACTGGTCACGGTGATTGTTCGGAGAGTTCTCAGGATCTGAATCGTCAGCACCGGGCGCTCATCCGGGCAGGTTGAGTTTCAGGATATCCCGCGCCTCCCGGGACAGTGCTTCACGGAAATCCGGATGCGCGATCGCAATCAGATCGCTGGCTCGCTGCCCCAAAGATCGTCCCCGCAGTTCCGCCACGCCAAACTCCGTAACCACATAGTCCACCTGAGCCCGCGTAGTGACCACCCCGGCGCCCGCCTCCAGCGTCGTCACAAGCCGGGACAAAGTGCCGTCCCGAGCCGTGCTGGGGAGCGCAATAATCGACTTGCCGTGCTCCGAGTAAGTCGCTCCGAGCACAAAATCGACCTGACCACCGACCCCGGAGTAGATCTGATGACCGATCGAATCAGCACAGACCTGCCCCGAAAGATCAATTTGCAGCGCGCTGTTGATCGAGGTCACCCGCGAGTTCTTGGCAATCACCGTCGGGTTGTTAACAAACTCGATATCGAGAAATGCCACCTCGGGATTATCGTGCACGTAACTGTAGAGCGCGTCACTTCCCATGGCGAAACCGGTCACACTGCGACCCCGGGCGACTTTCTTGAGTGAATTGTTGATCACCCCCGCCTCCAGGAGCGGGAGCACGCCGTCGGCAAACATTTCCGTGTGCACGCCCAGATTCTTGTGCCCGCCGAGGCAGCGCAGCGCCGCATCGGGAATAGCGCCAATCCCCATTTGCAGGCAGGCCCCGTCTTCAACCAGACTGGCGACATTGGCGCCAATACGGTTTTCGATAGGCGAACTCGTGCCCATGGCGGTATTGATCAACGCTTCTTCGGCCTGGTAGGCGCAGTGGATATCCCGAACATTGATAAACCCGTCACCGTGGGTCCTGGGCATGAGCGGGTTGATATGCGCAATAATCCGTCCGGCGACATCACAGGCGGCCTTGCTGGCTTCGACGGATATCCCCAGGGAGCAATTGCCATGGCGATCCGGGGGAGAGACCTGGACCAGCGCCGTATCGACACGCTGCTCGCCCTTGCGAAAGAGCTTGGGGACCTCCGAGAGAAACATAGGCACATAATCAGCGCGTCCCTGATTGATCAGCTTGCGGGTTTCCCGGCCTGCAAAGAAACAGCGATGGCGAAGATGACCCTGGAGGCTCTCGTCGGTAACCTTTTCCGCGTGCTCAAGGTGCAGTTGCATGAGGGTAATGTCATGGTGATCTCGCACGTGCTCAGCCAGGGCATCGAGCAGCAGCACCGGCGTAGCCGCCATGGAGTGGCACCAGATAAACTCGCCGGAGCCAATTGCGCTTACCGCCTCGAGCGCACTTTCGCAATATTTCACTAGCTGGACCTGAGCAAGGAGAACGCAGCGAGTCTAGCCCTCGCGCCGACGAAACTCCAATCTGCATCCAGCAGCTCAGGCCTCACGACAGGACTAAACCGACGCGCGAAATGTCAGCCCGGTGACAAACATCAGATGGCTGATCACGGCGACGGTCGTCAGCCAGCTGCGCATGCGTGTATACCAGATGGCACGCGTCGGACTCTGCCGCTCGTACCAGAGCAGCGCAAGATGTCCGAGCATGAGAAACACACCGGCGAGCAGTGGCTGCGCCGTCAGCATCGCAAACACCGCAAACAATACAACCCCGTTACTGACGATGATTGCCGCGCCCTGCCCGGGCTGAGGGTCCGGCAGTGTTTCGCCCCAGAGGGTCCCGCCGAGAAAGCAGAGAATAGCGGTGGAGTACAGTAAAAATGCCCGCTGGGATATAGCAAAGAGCAGGTCATTGAGAAACATCACACCCAGCGCCGTAGCCAGAAAGGGAATCAGACCGGCCACCCCCAGCAGTTGCATCAAGCGGGCAGGATTCATGCCCCGGCGTCCACCCGCTGAATGGTGAGGAGTATCTCTCCGACGCGAAACCCGAACTTGCGCATGACGGACTCGTTGATGAGAAGATCCGGCGTTACCAGATACATGCGATCGTCGATCGACAGATCAATGCTGCCATCGCCGTAGGGCACCCGCAGGACATATTTCAGAAACATAGCGTTACCGGCTGCCCGGGCGACCCCTACACCCACGACATCCCCTGCCGTCGCATCGTAGCCGCCGCTGCCATTGGGTGACAGGGTCCAGACCCGGCGGTCTACCTCGCCGTCGTCAAACAGGAAGTCTTCCTCCAGGGTTCCCACCCCGTCTTTCCAGTAGGCGGTGATGTCGGCCGTAAACCGGCGGATTACCGCACCGCTTCGGTCCTTGAGAACGCCGCTGGCACGGAGCTTCCCGTCGAAAAACCGCTCCGGCTCAAAGCGCGGCGTGTTGCCTGCGTAATCGAGCACCGACACGCTACTGCAGGCACTCAGCAGAGCGATGGCGAAGCTAGCGAGAAGAAGTCTGACAGCGATCATTGTTAAGCCTTCCGATGGGGTCCCTTGCGGTTACGCAGCGAGGCCTCGTGAGGATCAGCCCGGAGCAGGAACCGCGAGCGATCCTCCCCTTCCCGGGCAAAAAAAACCCGGCCACGAAGGCCGGGTTAAAAAATACAACCATCTGGGGGAGAGATGGTGTGTGCTGCAGTGACTAATCACTACAGGGCATCTTACGACCCCCGATTTGCCCTGGATCACTCCAGTTCAAACAAAATTCAGAGCGATACGCTGTGGCTGACCGCGCTGACACCAAAGCCACAGCTGTTGCTATTGCTGTAGGCCTCAAGACGCTTGGCGGCGATGCCGCTGTCGCTCGAGGAGAGACCAAAAAGCAGACCGTCGATGTAACCCAGGGCCTTGGCGTAAATCACGTCTACCTGGGACTCGGAGAATTCACCGACCACACCGTCAAAGCGGTCATTGAACTGGTCTTCATTCAGGTAACCCAGGGCGTCCTCGGCGAGAACACAGCCTAACTGGGCCGCCGCATCAAGCTCTGCGGAGCTGAGCGTGAGCGCCTGAGCCGGCGCGCACAGCGACGCGAGAAGGGTCATAACAACAGGCAAATTGCGCAGGGGCATGGCGCACATCCAAGTAACTACAATTGGCGGGCACACTAACGTGTAAATATGACAGTTATATGTCCGTAAAATGACAGAAATATGTCAAAGATCGCGCTCCGCGCTGCGCGCATCCCGGGCCTCTCAGGCCAGCAATTCGCGGATCTCCTCGAGCACCGTCGGGTCATCGATGGTAGCCGGCATCCGGTAGTCCTGGTGATCGGCGATACTGCGCATGGTGGCGCGCAAAATTTTGCCGGAACGTGTCTTGGGCAGGCGCGGAACAACGCGGGATCCGCCCCCGAGGTCGAGGTGAAGCTGGGCGGCAGTCTTTGAAGGCGGCGACCGGCCCGATGGTCTCGCGCACCGATCTGACCACTTCGGCCACGATCTCCTCAGGTGCACGCCGCACACCGTCGGCCAAGACAAGCAATCCCAGTGGCAACTGCCCCTTCAATTCATCGGCAATCCCTATCACCGCGCATTCCGCCACGTCCGGGTGAGCGGCGAGGACTTCTTCTATGGCACCGGTCGACAGTCGATGTCCCGCGACGTTGATCACGTCATCCGTTCGGGACATCACAAACACATAGCCGTTTGCGTCGATATAACCGGCATCGCCGGTTTCATAGAAACCCGGGTAGCGTGAAAAGTATGCCTGCCTATAACGATCTTCGGCATTCCACAGGGAGATAAAGGTGCCCGGGGGCAAGGGTAGTCGGATCGCCAACGCGCCGATGCTGTCATCGGATACTGTCTCGCCGTTCTCGTCCAGCACCACCACCTCGTAGCCGGGCACCGCCCGGGCCGGCGAGCCCGGCACAACCGGCAACGGCTCAATACCCAGACAATTGGCACAAATCGGCCAGCCGGTTTCCGTCTGCCACCAGTGGTCGATCACCGGAACCCGGAGTGTATCCCCGGCCCAGTGCAGGGTATCCGGATCGCAGCGCTCCCCGGCGAGAAACAGCGAGCGCAGGCTACTCAGATCATAGGTCTTGAGGAGGCTCGCGTCCGGGTCAACCTTGCGGATCGCACGAAAGGCGGTAGGCGCGGTGAACAAGACATTGACCCGGTATTGCTCGATCACCCGCCAGTAGGCGCCGGCGTCGGGGGTGCCTACCGGCTTGCCCTCATAGAGCACCGTGCTGTTCCCGTTAAACAGCGGGCCGTACACGATATAACTGTGCCCGACGACCCAGCCGACATCCGATGCGGCCCAGAACACATCGCCGGGCGCGACGTTGTAGATCTTCTGCATACTCCATTTCAGCGCAACGATACTCCCTCCGGTGTCTCGCACCACGCCTTTGGGCTGTCCCGTCGTACCGGAGGTGTAGAGAATGTACAGCGGGTGATTGGCAGGCACCGGAACACATCCCGCAGGTTGCGCGCCCGCCATCGCCTCCTTGACGGCCTGGCGCAGCTCCACCCGCTCCAGCAGGCGCGCTTCCCAGCGGTACTTGATCCGCTCGACGGGTTC
>CAZGGN010000041.1:17189-18697 GCA_964525195.1 uncultured Congregibacter sp.
CCTCCCAACTGCAGTCGCGACCGCTGAGGAGCTCCGCCTCAAGCGCATCGCGCTGCAGCACGATGCAGGCCGTCGGTTTATGCTCGGCCATCTCGATCGCAGCATCGAGCAGCGGCTTGTAGGCAACCACGCGATTCGGTTCGATACCACAGGATGCGCTGAGTACGACCCTGGGCTCTGCATCGTCAATACGCACGGCCAGCTCGTTGCTTGCAAAGCCGCCAAATACCACCGAGTGCACGGCGCCCAGTCGTGCGCAGGCGAGCATGCCGATAACCGCTTCGGCAACCATCGGCATATAAATCAATACCCGGTCACCGGCGACCACGCCCCGCTCAGCCAGGGCACCGGCGCAGCGCGCGACCTGCTCAAGAAGTTCCGCGTAACTGTATTGACGGGCCTGGGCGGTCACCGGACTGTCCACGATCAGTGCCGTCTGCGCACCGCGCCCATTGACTACGTGATAGTCCAGCGCGTTATAGCAGGCGTTGGTTACCCCATCGGGGAACCAGCGATAAAACGGTGGCCGGCTCTCATCCAGCAGGCGAGTGGGCGGCTCGAACCAGTGAACCGAGCGGGACACCTGCATCCAACCTACGCTTGTCATCATTTTATAATCCCTAATCGCGATGAGCCCGAATGTACTCGAGAAGTCCGCGGGTGGAGGCGTCCAGCCCGGCGCCTGCCTCCCGGGAAAGCTCTGGCGAATCAATCAGGGGCAGAATATCTCCCGCCAGCTGCTTGCCCAGCTCCACGCCCCACTGATCGAAGGAGTTGATATCCCAGATCACACCCTGACAGAACACCTTGTGCTCATACATGGCAATCAGCGCGCCGAGCGTAGCGGGGGTCAGTCGCGGGAGGAGAATGACATTGCTCGGGCGCCCGCCCTCAAACACCCGATGCTCCGCGAGTGCTGCCACCGCGTTCTCATCAAGGCCCTGCCCTCGCAACTCCGCTTCGACCTCAGCCCGATCCTTGCCGCACATCAGCGCCCGCGGCTGTGCCAGCAAATTGGCCAGCAGTTTGGCCTGATGGTCACCGAGCTGGCGGGAGGAGTTGATGACGCCGATAAAATCCGCCGACACCACATCCGTGCCCTGATGGAGCAGCTGGTAAAACGCATGCTGCCCGTTGGTACCAGGCTCACCAAAGATCACCGGACCCGTGCCGCGCAAACTGCGCTCGCCGTTCAGGCACACCGACTTGCCATTGGACTCCATGTCCAGCTGCTGCAGGTAGGCGGGCAGTCGATGCAGATGCTGATCGTAGGGCAGCACCGCATGGACACTGATTTCTTCCAGGTTGCGGTTCCAGATACCCACCAGCGCCAGCATCAGCGGGAGATTGTCTCGCAGCGCAGCACTGCGAAAATGCTCATCCATGGAGAAGGCCCCATCGAGCATAGCCAGGTAGCCCTTCGAACCCACCTGCAGGGCAATTGACAGGCCGATCGATGACCACATGGAATAGCGTCCGCCCACCCAGTCCCAGAAACCGAAAGTTCC
>CAZGGN010000041.1:18707-19363 GCA_964525195.1 uncultured Congregibacter sp.
CCTCGGGAGCAATACCGAAGGCCTCAACCGCCGGCAGGTTCGTCGAGAGCGCCACAAAATGATCGCGCACGGTTTCGCGATTCCCGCCCCGGGCAAAAAACCAGTCGAGGGCGCTGCGGGCATTAGTCATGGTTTCCTGGGTGGTGAAGGTCTTGGAGGCCACGACAAAGAGGGTGGACTCCGGATCCAGCTGTTCGAGCGTATCGACCAGATGCTGAGCATCGACATTTGACACAAAGAAGCTGCGCCGGCCCGCTATCCAGAAGGGACGGAGTGCCTCCACAGCCATCTGCGGCCCGAGATCCGAGCCACCGATGCCGATATTGACCACGGTGGTCAGGGGCTTTCCGGTCGAGCCGAGGCGTCGTCCCGCATGAATCTCATCGACGAAAGCCAGCATTCGCCTGCGCTCGCTTTCAGCCAGGGCACAGGCGTCCTCCCCGTCTACCATGATCCTGCGCCCCGAGCGGTCCCGGAGTGCTGTGTGGAGTACCGCACGGTTTTCGGTCTGATTGATTCGCTCGCCATTGAACATGGCGTTGATCTTCTGTGGCAGGTCCCGCTTCTGTGCCAGTTCAAGGAGCAAATCCAGTGCCCGACGGGAAACCCGGTTCTTGGAGTAATCGAGATACAGGCCGGCGGCAGCAACCGAAAAG
>CAZGGN010000042.1:0-17983 GCA_964525195.1 uncultured Congregibacter sp.
CAGACCGACAACGACAACTCGCTGCTCGGGCGCGGCATCGAGGTCGTGTCCTCCGATGCTCCCATCGGCGACCATCCGGGCGTCAATCCCGGCGTAACGGTCCAGTGGGCCGCGCAGGAAGGGGGTGAGGGCAGGACTTATGCGCTGCATGATCGCTTCTACCGGGCGCTGCTCCTGGCGAGGACCCAGGAGAAGTCCGGGCTGGGCGATATCGAGGCGGTTAAAAGCCAGTGCCTGAAGGTCGCGCTCGGTTTCGCCCTTTACACGCGAGTAAAAGACCCCTGCATCGGGCCGGGCGCCCACTGCGGTCACCACAATAAAGTGTTCGATGCCGGCCTGGTGAGCGGCAGACGCGAATGCGAGTACCGCATCGTGATCCACGGCGCGAAAAGCCGCGCGGGAGCCCGCCGCGGCGATCGTTGTACCCAGAGCGCAGATGGCCACATCCGCTGCCGGTAACGCCGGCAGCCGGGAGAAGTCGCAGACGATTTCATCGGCAACCAGTCCTGTCGCGCGACGACCGACCGTGGTGATTTGCTCCTGCCTGGCATCCGCTGCGGTGATCACTGAGCGGCCGACCAGACCGGTCGCGCCCGCAAGGAGTATATGCATCAGTTCTTCCGCCGTGCTGCTTGTTGGTTTATCACGTGCTTTGCTAATCCGCGCTGCATATCAATACATAGAATACGCATCGGCAGGACGAACAGTCGATCTCCCGGGGAAAAAGGCAGGACCCCTGCAGCCGGATTGTTGCGACTTTGCCCGGGTGAGGCTTTGGACGGCGGCTCGGATTGTTTGTTAGGGTGGCACTGTGTATTCACACGAGAACCTTAAGCAACGGAGTTTAGCTATGAGTCAGGCGCAATCGGGCGACACGGTCCGCATTCATTACACCGGCACACTGAGTGACGGTACCCAGTTCGATTCTTCGGCGGGGCGCGAGCCTCTTGAATTCGCGGTCGGCGGCGGCATGGTGATCAGCGGCTTTGACAAGGCGGTAGCCGGCATGAGCGTCGGCGAGAGCAAGTCTGTGACGATCGAGCCGGATGATGCCTACGGACCGCGGCACGAACAGTTGATACAGGAAGTGCCCAAAAGCGCGCTACCTGAGGATATGACGCCGGAAATCGGTATGCAGCTCCAGAGCCGCAGCCCCGATGGTCAGATAATGAATCTGGAAGTGAAGGAAATCACTGATAGCTCAATCACTGTGGATGCCAATCACCCGTTAGCAGGTGAAGCCCTGAACTTTGACATCGAGTTGGTTGAGATTGTCTGACTAAAGGTCCGGGCCCGTCCTCGAGGGGTCGTTGGAAAACAAGGCCATAAACAGGGTCACCCGGTGGGTGACCCTGTGCGTTCAGGCCCTTTAATCTGCGCTCGGGTTCGTGAGCTGCGGATAGTTAATGCCAAGCTGCTCAAGATAGGTCGCATACTTCGACGGGTCGTAGTAGAACTTGCTGAGCTCATCTTTGTACTTCGCCATGATCTCGGCATTTTTCTCAATCGCCGGCGGATCGTTATCGCTGATAAACGGTACATAGGTTTCGTTTGCCGTTTGTTCTTCGCGATAGTAAGTCCAGGCACTGTCCACGAGTTGTGGATTCTCAAGAAGATCCAGCATCGTGGTGGCGATCACCTTGGCGCCGGCCGTCGCGCCTTTGTGCGCGATAGGCGTGGCCATCGCAATAGCGCTGGACCAGTGGTGACCCGTGCGCCCATCGATGTTGGACGGGAAGCGCAGCGTCACCGTTGGCACGCTCCAGGACACATCCCCAATGTCGTCGGAGCCGCCTGACTTTGGCTCTTCCCGGGGCGTACCGAGCTCCTCGACCTCAGATTTCAGTCCCTCAATCTCGTCGGCCTGCATGAACTCCTGAAAAGCCCGGGCAAAGGCCTGGTCATCTTCAGACCAGTCCGGCATGCCGACTGCCAGCATGTTTTGCTGCATGGCTTCGGCGATGGGCTTGTTGAAGTGACGTGGATAAGCCGTACCGATGATACGGCGAGATACGCTGGTATCCGTCATCATGGCGGCACCCTCAGCAATACGCTGCAGCGAAGCAAAGTTTTCGCGGATATGATCGGCGGTGATTTCGCGGATGAAATACCAGACTGACGCTTTGGATGGCACAACGTTAGGCTGGTCGCCGCCGTCGACGACGACATAGTGTGAGCGCTGCAGCGGGCGAAGATGTTCGCGCTTATAGTTCCAGCCGACGTTCATCAGTTCAACGGCGTCCAATGCGCTTTTTCCTTTCCAGGGGTCTCCGGCGCCGTGGGCAGCCTGACCCTCGAAGGTGTATTCGACAGACACCAGTCCGGTGCCCGTTGCCTGGCCCCAGCTGACCTGCATGCTGTCGCTCACGTGGGTAAACAGCACCGCATCGACTCCGTCGTAGCGTCCGTCGCGCGCAAACCAGGCCTTGGAGCCCACGAGTTCCTCGGCAATGCCCGGCCAGATCACGATAGTGCCGGGCAGTCCCTCGCGCTCCATGATTTCTTTAACTGCCAGTGCCGCCGTGATATTCACGCCCTGTCCGGAGTTGTGACCCTCACCGTGCCCCGGCGCGCCTTCGACCATGGCTTTGCGGTACGGTACGCCGGGCATCTGTGAGGATTTGGGGATGCCGTCCACGTCTGAGCCCAGCGCGATAACGGGCTTGCCGCTACCCCAGGTCGCCCACCAGGCGCTGGGGATGCCAGACACGCCCTGCTCCACGCTAAAGCCATTGGATTCGAGGAGTTCGGTCAGATAACGCTGGCTTTCGAATTCCTGAAAACCCAGTTCAGAGAAAGAGAACAGGCTATCCACGATTTCCTGGGTGAGCTTTCTTTTACTGTCGACGATTTCTGCCGCCTCTGCTTTCAGTCCCGTGAGTGCCGCGGGCGTTGCCTCTGCGGCCGTGGATTCGTCAAGCGCGTTGGCGATGTTGCCAAATGCAACAAGCGACACGGCGAGCGCGAGTGATCTCTTCATGCTTTTCCCCTGAGTTGCGTGAAAGTTGTGATCTATAGCGGGTAAGGAAAGAGATAGTAGCGCAGACCCCGGGCGATTTATAAGACCAGTGACTTATAGATCAGTGCGTGGGCCCGATCGACTGCAGCAAGGAGGTCATCCCCTGAGTTTCTGTCGATCAGTGAGGTCTCCGGTGGCCTGGCTCAAAAAGTCTGACGAATCCCAAAGACGATTCGATCGCGCCTGGCGAACTGTCCAAACAAACCGGAGCTCTTGCCATCGAACCAGTCCCCGGAGACAAACACCGTGGTGTTGTCACCGAGGTCATAGTCCAGGGTCAGTTTGTAGAGATCATCGTTGTCATCGAAGGAGTGGTACCAGCGGGCTTCGACGCGTGCCGTTTCGTAGGCAAAGCTGCGGCGCGCAAAAACGGTTCCCACGCGATCACGCTCTGGTCGTACGAGACCCTCCGGAGCGTCTAAGATCTCATCCCAGAGAAACTGCAGATTGAGAAGGATACCAAGCGGTGCGTCCACATCGGCAGCAATACCCGCCGAGACCTGATCTGCACGGGCGGTTTGCAGGCCATTGTTCTCGCGGGTATTAAAGACTCTCGAGGGTTGATAAGCCGTCTCGGCACGCAGGGCCAGGGGGCCCAGTGACGTCTCAAGGCTGATCCCATAGAGATCGCGCCGTTCGTAAAACTGCTCAAGGGCAGTTCCCGTACCTTCTCCAATCACCCGGCCGAGGGGCTCATGATCGTTGCCACTGTAGGCCAGGGCGCTGATGTCCACACGGCCGATACTGCGCGACAGACGGATTCCCATCGCGGTGTCGTCAAGCGTGTTGCGGCTGCGGTCTGTGCTGACCGGTGGCGCTGGCGATCCGGACGTTGCGCCAAAACGAAAGCGCGGTGCAGTCAGCTCAAACCAGGCGCCCGGTTCAGGTATTTCGTGGGCTGTGTAATCAGGCAGCACAGCGGCTTCGATGCGCCAGTCCCCCAAAAACACGTCGAGATAGGCGGACCACAGGCTGATTCGCGAGTCGCCGAAGTCATCGACGATGAACTCTCGAAAATTCTGCGGATTCAACACGTCGAGTACCTTGATACCGTCGAGACGACCCCAGACAATCTGCTGCTTGCCCAGGCGTGCAATGCCGTTGCCAAGTCGCTGTTCCCAGTAGACATCGCGCAGCTCGAGGGTGCCGGAAGAGTCGAGGGTGAAGGGCTCGGACGCGGAGGAATAGTTGTCCAGGGACGGCGTGCCCGGCTCCAGCAAATCCGCCCCATCGACGCGAACCCGCGCTGACAGTACCAGACTACTGGTTGCGGATAGGTCGAGCTCCAGTCGCGGGGTGCTGTCGACTTGAAATTGCATGACCTCAACGGCGCTCTGCGATCGACCGAAGCCGAGGCTGAACTCCACAGGGAGCTGCAGTGAGCGAAGTTCGAGCGCCCGGACGGGTGACGCCAGCACCAGAAGGCTGGCTATGATCGGTGAAATCGACTTCACGGCATCAGTGTCTGGGGAAGTCCCCGGCTAAGCACGGCCGGCTCAAAGGCCTCATCGGGTAAACCCTCGGGATAATCTACTTCGCGATAACGAAAGCGTGTTTCGTGCTGCGTCTGGTGATTTACCACCTCAATATCCATCGCCGTCCAGATGTCCCCATCCTGTTGCGTCGAGTGCACCGTAACCGTCTTGAGCAACTCGCCATTCAGATCCATAAAACGGATCTCCCGGAACAGCCAGGTCTGCGCGTCAACCAGCGCCTCAAACCCGCTGTAGCCCAGTTCCCGGGCGATCTCGGGGGTGCGGGTTTTGCCCGACAAACCCAGCAGTTCATCAGCGTCCCGGGTCTCAAGCCCGTCGAAGGAGAACTCATAGTCCGCCAGCGGCAGTTTCAGCTCTGACTGGATGTCTTCGTAGGTAAAGTCCGTGCCCAGAAAATAGTCACCGCGATCGGAAGCGGGAATTCTTCGTACCTTGCGTGTGGCCGGGAGGTAGAGCCAGCGATCATCGCCTTGTTCATCGCTGTGATAGTCGCGACTCAGGAAGGTCACCTCATAAACGGATTTCGGGGCCAGGTAGGTGAAGCGCGTCGTGCGCGCCTGTGCATCGTTCAGCTTGAGAATCAGGGCCGAGCGCTCCCGGGTTTTGCCGCGACGGTCGGTCAGCGTGATGTCGATCACCCGGCGGGTGGCGTGGCCCTCGGGGCGTTCCACAATCTGCCGTGCAATATCCTCACCGGTCCAGTCAGCGGCCTTGCCCTGCTCGGCAAAAAAAGTCAGGCCCCCGATGAGCAGGAGAGCCGCTACCGCGGTGCGCGGCGCGATGCCATCCCGGGGATTAAAAGCCCGGTGACTGAGGGATCGGCCAAAGGCGAAGAGCGCGGGCACCAGCACCAGCGCGCTGAGGTAGCTGCCCAGGGAAGCCAGCGCAACCAGTCCGCCAAAGCGTTGCAGCGTCGGCAGGTCGCTGCTCATAAGTACCGCAAAGCCAAGCCCCAGGGCGAGCGCATTGAACAGGCAGGCGCGGGCAGTAAGGGGGAGCGCGTGGTCCACCGCAAGATCAATATCCTCATCATGCAGCTTGAGCGCCTCGTGCAGCTTGTCGATGAGATGAATCGCAAAGTCCACGCCGACGCCGATGGCGATGGCGGCGAACATGGATGTCGCAGGTTCCAGATAGACGTCGAAGAACGCCATGGCGGCGTACAGCAGCAGTACGGTGATGCTCACGGGAACCACCGCAACAATGCCTGAACTGACAGACCTGAATACGATGATTGATGTGATGAGCACCAGCGCGAGCGAAAGGAATACGCCGTTGAAGTGCGAGCGCTGGAGGCTGCTCATCCAATGATAGCTGATGTTGATATCGCCACTGAGCGAGGCGTGCATACCCGGCTCGTTAAACTCTTCGCGCAGGTAGGCCTGCAGCGCTTCTACGGTCTCCCGGGTCATGCTGAAGTGGGACTCATTGAGGACGCCGCGAAGCAGCGCCCGCTGATAGTCCATGTCGATCTCTTCCTCGAAATCGGTGGGATCCCCCGATGACTCATAGACCAGCAGATACTGGGCAATCGCCATATCCGCGTCCGGCAGAGGCCGGGTCACAACGCTGTCTGCCGGGAGTTCCTCAAGGGCGACATGCAGCTGCGCAAGGTAATCGGCAATGGAAACGGTCTTGCCGACGTGGTCAAGAGTCTCAAAGTAGTCCTGCAGGGCAGCGATTTTGCCAATGCGCCGGGCGTTGAGTAATCCCTCGGGCTCGTCGGTCTCGATGATGATGTCGAGAAAGCCGCTGCCGGCAAAACGCTCGTTGATGGTCCGGTCCGCCTGAAAGATCGGCTCATCGGTTGCAAAGTTGTCGACCTGCGAGCGGTCGATGCGCAGTTGCGAAGCCTGAATGCCCAGCAGAATCAGCGCCAGGGCAAAAAAGCCAAGCACCCAGGGGTAGCGCTGGGCAGCAAAGGCGCCCGTGTGCGCGAGCACACGACCGAGGCCACTGGGCTCGTTGTGTGACCAGGAATTGAAGGCGGGACTGGCGGACGGCTTCATCAGGACCAGCACGCTGGGCAGTGAAAACATCGAGAATAGCCAGGCCAGAGCAATACCAACGGCGGCAAACCAGGCAAACATGGCGATAGGCGGCATGATCGATGCGCTGGCGATACCGGCAAAGCCGGCGACGGTGGTCAGGCTCGTCAGCGTGATGGGGCGTGCCATCGAGGTCATGGCGGCGACCACAAGCTCGCGGGTATCGGCCTTGGGGTCCTGCGCACGGGCCTGATAATAAGCCGACAGAATATGAATCGAGTCAGCTACCGACACGGCCACGATAATCACCGGCAGGGCGTTGGTAATGGCGTAGTAGGGAATCCCCAGCCAGGCCATCAGGCCGAGAGAGCCGCCCGCCGCGCCCACCACGACAAGCAGTGGACCCGGCAGGGCCGAGGCGCGCCGAAATGCCAGGAAGATGAAGCCCAGCACGAGCACAAAGACCATGGGCTGCAGCTTGCGCGCGTCCCTGTCAATATAAGTACTCAGATAGCCGCTGACGGCTCCCGGGCCCGCGACGTGAATTTCCACCCCGGGTCGGGCGAAGCCCCGTGCCAGCGCCAGCGCCGCCTCGTAGCTGTCGCTGGCGTCCGCGTCGGGTTCCAGCTCCAACATAATCACAGCCGCCCGCGCATCCGCGCTCACCAGTGAATTCTGATGAGGGGGCATATTCTGCCAGCGCGCGTAGCTGTCCGCGGCGGCAGCCTGGTCGATGGCGCCCGGGATCAGATAGGGGTCCACGTAGACGCTGCCATCTTCACCCCGTATCGATGACTCGGTAGCCAGACTGCTCACTCGCTCTGGGCGCACATTCGGGAGCTGCTTCAGCTCTTCAGTGACTTCCGCGATCAGCGTCAGCGCCTCGGGCGTGAACACGCCGTCCTCGCGCTCAAACACCAGGGCTACCGCGAGGGAGTCAGAGATGCCGAAGACAGACTCCACCAGGTCGTCCGCTACCAGCGAGGGGTGGTCCGGGGGAATAAACGCCTTGACCGAGGTGTCCTTCACCAGCTGCGAAAGCCCCGCCGCGAGGCCGATAATCAGCGCGAGGCTGATAAGCAGAATCGGCTTGGGTCGGCGCGTGATCGCCTCAAACAATTGCCGCGTAGTGCTTTCGTCCAGGTGCAACATCGGTGCGCCAACCTTCACTGATTCAGAGGGCTTGAGCGTATGCTGCGGCGAGTAGTGACCCAATAGGTGTCAGTACCTAATTTTGACGCCGGCGCGAGGCTTGAGTACCTCGGAGCACAGGGCTATGCTCGAAACAGTGGCGAAAAGGAACTTTGGCATTTAATGGCTGGCACAGCCGCTTTAATCGAGCGCGATGACGCTTTGGAGACCCTGCTGGAGCGCTTATCCCGCAGCGGGGATTTCTGTGGTCAGGTAGCCGTCATCTCGGGTGAGCCAGGTCTTGGGAAAACCACGCTCCTGGAGGCGCTGGGAGCCAGACTCGATAACGAGCGATCGATGGCCTGGGGTCGCTGTGATGATCTCTTTACCCCCCGGCGACTGGGGCCCTTTAGCGATATTGCGGGTTTTCTCGGTGCGGACGTGCAGGCCGCTCTGGCTGCGAGCAGTCCGCCGGCGGTGCTTTTTCCCCTGGTGCTCGCTGGCCTGGACAGGCTCCCGGCGGGTAGTTTGCTTGTTTTTGAGGACATTCACTGGGCCGATCACGCGTCTCTGGATCTTCTCAAGTTTATTGCCCGGCGCATCGTCGCGCTGCGAGTCCTGCTGGTACTGACCTACCGCCCCGATGAACTCCCTGCGGACCATCCGCTTAACTTCCTGCTCGGGGACCTGCCCCCGGCGGTGACGGTGCGCATCGAACTACAGCCACTGTCAGAGCAGGCCGTTGAAAAGTGGGCGGCCGCTTTTGGGCAGGACGGCAGTGAGCTCTATCGCATTACCGGGGGCAATCCGTTTTTTCTCTCGGAGATACTGGCGAACCCTGATGCGAGTGGACGCCTGCCCTCTTCGGTGCGGGATGCGGTGTTATCGCGCGCGGCCCGGGTCAGTCCCGGGGAGCGACAGCTGCTCGATGCACTTTGTGTTATTCCGGATCCGGTGCCACCAGCGCTGATTGAGCAACTGCATGGCCCGGAGGCACTGGCCGCCTGCGCCGCGCTGGAAGACCGGGGCCTGCTTGTGCGCGAGGCCAACGGCGAGCTGCGTTTCCGCCATGAAATGGCGCGTCTGGCCATGCTCGGTGCGCTGTCCGGCGCGGAGCGTCACAGGCAGCATCGGCGCTTGCTGGACGTTTATCTGCAGCTGGGTGAGGCAGTAAAACCCGATCTCATCGTTCACCATGCGGCAGCGATCAATGATGCGGCTCTGCTTCTTGAGTATGCGCCTCGGGCTGCGGCCCGGGGCGCGGCCGTTGCCTGTAAAGCCGCCGCCGCACAGCTGGCAGTGGCTCTGGACTACGTGGATCAGGCCTCCCCGGAACTCGCTGCCCGGCTGTACGAAGACTGGGCCTATCAAACCAGTCTGTTTGAGATCACCGACGAAGTGATTGAAGCGCGCCGCGAAGCGGTCGTGCGCTGGCAGGCTCTGGGGCGACCGGAGCGCGTGGGCGACAATCTGCGCTGGCTCTGGCGGCTGCACTGGTACCGTGGCGAGACCGATGAGGCAGAAGCGGCGGCGAGGCAGTCTCTGGAGATTCTGGAGGCAATTCCGCCGTCGATCGAGCTGGCTCGTGCCTACGGTTTCCGGTCGCACTTGAAACTCATGCGCGGGCAGCGTGCCGAGGCAATCGCCTGGGGACAGAAAGCGATATCGCTGGCCGAGCAGTTCGCTGAGATACCGGCCCAGGTCCAGGCGCTGGTAACCGTGGCAACGGCGACGCTCTTCGATGGCGATGACTCCGGACGTGAGTTGATGGAAAAAGCGCTCATGCTGGCGCGCGCGGAGGGTTTGCACGAGGAGATTGCGCGGATTCATACGAATTACGCGGAATACTGCATTCTGGTCAGCGACTGGACGCTGGCGGAGCAGCTGGTGCGGGAGGGTCTGGCGTTTGATATCAAGCACGGGCTGGACGCCTGGACCACCTACCTGAAAGGACGGCACGCGCAACTCCATCTGCTCCAGGGCCGGCTTGCGCAGGCCGGGACGCTGGCCAGAAGCGTGCTGGACGAGGAAGGGCATACGATTCTGATGCGGCTTCCCGCACTCACAACCCTGGCGACGGTGCGCTCGCGACTCGGTGACGATGATGCCGAGGCGGGCTTGGAGGAAGTCCTTCAGATCGCGCTGGGTATTCGCGAACAGCAGAGGATTACCCCGGTCCGCCTTGCCCTGATCCAGCATCACTATCTTCGCGGGCATGAAGATGCTGCGCGGCATCAGGTGCAGGAAATGCTGGCATTCGGCACGGATGTTCTCAGGCCCTGGGACGCGGGTGCGCTGAGGGTCTGGTTGCATCGACTTGAGCTGCCGCCGGTTGAGGGGCTCGGTGATCGAACAACCGCGGCGCAGGAGCTGGAGCTGGCCGGGGACTACGCGGCGGCGGGCGCGATGCTGGACAGGCTGAAACTGCCCTTTGAAGCGGCCCTGTGCCGGCTGACAGGGGCCAAACGCGGGATCCCGGGCCTGGTAAATCAGGCCGCGGACGGATTTGCGGATATCGGCTGTCAGCCGGGGCTGGAGGCTGCCCGTCAGCTGGCCACATCAGCTGCGAAGGAGCCTTCCCGGCGACGCGGGCCCTATCGGGCTGCCCGCGAGCACCCGCTGGGGCTTACGCGCCGCGAGGTCGAGATACTCGCACTGATGGCCGAGGGCTCCAGTAATGCCGACATCGCGGACAGCCTCTCTCGCTCTCCGCGTACCGTGGAGCATCATGTGTCGTCGATTCTGGGTAAGCTCAGCGCTGCAAACCGCCTCGAGGCCACCCTGCGCGTGATCGCCGAGCCCTGGATCATCCAGCACTGACCCGGCTGCACGGCCTCCCTGACGCTAAAGGCCCCTGGCGCACAGACACCCCGAGACCGGGACTTCGGCGAAAAACAGGTAGTGTTACGGATTTTTTTGCATCTCCTCTCGTTCAAGCTGCCAATCCCTGAAAAAAGGCGAGGTCAAGGGGATGACGGCACCCGCAGTAGAGCCTGAAGCAGCAGCCATAGCGACCGAAGCGACGCCAGTGACACTGGCGTCTATTGATCCGCAGAAGGTCCGCAACAAGGGCGGCATGGCGCAGCTGTCGCCGGCACTGAAAGCTGTGGCGCTGGGTTCGCGGGCCCTCGACGCCGTGGCGCCGGCGCTCGCCACCCGATTGATGCTCCGGCATTTCACCCGGCCCCGCGTCAAGCGCGGGGCGGATTACCGCAATCAGCTGCCCGTCGGTGCGCAACGCCTGGTCGTCCGCCACGGCAACATCGACATGACCGTGTGGTGCTGGGGCGAGCGTGGACCTGCCGCGCTGTTGGTACATGGGTGGGAGGATCACAGCGGGAGCATGCTGCCGTTCGTCGAACCGCTGCGTCAGCTCGGCTATCGCGTATTCGCCGTGGACGCGCCGGGACACGGGTTTTCCGGGGGGCGCAGCACCCATCTTCTGGACTGCAGTCGGGCCCTGGGGCAGGTGATTGCCGAATACGGGCCCTTCAAGAGTATTGTGGCGCACTCCTTTGGTGCTGCGGCGGTTTGCCATATGCTGTCGCGAGTGCGGGATTGCTGGCACCCGAAGCGTATGACCCTGCTCTCACCGATGCGCGATATGGAGCAGCATCTGCAGGTGTTTGCCGATATCGCGTTGCTTTCGCCCGAGCGAGCGACGCGCCTGCGCGAACTCGCCGCACGCGTGGTGGGTTGCCCGCTGGATCGAATCAATACCTTTGATGTACTGCGGGAGCTTTCGATACCCGGACTGGTGATCCACGATTATCACGACCCGGTGATCCCGCACAGCGTGGGCGCAAGCGTGGCTCAAAGCTGGAGGGACGCAACCTTTATCTCCACGAGAAATCTCGGCCACCGGCGCATTTTGAAGTGCTCGAATGTTCTTTCACAGGTGCTGGCACTGCACGCCGAGCGCTGAGCTTTACGACCCACCAGTGCCTATCGGTGTCGGCCCGGGTTTTCCTGCGCCCCGGCTTTTTCACCAGTCGGCTGCCTCGAGCTCTCAAACACCCCGTGTTCTCCTGTTCCCGTTTGCCTCACGAGAGGCTGACGCTTAAGGCCGGGGCGGGAAACTTAGCTTGAGGCTTTTGATGCCGTGGACTTGGCCTTTGGCGAGCCCATGCTCGGCTGGCCGCTCACTCCGGATTTGATCTGCTCGATTTCCCCGCCTGAGGCGAGAAAGGCTTTGACTTTGTCTTCGAGTGAGGCGGAAGTTTCTACTGCTGCAGGCTGTTTCTTTTTGCCTGCCGTTCTCAGGGGTTTGCTGGTCATTTTAAATCTACAACTTTGGCAAGAGAGCACACTATAACACAGGCGAAAACTGTGCTTCCTCCCGATAGAATAGCGGTTCACTTTTCTGCGGCGATGTCCTATGGCGCTCAAGTCGACCCTGTTCAAGGTCAAACTCAATATCTCTGACCTTGATCGCGGGGTGTACGGTGATTTTGCGCTGGCCGTGGCCCGCCATCCCTCAGAAACCGATGCGCGGATGATGCTTCGCGTTGCCGCGTTTGCCCTGCACGCGGACGCACGGCTGGAATTCGGCCGTGGTATCAGTACCGATGATGAGCCGGACCTCTGGCGCAAGGATCTCACCGATGCGATTGAGCTCTGGATTGAGCTGGGTACGCCGGATCCGGATCGCTTGCGCAAGGCCTGTGGCCGCGCCGAGCACGTGGTGCTTTACGCCTATGGCGAGCGTGCACTCAAGGTCTGGTGGGAAAAACATGCGGCTGGTCTGGCGCGCTTTAAAAACCTGTCGATTTACCGCATGGCTGATGCCGAGTGTGCTGCTCTCGCGGCGCTGGCCAAGCCAGGTCTGGCTCTCCAGGGGACGATTTCGGATGGGGAGCTCTGGCTGACGGCGAGTGATCAGTCGATAGAGGTCAAGCCGCAGCGACTGACAGATTGAATGTCCGGATCCGTTCAGTCAGCCGTGACAAAACGTTCGAAGATCTGATGCTCGGTTTTACGATTGCGCGCGAAGCCCATTTTTTTGCGCCGGCCGGTCTTCGTCGACATGACAAAGCGGTAGGCGATATGGGTGTGACGCATCGCCACCGCATGCACCACGCCGGCCCACCAGTCTGGTGAGCGGACAGTGCAGTGCACATTCTGTCCATTGGGCAGGAATTTGACCGCCGGGAAGCAGGCCACATTCGCGTAGACGAAGCGGTTAGCGAGGGAAAACATTTCATCAATGATCCAGGGCACATCGGGTTCGGTAATGTGCTCCAGTACATCGGTGCTGATCACGCCATCGTAGGGTCGATCCGGCAGCTCGCTGAACGGTTCGTAGCCCGGGTCGTAGCATCGGACCTCCTCGACACCCCAATACTCCTTTATGGATGGCGCGCTGTCTCCGTTTTTGAACTGAATGTCACGTTGCTGGTACCCCATACCCTTGCCTGAGCCGTAATCGAGGATCGATGTGGCGCCGGTGCGCTGGATCATGTCGCGGATGCCCGGTGCATGACTGAGCAGCATCTTTCCCGGGAAGGTCTCTTCGGCTGACTTGCCGGCGCTGCGCTCACCCTCGACGTGCAGCGTTTCGTACATCTGCACCATCGCAAGGTATTCGGGGCTGGGATTGCTGCGGCTGTACATGCGAGGCTTCCGGGTTATGGGCGGATATCAGCACCACGGGAACGGCTTCCCCAGGGCCGGCGGGCAGCTTACACCGAACGCAAATGGCTGAACAGGCGCGTGCCCAGGCCGTTTGCCGCGATCTCTTGCCAGCCTCTTTGCAGCGGTAGTCCACTGCTCAGCTGCAGCGTGCTGGCCGTGCCGCCAGTGGTCGCGTTCCGGACGCAGAGCGCAAGGCTGACCCCGGGGCTCGGTTGCAGTAGCGCAATGCTCGCGCTGATCGGCAGGCCGTGGTGTCGGGCCGAGAGCTGGTCTCCCGTAAAGTCAATTTCCAGTTCGGACAGGTGCTTTACCACGGGTTCGCCCAGAGACTTGGCCCAGGCTTCCTTGAGGGTCCACAGGGCATAAAATTGCACCAACTGCTGCCGCGGGGACTGCCGCGCCAGTGCCCGTGCCTCGGAGGGCGTAAAGAAGCGCCGGGCCAGACGCAGAGGATCTACCGAACGAGGCGCTATGGCCTCGATATCGACGCCAATCTCACTGACCGGCGCTATTCCCAGGGCTATCCACCCGGCGGTGTGGCTCAGGTTGAAACAGGGCCCCTGAGCTAAAAAAGGCTTCCCGTGACGGCCCGCGCGCAGCTGCAGCGACTGCGGTGCCTCGCCCGTGACTTCCGCCAGCTCACTGCGCAGCAGGGCGCGGGTCAAAAGATAGCTATCGGCCGTATCAGGGGGCAGGCGTGATTCGGTCACACGCTCGCTGTCTGGCAGCAGCGCACGATAGGCCCGTCGCTGTGCGGGCAGCAGCGCAGTGTCGCTAGGACACAGCCGAATGGTCAGATAGTCGGTCTTTTTAGCGTAATTTTTCAGGTCCTCAGACGATCCGGCCGAGGGCGACGACATTGTATGTTAGCTTCCCGCTCTGTTCATAAGGACCAGAATACACTGAGTGCAGCGTTTACTTCATATTCTGCTGGTGTTTGCATTTCACGCCCCTCTTGCCGTGGCGGCGGAGCTCGTGCCGCCGGTCTGGCAGGCACTGGTGCTGGAAAAGCAAAGCCTGTGGGGTTCTGCGCGCGCGGAGCTGGCCTTGCAGCGAGAGGGCAATTGCAGCCCTGCAGGCTGGCGGATGATGGTCGTCAATTCGCTGCCGGGTAGTCGCGAGTCCATCGACCTGACACTGTCCTGCCTGACCGGGCAGATCAGCCAGCGTTTGCGGCTCAGCTCCGGCCGGGACCAGCGTCTGAAAAGCTACCTGTACACGGCAGAAGCGGTCGAGCGCCTGCGTCGCGAGCCGCCACCGGATTCGGTGGACGACGCGGGCGATGCGCAGCGCTGGCCCATCTCGAGTCGTCAGGTCCTCTCGCTGCCTGAACCTGTGCGGGCCGGTATCCTGATAGCGCCGCACAGCCTGCTGCTATTGCTCGATACGATTCTTGAGGGGCCCCGGGAGCAGGTGCTTTACGCGCTTTCGGACCTGAATTTCTACCGTCTCGATATCGCGATCAGTGACGCCGACACGAAGTTGGACGAGCCTCTCCAGTGGGAAGGGAAAACGCTGGCGGGCGTGCGGATTGTGCGCCGGATAACCGTGACTCCGACGCCCCTGCCGGGCAATCCCGAAGATCCTGATTTCAGTTTTTTCGGGCTCTCCGGACGACTCACCATTGATGTGGATGCGGCCACTCATCTACCGCTGAGAGTGCGGGGTGCGGCGCCGAGATTAGGCTCCACGGAGCTCTCGCTGGTGGGCGCATCGCCGGCGACCGAGCGGGGCGCCGGCGATGTGCCGGCCAGCAAATTTCCGTCTCCCGGCGACTAGATGGCCGGGGCCGGATTCCGGGTGGGGCTGATCAGCAACCCTGCCAGCGGACATAATCGTGACCGCTTTGAGCGGATTCGTCGGCGCGTGGATGCCTGTTCCGCCATTGACCACCGCATTAGCAACAGCGTGGATGAGGTGGGTGCGCTACTGGAGGGTTTCGCTCGCGAGAAAATTGATCTCCTGGCGATCAACGGTGGCGATGGCACCGTTTCAGCTGTCCTGGGCACAGCCATGGAGCAGGGGGCCTTTGCGACGCTGCCGCCGGTGGCGCTGCTGCCCGGCGGCACGGCCAATATGAACGCCGGGGATATTGGTATTCGCGGCGGGCTGGAGCGGGCGGTCGAGAATTTTTGTGCCTGGGTTTCTGATGATGCCCGGCTGTCGCGTTACGAGGAGCGCTGCCTCCTTCGGGTGAGTCTGGCGCATGAGGCGCGGGACCGCTACGGTATGTTTCTCGGTGGTGGTGCAGTCATCACGGGCACCGAGTATGCCCATCAGCACATTCATTCCCGCGGTTTGCGCGATGACCTCAGTCTGGCCCTGGGCGTCGTGCGCACGGTCTGGGGCGTGCTGCGCCGGGATCCGCTTTTCTCCCGTGCGGCGCAGATGCAGCTGTGCGCTGACGAGGGCCCGGCCGTTGACTACGCGACGCTTATTCTGGCGGTGAGCACACTGCAGCGGCTCGCCTTCGGGATGCGTCCCTTCTGGGGCAGCGGCAGGGGGGCGGCGCGGCTGACACTGATCGAAGCTGACAGCGAGCGCTTTTTGCGTACGTTTCTGTCCATTATCGCCGGACGCCCCACGCGCTTTGCGCAGCCCGGGAACGGTTATCACAGTGTCAACTTCGATCGTCTAAGGCTGTCCGGTGAGGGCGCACTCAATCTGGATGGCGAGATTTTTGCGGCGAAGGACGAGGTCCTGGTCAGCACAACGCCGGCCGTGCGTTTTCTGCAGCTCCCTTGCTAATAGAATAGCCGTGATGGAATGGTCTGAGTCCTCGATACTGGCAGACGACACCGGCTTGCGGGCGCTGGTGGAACAGCTGCGCGCACGCCATCGTGACGCTATCTCGGCGGTCCTGTTGTACGGGTCCTGCCTTCGTTCAGGCGATCTTCGCGAGGGGCTGGTGGATCTCTATCTGCTCTGTGACAACTACCGGGCGGCTTATGGGGCGGGACCGCTGGCTCTGGCGAACTGGCTGCTGCCGCCCAATGTCTTTTACGCCCAGATCGACACCCCAGCCGGCGTCCTGCGCAGCAAGGTGACGCTGATCTCCCAAGAGGACTTTGTCGCCGGCTGCAGTCCGCGCTGGTTTCAGTCTTATATCTGGGGGCGTTTTGCCCAGCCGACGGTGCTCGTCTACTGCCGGGATGCTGAAACGGCCGCTACGCTTGACGCTGCGCGATTGATGGCAGCGCAGACATTGCTGCGTCGCGCACTGCCGCAACTGCCGGCCCAGGGCAGTGTGACTGATCTGTGGGACGGTGCGCTGCGTCTGAGTTACGCCACGGAGCTACGCACGGAGGGTCGAGGGCGTTCGCGCGAACTCGTGGAATGGGCTCAGCCCTATTACGGCCCGCTGGCCGAGCAGATCGCCCGCAGTGCTGAGGCGGGGTTCAGCATCGTGGAGGGTCATTACCGAAGCCACCAGCCGCGGCGCGCGCGCTATCTGGCAGGGCTCGGTTGGTGGCTGCGACGGGTGCAGGGCAAGCTGCTGTCGGTGCTGCGACTGCTCAAGGCGCTGTTCACCTTCGAGGGCGGATTGGACTACATCGCCTGGAAGCTTGAGCGCCACACGGGGCAGGAAGTCAGCATACCGCCGCGGGTCCGTCGTTACCCGCTGATTTTTGTCTGGGGGTTTTTCTGGCAGCTCTATCGCCGGGGGCTGTTCCGCTAGCATGGGTTCATTGAGGAGTTTCCTGTCGCCGGACCGGTTCCGCGACCTTCCCCAGGGCGCGCTGGGCCTGTACCTGTTTGCCTTCAGTATGTACTCAAGTCGCCTGCTGGCGGTGATCGGCTGCCTGCTGATGCTGATGGATATGCTGCGTGAGCGGGATCAGGTGATGCCCGCGCTCAAGCGCTTTATGCTTTACCGCTGGCTCCTCGCGCTGACGGTCTACGTGGTCCTGCGGGGACTCGTTGCGATGGTCGGGGACCCCGGGGCGGCCGAGGAACACGGCAAGGATGCCGCGCGGCTAATTTATCTTCTGGGCGTGCTGCTGCTGGCCTGGCAGATTCACGGCCAGGAGCGGCTGTTGCTCAGGGCACTGCTGCTCTCGGCGGTCGGCTTTTTTCTGGCGAGGTTCTGGTACCTGGCATGGTCCCTCAGGACGCTCGATGGCTGGTGGGATCAGCGCCATGGCTTTGGTCTGGCGCCAATACCGCTGGGTTTCTATGCCACTACAGCTTTGTTTGGTCTGTTGGTATTTTTGCCGCGCCTGAATGTGATTTGGCGGGGTCGATCTCAACCCCAAAGAACTCTGCTTATCTCCCTATGGGCAGTTTTGGTGGGTATGTCACTACTGTGCGTGGTGCTTCCCCAGTCCCGTGCGGCCTGGCTGGCGCTGCTGCCGGGACTGCTGCTGTTGCTATTGCTGTCCCTCGTACGCATTGTCCGTTCGCCCGGTGCTTTCTGGTGGAAGTCTGTGCAGGTGCCGCTGCTCATAGCCGCGGTGGTCGGTAGCTTATTCCTGGGAGGAGTCACGCTGAAGGACCGCTTCGCGGAAGAGCGGGCGAATATCGACAGCCTTTTGAGTCTGGATCTCGATGCGATCAGGTCAGGGGATGGGCGTGGCGCTCAGTTCTCCATTGGCATTCGTCTGCATATGCTGAAGAGCGGGTGGCAGACTTGGTTGCAGCAGCCCCTGTTTGGCGGGGGGCCTGCAGCGGCCAAGCTCACACTCGCTGCGCACCCTGATCCCACGCTTCGCCTG
>CAZGGN010000042.1:17993-19340 GCA_964525195.1 uncultured Congregibacter sp.
GGCAGGAACTACTCTATTGGCACCCGCATGAATATGCTGAAAAGCGGGTGGGATACCTGGCTGCAGCGGCCTGTCTTTGGTGCTGGACCGGCCGGTGCCAAGCTCGCGCTCGCCGCCAATCCCGACCCTGTATTGCGCCGCTGGAACGATTATCACAACGCGGTGATCAACATCCTGGTCTGCTACGGCGTTGTGGGACTGGTGCTGGTGCTGGGGGGCGCTTTGGAAACTGCGCGTCTGGGCTGGATCGCAGCGCGAGAGCGGGCCTATTCGCGAGATACGCTGCTGTTCCTCGGCCTGGCCTTCGGGGTATTGCTGTTCAGTCTTCTCACCAATTACCGCCTGCTGAACTTTGATTGGCGCTATAGCCTATTTCTGATCGCCGGCGCTCTCGCCAGCCCGGCCCTGGCGAAACTGACTGGCAAGCCCGCGTCTTCTCCAACGATAGCGGGTCCGCAATAGATGCCGGGCAAAGGACCGTGGGCGAGAGACCGATGGCAACCGAGGGCCGGCAATAGAAGATTTGGGCTTGTTGTTTTATAGTCGCGCCGTCATTTGTTATCGAACATGCCATGAAAGCCTGCGTCTTCATTCAGACAAACCACAAACAAATCGTCGGGGCGATCGTGGCCGAGCATGCGCTGCGCCGCTATTCGACGCACAATGATCTGTTTGATGTCCAAATCATGGATACCCGCGACTATCCCTTTTTCGCGGCCCACGAAGGCCAGGACTATCTGCGCGATGGGGTGCGGCGCACCTGGCTCAATGATGACCTCCAGTCGTTCACGCCCACGCGCTTTATGCCCCCGGGGCTGATGGACTTTGAAGGGCGAGCCGTTGTGATTGATCCGGATATTTTTGCTACTGCGGATATCTGGGAGCTGCTCTCCCGGGACATGCAGGGCAAGGCCATTCTCTGCCGCATGCGTTCAGGTCCCAAGGGACTCGTAGACAAGTGTATGGCCAGCAGTGTGATGCTCCTGGACTGCGCTCAGCTGCGGCACTGGGATGTTCAGGCGAAGTTTGAGGCGATGTTTGAATTCGAGCAGGACTATCAGCCCTGGATTTGCCTGAAGGAAGAGAGCCGCGACAGCATCGGGTTTTTTGAATCCGAGTGGAATGATTTCGACAAGTTCACGACCGGGACGAAGATGTTGCACACGACCCGGCGCAAGACCCAGCCCTGGAAGACCGGCCTGCCAACGGACTGGCGGCCCGCGGAGCGCTTTCGGCTATTCCCCCCACTGGCCTGGGTGATGCGCGCGCGCCGCAAGCTGTTTGGCGAGTACGCGTTCCTCGGGAACTACAAACAGCACCCGGACCGGAACCAGGAGGCCTTCTTTT
>CAZGGN010000043.1:0-19113 GCA_964525195.1 uncultured Congregibacter sp.
GCCGCGCACCAATCGCTCACTGCGCCTTGCGCTGCACACGGCGACCCAGAGTGCGCTGCTGTACAGCGCTTCCGATATCAGTGTCTGGGCGCGTGATGAGCTTGGGATGCACCCCTTTCTCGCGGGCATCGGGCCCGATCTGCTGTCGGCCAGGCTGCACTGGCAGGACATTGCCGGACGTCTGGCTCTACCCGAGTTTTCCGGTCGCTCTCTCGGCGCTCTCTATCTGGATCAAAAATTCCTCGCCGGTAGCGGCAATTACCTGCGCTCGGAGATTCTCTTCTGTGCAGGCCTGCATCCGCAGCGGCGCCCCCGCGATCTGAGTCGCGGTGAACGGGGGCAGCTCGCCAGGCAAACGCTGGAGATCACCCGGCGCAGCTACCAAACCGGCGGCATAACACTCAAACCGCGTCTCGCCGCCGCGCTGCAAAAGCAGGTCAGAGGCTTTGAGCGCCGACGCTTTTTCGTGTTCGCCCGGGATGGACAGCCCTGTTATCAATGCGGCGACACGATTCGCCGCGATACGATGGGTAGTCGCCGCATTTACTGGTGCCCCGCTTGTCAGCCAGCCCTATGATCCCGGGCCCGAAGGATCTATGGTTTCTGCCCCTGGGCGGCTGTGGCGAGATTGGTATGAACCTCAATCTCTACGGCCACGATGGGGCCTGGCTGATGGTCGACTGCGGGATTACCTTTGAGCGGGATCCCTCCCGGTTGCGCCCTCGGGTACAGACACCGGATCCACAGTTCATCGTGGCGCATCGTGACCGTTTGGCCGGCATTGTCCTGACCCACGCCCACGAAGATCATATCGGCGCGTTGCCGCTGCTCTGGGAGCGCTTCCCGGTGCCGGTGTATACAACACCCTTCACCGCCGAGGTCCTGCGTCGTAAAGCGGCGGGGCGCGGGGGGCGCGTTCCCGCACCGCTGATTGAATGCCTGCCCGAGGAGACTCTCTCCATTGGTCCGTTTACGCTGCGCTGGCTTTCGATCACGCACTCCACGCCGGACACCTGTGCCCTGCATATCCGCTGTCCTGCGGGTAGCCTTGTGCATACGGCAGACTGGAAGATCGACAGTGCGCCGCTGGTGGGCCCCGCGTTTTCCAAAGCTACGTTTGCGGCGCTGGGTGATAGCGATCTGGATGCCGTGATCTGTGACTCCACCAATGCGCCGCTTCCGGGACACTCCATCAGCGAGTCTGCGGTACGCGACGGACTTTTGAATGCGGTCTCAGGCCGTGAGGGACGGGTCGTCGTTGCCTGCTTTGCCAGCAATGTTGCGCGTCTGCACAGCCTGGTTGAGGTGGCGCAGAAAACCGGGCGCTACGTCGGCTTGCTCGGGCGTTCGTTGCAGGTGATTCACGGTGCCGCGCTCAGCGTCGGACTGCTCGAGCGTTCCGGTCGATTGATTGATCCGGCGCATCTGGGGTATCTGCCCCCGGAAGAGGTGCTGGTTGTCGCCACCGGCAGTCAGGGGGAGCCGGGTGCTGCGCTGCAACGTCTCGCAGCAGGTACGCATCCGCAGCTGGAACTGGAAGCGGGCGACACGCTGATTCTCAGTGCCCGGGTCATCCCCGGCAACGAAGAGGCCGTGGGGCGCCTCATGGCGCGCTTTCACGCGCGGGGTATCGAAGTTATTGATGCCGACAGTGTCGATGTGCCTGTCCATGCATCCGGGCATCCCTGCGCTGAGGAACTCGCTGCGATGTACCGCTGGCTTCGCCCGCGCCTCGCGGTACCGGTTCACGGTGAGGCGCGACATATGGCTGCAAACGCAAAGATCGCGAAGGGCAATGGTGCGCGAATGGCCCTGACCGGCACCAACGGCGATCTGTTTTATCTCGCGCCCGAGCCGGGCCTGCGTCGCCGCGCGGCATCCGTCGGTCGCCTCGAGCAGAATGACGAGGGCCGTCTCGTCCCGCTTGTTCCTGAGGCAACGGGCGGGCGATGATAGATCAGCGCGGGAATTGGTGCGGCGACGCCTGAAGGGAGATGAGTCTGTGAGAGATCCGCAAGGGGTGGTGCTGGTTGTCGGTGCCGGTGACGCCATCGGCGCGGCTATCTGCCGGCGTTTTGCCCGGGCCGGCTACACCGTCTGTGCCGCGCGGCGCAATGTAGAACGACTCCAGCCTTTGCTTGAGGAGGCAGCGACTGCGGGATGGCAGGTGCACGCTTATGCCTGCGATGCCCGGCGCGAGGAGCAGATTGCGCAGTTGTTTGCGCAGATAGAAGCCGAGCGTGGTCCCCTTGAGGTGGTGGTGTTTAACGTCGGTGCTAACGTCCCTATGTCGGTGCTCGAAACCGACAGTCGCAAGTTTCACAAGATATGGGAGATGGCCTGTTTCGCCGGTTTCCTAACGGGACGGGAAGCCGCGCGTTACATGTTGCCCCGGCAACGCGGCAGTATTCTTTTTACCGGTGCGAGCGCCAGTTTGCGAGGATCCGCGGGCTTCGGTGCCTTTGCGAGTGCCAAGCACGGTCTGCGCGCCTGGGCCCAGAGCATGGCGCGAGAGTTGGGCCCCAAAAATATTCACGTGGCACATATTGTGATTGATGCGCCGGTTGATACGGCGTGGATCCACGAAAACTTTCCCGATGCGAGCGCGTTGGCATCGCGCGACGGTCTCGTGGATCCCAACGAGCTGGCCAGGGTGTATTTAATGCTGCACGAGCAGCCGCGCAGCGCCTGGACTTTCGAAATCGATGTGCGCCCCTGGATCGAGAAATGGTAAGTCTGTCGCGGCTGAGGTCGCTTGCGATTGGCAGGTCGCCAGCGATGCGGGCACAGGGGATAGTGAGAGATGCTTATGCAGGTTGAATTTTATTTTGATGTCGGCAGTCCCACAGCCTACCTGGCCTATTGCCGTCTGCAGCAATTACAGTCGGAGTACGCGCTGGAGCTGGACTATAAGCCGATGCTTCTCGGCGGCGTCTTCAAGGCCGCGGGAAGCTCCTCGCCGGTCGCGGTGCCGGCCAAGGGCCGGTATATGCTGGAGCACGACTTGCCGCGATTCGCCCGGCGCTACGCTGTTCCTCTGACATTCAATCCCTACTTTCCGATCAATACGCTCCAGCTCATGAGGGGGGTGTTTGCCGCGCGCGAGCTTCGCTGTGAAACCACCTACATTGCCGCAATTTTTAAGGCCATCTGGGTTGATGCGCGAAACCTCACTGATCCTGCGGAGGTCCTGGCTGTGCTTGAGGAGGCGGAACTGGATGCGAGGGCTCTGATGGAACTCGTCGCAAGTCCCGGGATCAAGCAGGCCCTGATCGAGGCGACGGAGGCCGCCGTTGCGCGCGGCGTGTTTGGCGCGCCCACGCTATTTGTTGCGGGGCACATGTTTTTTGGTCAGGACCGACTGGATTTCGTCGAGGAACTGTTACGCGGCTGATTTTCTGTAGCGCCTTTGGCCAGTATGCGGTCGTAGCGCGAGCGAAGCTGCTGATGCTGCTCCAGGTCCGCCAGTGCATCCAGTCGGTCGCCGGGTGCTGGTGGTTCCGGCGTTTTCGCCGGATTCTTACGGCCCAATGCCGCGGCGCGGGCTTCACCCACGGCCTCGGTCTTGCCGCCCGGTCTGAATTGCAGCAGCACGAAAATCAGCGACCCGTAGACAATCGTTATCTTGCCGATGAGCGCATAAATCAAAGTATCCGGATGCTGTTCGGTGAGAAAAACACGCACGTCCTCGTAGAGCAGAGAAGTCACAAAGGCGAATAGCAGCACCGCCACTGAGCGAAACAGTTTCGAGCGATGCTTCCCCAGGAAGAAGAGTATCGAGGAATATTTGATGAGCTTGAACATAGACATGTTCGTCAAATACCGATGTTGATGCCGAGCAGCAGGGCAACAATGCCAAAACCTTTCCAGCCAATACCGGACCAGATCTCCTTTTCTTTTTCCGCTACCAGGTATTCCAGGTCTTCCTCGGCATACTCGGATTCCTGGCGCCCGGCATGAATAATATCCTGCCGAACCTTGGCTATCGCCGCAGCGCGCAGGCGCTTGCGTACCGCCTTGGGCATGCGCGACCGGTTCGCCTGATCTGCTTCGCTCATTGCGTCGACCTCATGAAATGTCGTTCTCCATTCTTGCGATTAGCATAGTCCCGCAGGTGCTTGAGACACAACTTGCGGATTGCGAATGCTCTTGCTTTACGATCAGCTGATCGTTTCCTGCGTCCGAGTGCGTGCGCTTTAGGCTTGCTCTTTGCGATAGATCAAAAAAATCACCGTTACAAAATCGGGTTTTCTCCCTACACTGCAATTGGGGAATGGGTATAACTCTAAAAAGGTGAAGCAGATGTTAGAAAAAGAATTGGCGCAAGCCACAAAAATGGCTGAGCAGGCGAGTAAGCGCGTGGAGGAACTACGCCAGCGTTTGCTCAAGGAAACCGAGCGCGCCCATGCGAAGACCAAGCGCGAACTGGCGGCTGCGAAAAAACAGCACAAGGTTGCGAATGAGCGCCTGAAAAAAGCCAAGGAAGCCTTGCGCCGCCGCGGTAGCAGTGAAGATCGAAAGCGTGTTGATGCGCTGATGAAGCAGGTGCAGGAGTTGGGTGAGCGAGTCAGTCAGATTGCCCGCGCGGCTTATGAGTATGCGGACAAGCTTGTACCGATGCGTGCGGATCTGGCTCTGGAGGAGCGCAAGGCCAAGGCGGCAGATCGTGCGGCCGCGATGGTGGAAAGAGCGGCGCGGTCAGGTAAGGCCAAAACCAAGGCAAAAGCCAAGGCCAAAACCAAAACCAAAACCAAAGCCAAGCCCAAAGCCAAAACGGCAGCTCCTAAAAAGACTGCGGCGAAGAAAACTGCTGCCAAGAAGAAGACCACCGCCAGGAAAAAACCTGCTGCGAGAAAAACAGCTGCAAAAAGCGTGGCAAAAAAAGCAACCGCTAAAAAAACGCCGGCCAGAAAAAAAGCCGTCGCTAAAAAAGCTCCCGCTGGCAAGAAGGCGCCGGCCAGGAAGCAATCCGCCTGAGTTTTTTTCAGTCGCCGGTCCCCGGACCGGCGACTCAGGCATCCGGAACTTTTGACATCCCCTCAGCGTGGCAGAACCTGAATCAGCGACCCCTGCTCTGAGTCCGTAAGCAAAAAGAGGTCTTCGCCGAACACGCGCACATCGCGTATTCGGCTTTCGAGTTCGCCGAATAACACTTCTTCTTTTACAACCTTGCCATCGTGTATCTGCAGTCGACGCACTTCCTTGTCCACGAGTGCTCCGATAAGCAGGCTGCTGCGCCACTCAGGAAAAGCATGTCCGTTGTACCAGGCCATACCTGACGGCGCGATGCTCGGCACCCAGGTCCACAGTGGATCGACCATAGCGGGCGCCCTTTTGAAGGGTGATACATAAGCACCGCTATAGTCGACACCATGAGTGACCGCTGGCCAACCATAATTCTTACCCTGATCCAGACGATTGAGTTCATCCCCGCCTCGCGGTCCGTGCTCATGCAGGTAGATGGCTCCCGTTTGCGGGTCCGCGCTGAGTCCCTGGGGGTTGCGGTGACCGAGACTGAAAATCCGAGTTAGCTTGCCGTCCAGGGCGCTGTTCATACCGGCGGGATTGCCCGAGTCATCAATGCGCAATACCTTGCCGAGCTCGCTGTCCCGCGATTGCGCCTCCTCGCGATGCTCAAAGCCCTCACCGGTAGTGAGCAGCAGCGTATTATCTTTAAGGAATAACATACGTCCGCCGTAATGTTGAGGCGTGTTCTTGTCCGGGCTGACGCGCAGTATCTGCCTGCCACTCTCAAGACGGTCATCGATCAGGCGCGCACGATAAATCGCTGTGCGGTTTGCCTGCGGGCTGCCCTCGGCGTAGCTGAGGTAGATTAACCGGTTAGTGGAAAAATCCGGATGCAATGCGATATCAAAGAAGCCCCCTTGCCCGGCAAACAGCGTGGCGGGAGCCCCCTTGACGACCTGGCGGTTGCCTCGTACATCGAGATGAATAAGACGCCCCTCACGCTCGGTAATCAAGAAGCTGTCATCGGGCAGGCGCGCGACGCTCCAGGGCCAACGTAAATCCCCGGCGATGGTGAAGAGTTGATACTCCTCTGCGCGCGCTGCTCCGTCCGTCCAGGTCATCAACAGTGCAAGCAGGGTCGTGAGCGTCAGGCGGTGCGCCACCGCTGCGAGCAGTTTCCTCCGCACCCCGGACGCGGCATGATAAGGCACTGGCAAAAACGGGAGCCTCTCGATGTTGCGCGCGTTCATTGCATTCATTCCTGCGGTGCTCGGTGCTTATGTGACGGGCAGTATTTTAGCGACTCAGGTGATTCTTGCGCGTTTGCAGGCAATGGCAGTGCCTGTGACCCTCAGAGATCGCCTGCAGGCGAGCTGGCACGATATTCTGGGCTTATCGGACACTTATCTGCCCTTAATGCTGCTGGCATTTGCGATCGCCATGCCGCTGGCGGTCGCCTTGAGTAATTATGTGCCCAGGATCCGGGTGCTGCTTTACGGCCTTGCGGGAGCGGCCGCGGTAATGGCCATTCATCTGATCATCAAAGCAGTACTTGGCGTGAACGGCATTGCCGCCGTGCGCGAGCTGCACGGACTGTTACTTCAAGGACTTGCCGGTTGCTTTGGCGGCTACCTTTTCTACGTGTTTACAGGTCAGGCGCATCGCTCATACCAGCCGCCCGGCGCGCGGCCGCACGTTTGAGCTCCTGTTCAGCGGTCAGACGGTACGTCAGGTAATAGCGATAGATGTTGGATACGTACTGCACGGTTTCCCTGCCGATTTCCTCTGCCGCTACCAGTTCTACGTTGTCGAACCAGACATTCGGGTCATAGCCTTTTTCCTGGGCGTGGCTGCGCATCTTCATCATCCGCGACGGGCCGGCGTTGTAGGCACCGAGGGCCAGCAAGGCCTGGTTAAGGGGAGTGATCTGTGGATCTGAAAAGTACCGGTCCCGCAGGAAGTCCATGTATTTGATACCGGCGTGGATATTGGCCTCGACGTCATCGATATTGGGGATACCCACGTTCTTGTCGGCGGCAGTCGCCGGCAGAAGCTGCATGACACCGATCGCTCCTGCAGCACTGCGCACGTCCTGATTCAGGCGGGACTCCTGATAGCCCTGTGCCGCGGCAAACAGATACTCAATGCCGTAGACCTCGCCGTATTTCTGGAACAAGTGCTGTAGATCGTTAAAGCGCTTGTAGTCCTCGTCCCCCAGGGCATTCGCCGCCCAGTCGAAGTTCCGGATGTAGCGGTTGACGAGAATGTTCCCCATCAGAGTGCCTTCCCGATTATTTTTGAGAAAGGCGTCAACCGAGGCTTTTAACAACGGACTGTTCTTGCGCATTGCCCATGCGGTGCGACCGCCTTTGCGAAAGACGAGATCTTTGCGGACTTTGATGTCGGTAAAAACGCCGTCCCAGAGCTGCACTTTGTAGTCGTCTACCACGGCCCAGGGAAGCAAGCCGGCATTCACCATTTCAATCAGATCATCGTCTTCGAGAGAGCCTGGCATGAGGTTGATTTCTATAGGTTCCAGTCCTTTTGCGCGCAGGCGCTCGCTCAGGGCCTCTACGCTTTCGCGATAGCTGCTGCTCTCGCGGAGATACACGGTTTTTCCCGCGAGGTCGTCCAGAGTTTTTAGCGGAGATGCTGCTGGGCCCGTGACGAGAATCTCGTTCAGGGGTTTGCTGGCTGGGATACTGAAGTCGACAATGTCCTGTCGCTCCGGCGTAATGGTGAGTCCCGCTGCTATCAGGTCCCCGCGCCCCTCAAGGAGGGCTGGAACCAACTGATCGCGCGCAACCGGGATAACCACCGTGTAGACCCTGATGTGCTTGCGATCCAGGTTTTCATTCAGGAAATTTTCATACTGAGTAGCCATCTCCGCGATAATGCCGCGGCCCTGGCCCTCCTCCAGATGAAAACGCCCGGGCCCATAGACCGTGAGAATTCGCACCACACGTTTGTCTTCGAGCACATCGAGGTCGCCCACCCAGCGCTGCGTTGCAAAGCGGAGTTCACCTTTGACTTCGGCCTTCGGGGCGAGCGAGGCCGGGGCCTTGGATTCACTCGACGCGGTGCTCCCAGCTGCACTTATGCTCTCAACTTGTGCCTGCACGGGGTCATTCTCGCCGCAGGCGCATAGCAGGATGGTCGAAAAAAACAGTGCTGAAAGTCTATTGCTCAACGATACGGTCACGACTCATTCCAGTTTGCGTGTGAGTTTTGGATAGCGTCCTATTGTGCCATCAGATTCTGTGCTTGCGGCACCGGGAAAGGCGACGAGATATTCAATGGGGAAATCCAGGTCGTCGCGATCTTCGTTGATGGAGATCGTCAGCGGCTGCTCAATCGTCAGGTAGGTGCCACAGGCTTCCCCGGGATCGCAAATCACCAGATCATTGTCGAGGTCGGTACCGGCAAAAATCTGGTAGTCCCCCGCCGGCGCCTCAGGCAGCTGATAACGGTAGCCGCCATTGTCGACCTCCACTAGCGTCTGCGCGACGACGTTATCGCTGGCAGGGTCGTAGAGCAGTAGATAAATCTGTCCCAGACTGGATTCCACCGCGTCGCTCACCGCAGCGAGCACCCGGATATCCAAAGTGTTCGCGCTGGAACTGGCACGGAGTCGGCCCTCGTAGACGCCGGGGGACAGGGTTTCCCTGGACACGCGAACAGAGTAGCGACCCAATCCAGTCTCATCGATGCTCAGCGCGCTGATGTCGATCCAGGTCTCGGTCGTGCTCAGTTGCACGTTGTCCAGACTGCCACTGCCGCTGTTGCTCAGAACAACTTCCAGCACCGTCCCTGCAGAACCAAAGTTGAGTGCACTGCTTGAGGCACCCAGTCGTGGCTCGCTGCCTGAAACGGTACCGGCCTCCGCAAGCGCCGCGTCAACCGCTTTGCGCGCATTGATAATGCCATAGCCGTAGAGGTTGTCCCGTCCGGGCTCTCCAATATCGTCGCTCAGGGCCCCGTTCTCCAGCAGCCGTTCGATATCCGCCGCATCGAGATCCGGATTGACGCTCTTCATCAGCGCGATGACGCCCGCTACGTGCGGAGCCGCCATCGATGTTCCGCTGAGGAAGGTATAGGCGAATTCACCGTCTGACCTGCCCGTGCTGAGAACGCCATCGGGATAGCCGTCACCGTTGATATCCGCGCTGCCATCACCGCCGGGCGCGGCGAGATCTATCGTCGGCCCCGTATTGGAGTAGCTGGTGATTCGCTGCTGCGTATCAACGGCACTGACGGAAATGACGTTGTCATAGCTCGCCGGGTAGCTCGGCACGGTCGTGTTTTCGTTCCCCGCGGCCGCGACCACTGTAATACCCAGAGCGCGAAGCTCATTGTAGAGCAGCTGACTGCTGGGACTGAAGCCGCCACCGCTGAGGCTCATGTTGATAATCCGGGCGGGTCTTGCGGGGACTGTGCCGGAGTCGTTTTCCAGACCGGCGGCAAAGCGTACAGCCTGGTTTACGTCATAGAGTGTGCCGCCACTGGCGTTAATGGCGCGCAGGGGCATGACCTGCGCGTTAAAGGCCACGCCAACAACACCGATACTATTGTTGCCGCGGGCGGCAATGGTACCGGCGACGTGACTGCCATGAAAATTCACTGCTGCCGGATCGGCGCCGCCAATGGTTTCTTCGGGGTTCGGGTCAATGCCGTCGCCATCGGCAGCTTCGCGAGGATCCCGGATAAAGTCGAAACCGTCGACCAGTTGTCCCGCAAGGTCCGGATGCCCCGCGAGCACGCCAGTGTCGATGACCGCAATAATGACTCCCGGGTCACCGGTTGTTGTATCCCAGGCCCCGGGAACGCTGATCAGCGGGTAGTGCCATTGAAAGCTGTAGGCGTCGTCATTCACCGTTGCCGTGGGATAAACGCGGTAGTTGGGCTCGGCTGACTTTACCGCGGGTGATTGCGCCAGTTGCTTGATGCGGATCAGCGTGTCCCAGCGCCGCCCGAGTTCCCGATCTGCAAACTGAGCGTAGCGAAAGCGCTGGGTACCCAGCTGCTCCCTGAGCAGTCCCGGGTTTCCCGCCGGGCTGTCCATGGCCATAAGCCGCTCGCGTCGCGGCCCTCCGCCGATCTCCCGCAGCTGCATTTCCTGAGCGAGCACCTGACGCGCATCGAGAGTTTTGCTTCCGTCGGCGAGGGTGAGTATGACCTGCTCGGGAATGACATCGTCGTAGTGGGCGGCATTAACCGGCGTCAGACTCGAGCCAATGGCCAGCGTGTAGTTGGTGGCGCCGGAAAAAATCGAAACATTGACGATGTAGCTGCCACTGGCATCAATGCCGATGGTTTCGCGCTGGCCCGTTTCGATCGAGAAGTCCAGCAGCTCGCCGCTTGTCGTGTACAGGTACAGATCGGCATCGGCGTCCTGAAACTCTGCAACCAGGAGATTAATGCTTTGGCCCGCGAGCAGGTCAACGAGAAAGTAGTCTTCCCGGTCGCCTGCGATTTGCGAGCGCCCCTCAGCGCCACTGCCGGGCTCGTTCACATAACCGCCCAGAGTAATGGGGTTTGTGATGCGCTGCGGATTGCGCAGGTCATCGTTAATAAACAGGGGATTGAAGGGATCGTTGGTATCGCCATCCAGGCTCTGACTGTCAGAGAGGAGGATGCGCCCGCTGACCCGCACGGGGGGAAGGCTCTCCCGGGGGCCTACGGTGATGCTGACAGAATCGCTGGCGCTGGCGCCGTCGTTATCGGTAACCGTGAGGGTAAATACCAGATCAGTGAGTGCGTTAACAGCAGGCGCAATAAAACTGCTCTGGGCCCGGTCGGCATCGCTTAGCTCCACCGCAGGGCCCTCGCTCTGCGCCCATGTGTAGCTGGCGATACTGCCGTCAGCGTCGCCGCTGGCGCTGCCATCAAGGTTGACTGCAGCGCCGGGTTCAACGGTTTGTGAATCACCTGCTTCAGCCACCGGGGCTACATTTACCGGTGCCGGGGTACTCGAGGAGCTGTCGCCACCTCCGCCACCTCCGCAGGCACTGCCCAGAGTCAGTGCAAATGCTGCGATCGCAGTGCGCGCGATTCTGGTCAGTTCCGCCATAGCGTTGTTAGCCCAAAGACCCCGGTCTTGCTCAGGGGCGGAGCAAAATCTTGCCCATGTGCGCACCGCTTTCCATGTAATCCTGCGCGGCCTCCACGTTGTCCAGTGCGAACTCCCGGTCGATAACCGGTTTAACCTCACCGCTCTTTAGGTGCTGGAACAGCTGCGCGCGAATTTCCCGGACCATCTGTGCCTTCTGGGTTTCGGACTGGGCGCGCAAGGTGGAGCCGGTGAGTGTAAGGCGCTTCATCAGCAGTGGTAGGAAGTTCACCTCAGCGGTAAAGCCTCGCAAAAATGCGATGTTGACGATGCGTGCTTCGGGCGCTGCGACTTCAAAATTCCGGCCAATGTAGTCGCCTCCCACCATATCCAGAATGACCGAGATCCGATTTTTCAGGCCGAGTGCGTCCAGGCCCTCAACAAAGTCTTCCTCATGATAATTGAAAGCCTTTTCTGCCCCCAGGGCTTCGATACGGCGACACTTCTCCGCGGTGCCCGCGGTGCTGTAGACCGATGCTCCCATCGCCTTGCAGATGGCCACGGCGAGCGTGCCGATGCCGCTGGCGCCACCGTGAATCAGTACGTTTTCGCCCGGCTGCAAGGCGGCGCGCTGGAACAGGTTGTGCCAGACCGTCAGCAGCGCTTCGGGGAGAGCGGCGGCCTCAGCTATGCTGTAGCCCGACGGGACGGGCAATGTCTGCGCCTGGGGTGCGATGGCGATGCTGGCATAGCCGCCTCCATGGGTCAGTGCACAGACCCGGTCACCGACCTGCCAGTCGCCGGCGGCTTCACCGCAGGCCAGCACGGTCCCGGCGACCTCCAGTCCCATGATCGGGGAGGCATCCGGCGGCGGGGGATAGAGCCCCTTGCGCTGCAGCAGGTCGGCTCTGTTCAGGCCCGCCGCTTCCACTTTGATCAATAATTCTTCGGCGCCCGGGATCGGCGCGCGATCTTCGCGGATGCTGAGACTGCGATCGGATTCGTCGATATGCACATAGCGGCGGATATGTTCGGTCATTGAGACTGCCTTGTTAGCCTTGCCTTGGAACGGGCTTTGACGCCCGTTTGGAACATTCTAGCGTTGTTGGCCAACATCGCATTCAGCGGCGGCCAGAGCAAGCGACAATAATTCGCCGCATGTGGCGGGAGTTGTTACTCTTGCGTCCGTTGTTCATTACCGGAAAAGACGCCTCCATGAATAAGTTCAAGAACATGCTTTTCTTCTTTCTGGCCAAGGTCCTGACGACCTTTTCGCCCGGGACCAGTTATCTGGCTTTCTGCGGGGCCGGAAGCGCCAGACAGCTCTGTGCCCATATACGTCGTTCGGGCTTCAAGCGGATTCTGGTCGTGACCGACAGGCCCCTGCGGGACCTCGGTATTGTCGATCAGGCGCTGGCGGGATTTGAGGGCAGTGAAATCGATATTGCGTTCTATGACGGGGTAGAGCCGGATCCCACTTTTGATCATGTCTCTGCCGGGGTCGCCGAGCTGCACCGTCAAGGCAGTGATGCGGTTCTCGCCATTGGTGGAGGCTCGTCCATTGATTGCGCCAAGATCGTGGCGGCCAGCGCCACGAGTAGTGATGACCCGCGGGACTGGGTGGGTCTGGGTAAGGTCAAGCACGATGTGCTTCCGATCTTCGCAATACCCACGACGGCAGGCACAGGCTCCGAAGCGACAATGGGTGCGGTGATTTCCGACCCGCTTACCCACGAAAAATCCGTGCTCTCGGGCTCGGGGCTTGCGGTGGCGGCCACCGCGCTGGATCCGGATTTGCAGTTGGGAATGCCCCCGCAGATCACCGCGGCCACGGGCATGGATGCGCTGACGCACGCGGTAGAGGCCTATATCTGCCGCTGGGAGCGCGGGACGCGCAAGGTCAACGCCGAGCGCGCGATCCGCATTATCTTTGGCAACCTCAAGCGGGCCTATGACCAGGGCGATGACGCCGAAGCGCGGGAATCCATGGCCCTGGCGTCCTATTACGCCGGTATCGCGATTAATCAGGTCAACGTCGGCAGCGTGCATGCGATCGCCCATCAGCTCGGTGGCAAGTATCAGATTCCCCATGGCCTCGCCAACGCCATGGTCCTGCCTCATGTGCTGGAGTTCTGCCGAAGCGAGGCGGAGGAGTCCCTCGCTGAGCTGGCCGAGCTCATCGGCGTCGCGCAGGCGGGGCAGGGCAGGGCCGAGCGTGCCCAGGCATTCATTGACGCGGTGATCGAGCTGCGCGATGCGGTGGGTATTCCCGCGGTGTCAGACAAGATCAAGCCCGCAGACTTCGATTATCTGGTCAATCTCGCGGTGACTGAAGCCACGGGATACTTTCCGCCCAAGCTGCTTGACGAGGCTGGCGCGCGGGAGATTCTTGGCAAAATCAGCGCGGGCTAAACGTCCTCTCCTGGAGCCGGCTGCCGTCCCGGCACTGTTCACTCACCAGAAAGAAAAGGCCACCGGTTCGCTGAACAGCACCGGACCGGCAGCCTTGCGCCTCGCGCACTTGTGCCTCGCGTAGGGGCCGGATCTAGCGCCGGGCGATCCAGTCGGCGCAGCGCTGGAGCCAGTCGCTGTAGTCGTCGGTGGGTCCCATGGAGCAGGCGAAGCCGTGTTCCGAATCCGGGTAGTGCGCCTGTTCTACAGACACCCCGGCGCTACGCAGGGCTTCGCCCATCGCCATGCCCTCATCCCTGAGGGGGTCCCGACCAGCGGTACAGAGGATCGTGGGCGGTAAATCGCCCAGAGCGGGGTTACGCAGGGGGAAGGCCCGTTGCGTTGCGGGCGCTTGTGGGTCTGCGTCACCCAGATAGCTATCCCAGAACCAGCGCATGAGCGCGCTGGTGAGCGCCTGACCCGTGGCGCAGTCCTGGTAGGAAGGGGAGGGTCTGCTGTAGTGATCCACGACCGGGTAGGTCAGCAGCATCCCCGCAAGTCGCTGTTTGAGCTCGCCCTCAGCGGCCAATGCGGTGCACAGTGAAAGCTGGCCGCCGGCGCTGTCTCCGGCCAGCACAATGCCACCGTTGTCCGGGCCGAAATCGCTGAGACGCTCGCCTATTGCGATTGCCGCTGCCAGACAGTCATCCTGTGCGGTGGGGAAGCGATGCTCCGGCGCCAGTCGATAGTCCACTGCGATCACCGTGGCGCCGGAAGCCTCACTGAGTGCCCGGCAGTAGGCGTGATGCGTCTGCAGATCGCCAATAACCCAGCCGCCGCCGTGAAAGTAGATAACCAGCGGACGCGCTGCAGCCTCGGAGCCGCTATACAGATGCGCGCGTATCGGGCCGACACGGGTGGGTAATTCGAGTCCGCCCGGTTCATCGTGGACACTCGGTGCATGCCATGCCTGCCAGGCTGAGAACCGATAGAAGCTTCGGTAGAAACTGACTTTCAGACCCTGCAACATGGCTTTACTCTCTAGTCTTCATCCAGATCGACGGCATCCGGATCCTGAACATACCAATACACCCCGTCGTCGTCGCTGTGCCGTCGTATGCGTCGTCGTCCCAGCAGGCAGTTGAGGTGCGCAAGGGTCTCTCCGGTGGCCAGTCCCAGGGAGCCTTTGCCGATCTTGCGTTTGAACAGCGCGGGAAAACAGTCCACGGCGCGTTTGGGCTCACTCAACAGGTTGAATAGCGCGCTCAGGTCTTCCTTGTGAGCTTCAAGGATTTGCGTGAGTCGCACGTGCAGGCCCATGAACGGGGCCTCGTGCGAGGGCAGTACCAACAGATCCTCCGGGAGTCGCTCGCGCAGCCGGGCACCGGAGCGGAGCCAGTACTTCAGCGGATCACCCTCGGGCTCGGTGGGAAATACCGACACATTCGGCGTAATTCTCGGGAGCACCTGATCGCCGGAAATAAACAGCTTGAGCGCCGGGCAATAGAGGCAGACATGTTCCGGCGAATGCCCGCTGCCCTCCATGACCTGCCAGTAGCGTCCGCCGATATTCAGCGTCTCCAGATCAACCAGGCGCCGGTAGCGGTCGGGTAGCGGCGCAACCGCTTTGCCAAAGAAACCGAAACGCGCCTTGTACTGCTCCAACTGCTCTTCGTCATAGCCTGCGCGGTGATAAAAATCGATGGCCACCTGCGGTGCGGGGCGGCCCGTATCAGCGACCAGTGAGCGACACATCAGATACTCCGAGCGGGACATCCAGAGGTCGCAGTCAAAGCGTTCGCAAATCCAGCCGGCCAGTCCCACGTGATCCGGATGCATGTGCGTACAGATCACCCGGGTTACCGGTTTACCCCCCATAAAGCCCACAAAGAGCGACTCCCACAGGGTTTTTGCCTCGGGCAGATTCAGGCAGGTATCCACTACCGTCCAGCCCTCGCCGTCTTCCAGAAGCCAGAGGTTAATGTGATCCAGCGACATGGGCATGGGAAAGCGGACCCAGTACACGCCATCTGCAATCTGCTGTGGCTCACCGGGTTCCGGATTCACGCCTCGACCCCAGGGATACTGCAGGCCGCGGTAGATTTCCATGTTCTCGTAACGCATAGGGTGCTGAATGGGGGTGGAGAGAGTGCGCTATAGTGGTGTTTGAGACGGATTCTGTCCAGCTGCCGGGTCCGGAGGATCTCTCTAAAACAAGTTGGCAACAGGGAGGGTTTGCGGTGTCTACCGCGCTGCGTGACAGCAATATCGATGGCCTTGAGGGGCCGCTGTATGACGTTTTGATCGTCGGTGGTGGTATTAACGGTGCAGTTTCCGCCGCCGCCTTGGCTGGAAAAGGTGTGCGCGTGGCACTGGTCGATCGCGGCGACTTTGCCAGCGGTGTGAGCTCAAACTCCAGTAATCTTGCCTGGGGCGGCATTAAATATCTCGAAAGCCGCGAGTTTCTGCTGGTCAATAAACTGTGTCGGTCGCGCAATGAACTGATGCGCGCCTATCCCGCCACGGTCAAGGAAATACGCTTTTTCACCACGATCCAGAAAGGTTTCCGTGTCTGGTCGTTTTTCGTATTTCTCGGCAGCGTCCTGTACTGGCTGATTGGCCGGTGCAAAACCCGGGCGCCACGCTACCTGTCCCCCAAAGCCATCAAGCACCTGGAACCGGAGATCAACACGAGTCGCGCCGCCGGCGGCCTCGAGTACTCGGATTGCTATCTCTACGACAACGACGCGCGCTTCGTTTTTGGCTTTGTGCGCCGGGCACTGGATATGGGCTGTGCGGCGGCGAACTACATCAGTCTCGAAAATGCCGAGCGCCGCAACGGTGTCTGGGATTGCCGCCTGAAGGACGTTGAAAGCGGTCGCGAACTGTCACTGCAGGCGCGCGTGCTCGTCAATGCCTGTGGTCCCTGGGCCGATCAACTCAACGCACAACTCGGTATCGAGACGCGCTATCGACACCTTTTCTCCAAAGGGATACATCTGATCGTTGACCGGGTGACAGACAGCCGCCGGGTGCTGACCTTTTTTGCCAGTGACGGGCGGCTCTTCTTTTTGATTCCCATGGGGCCCAAGACCTGTATCGGCACCACCGACACGCCGGTGGATAATCCGGCAGTGGGCGTAACGCCTGAGGACCGGCAGTTTGTGCTCGATAACGTAAACCAGCTACTCAATCTGCGTCAGCCGATTCGTGCGCAAGATGTGATTGCTGAACGCGTCGGAGTGCGCCCTCTGGCGGTCAGCGGCTCTCAGGAGGCGACGGACTGGGTCCAGCTCTCGCGAAAGCATGAAATAGAAAGTAATCGGGAGCAATCGCAGATCAGCATCTTCGGGGGCAAGCTGACGGATTGCCTGAATGTCGGCGACGAGGTGGTAGATGCGGTCGCCGCGCTGGGTGTAGCGATCCCCAATCCCGATGCCCCCTGGTACGGCGAGCCGCGGGGTTCGGTTAAGGCTCAGTTTATGCAGCAGGCGAGCCAGCTGGGTCTGGACGCGATGACCGATCCGGGCTCATCGGAGCCGCTCAGCGAGCGCTTCTGGCGACGCTACGGCGAGTCCGCATTTCAGCTTCTGGACCGTATTCGCGAGGATGCGAGCAGCGTCGAATTGCTGATCGAGCATGCGGAGTACACCCGCTGTGAAATAGAACTGACCGCGCGTCGTGAAATGGTCGTGCGTCTTGAGGACTTTATGCGTCGCCGGTCGAAGATTGAACAGGTCGTGCCTGTGGCGGACATACGGAGCGCGCCGGGCCTTGCTGAAGCCAGCCGGATTTTATTTGGTGACGATGCCGAGGAGCGCCTTGAGCAGTACCTCACCGGGGACGTGGGCTCAAGGCAAGAGGCACACCCTGTTAAAGCCGAGCAGACCTGATTCACAGCTGCGGGGCTGAAGGCCCTGGCCCAGCTGCCGCTGAGCCCTCAGCCGTTCCTGCCCAGCAGCGCCGTGCGGATTTCCGGTCGGGTACAGTCCGGGGAGAGCCAGATGTCCACAAACTCCTGACCAAACTCCGGATCCTCAATCTGTCCCAGTAGTTCGCCGTTGCGACGAAAGGTGGCGCGGTTTTCCCGATCCAGTTCCAGGCTCAGCGTATCGTTTGCATCAATGTCTACCCAGATCGATGCCAGCTGTTTTGCCCATTCATCCTGTCGGGGATGGGCACGGCCCATCGCTTCCCACTCGGTCAGGGTCCGCTCAATCAGGGCGTCAGCTTTGACGTTCAGCAGATAGGTGACTTCCAGCTTCAGCGGTCGATCTCCCTCGCGGTAGTCCCCGCTGGGGGTAAAGAGGCGCGAGTCGTACACCGACCACAGAAGGAATTTGAGGCGGGCTTCGCCGACTTTCTCAAGATCCGCTGTCGACGGACTGCTGTCGGCGTTGCTGCTCGCGGCAGAATCCGCTGCCCTGACGGGGAGCATCTCATTGGCCGCGCTGCCCAGGGGCGCCGCCAGGGCGAGCGCTAGGGCCAGGGCGGCGCGCAGCAGGGACTGTCGGGTAGACCCGGGGATAGATCGAATTGTCGAGGTGGCAGGCATCGTTCCTCCCTGAGGTTCTGACTATGCATGGGGTTTACGTCGCTTCCACGGATTCAGATGCCTTCGATACGATCCGGTTCCCCGCAGCTTCGCGCTCGGCAATGCGAATCACCAGTTCCCCCAGAGCCAGCATGCTGATGACTCCGGTAATCACGGTCCACTCGGGACCCGAGCCCGGCGTGTACATGAACAGCGTGATGGCAATCAGCAGTGTAGCCGCGCAGAGCATTGCTGCGAGCACCGCCCCGGGATTGCCGCCGGGCAGCAAAAACGGACGATGATGGTCGCGATCAGCGCGGCGCAGCTGCAGGAAGGCCAGCACCATGCCCACATAAGGCAGAAGAAAAAGCACGCCACTGAAGGCAAACAAGGCCCAGAACAGGTCTTCATTGCTCCCGGCCATGAAACCGTAGAGCAGCAACGCCGTGGTGCTGACGCAGCCGGTGAGCATAGCGGCCCCCAGGGGGGTGCCGTTGTGTCGCGTTTCGATGCCAAACCAGCGCGGCAGCTCGCCTTCGAGTGCAGCCTCCGCCGCCGCGCGATTAACCCCCAGGGCCCAGGTGACACCGCCCGAGAAGATCGCAAAGAGTGTAGCCAGGCCCAGTCCGGTCACCAGCGGGCCACCCAGCGCCAGATCACCAAAAAAGAGGTGCAGGGTATCGATGAGTCCTTCCACCAGATTGATGTCTTGCGCGGGAATAGCGGCCAGCACCGCAGCCGTCCCCAGCAGGCACAGCACAACCACGATGATCCCGGAATAGAGAATCGCCCGGGGGACATCGCGCGCCGGGTTGCGCATTTCTGCGGCGCCGGCGCTGACCAGCTCGAAGCCCAGCATTCCGTAAACGATGGCCGGAATAAATTGCAGTCCCTCGCCCCAGTTGGGCGTCAGGGCCTCCAGCGTCATGGGGTTTGCCATGCTGTTTATGGAGGTGTAGCGCCAGGCGCCAAATATGATTCCGCCAAACAGTAGCATCTTGACCAGCGCGCCAATATTGGGAATCCACTTGCCGATGCGCAGGGCGACGATGTTGGTGCCGACGGTCAGCCAGGTGAGTGCGATGGCCAGCCCGATCTGAAACTGCAGGCTGCTCTGGAGAGCGAAGACCTGATTGAAAATCGATGCGCAAAAAATGTAGATAGCAGGCAG
>CAZGGN010000044.1:0-13901 GCA_964525195.1 uncultured Congregibacter sp.
CAAAACCTGTTTGAAGTGGCTGAGGCCACGGCGGTATCGGCGGAACAGCGCACGGAAAGTCGCGGGGCGCATGCGCGTGAGGACTTCCAGGTTCGCGATGACGAAAACTGGCTCTGTCACTCATTGTACTTCCCCGGCGACATGAGTGTCGGCAAGCGCGGCGTGAACTTTGCGCCAAAGACCATGGATGCCTTTGAGCCCAAGGCCCGGACTTACTGATCCCCGCGGGGAACTGACGATAGGGAGTTTTTTGGAATGTTGCAGGTCAGTATTTATCGTTACAACCCGGAGCAGGACGCAGAGCCGTCCATGCAGACCTTTGAGGTCGATACGGGCGGCAAAGACGTGATGGTTCTTGATGTCCTTGAGGAGATAAAAGCGCAGCAGGATACCTCGGTAACCTATCGCCGCTCCTGCCGCGAGGGCGTCTGCGGTTCGGACGGGCTCAATATGAACGGCAAGAACGGCCTGGCATGTATTACGCCGCTCTCTGAAACGGTGAAGAATAATCGCCTGGTGATCCGGCCCTTGCCGGGGCTCCCGGTGATCCGCGATCTCGTCGTTGACATGAGTATGTTTTACGCTCAGTACGAGAAGGTTCAACCCTATTTGCAGAATGATACGCCGGCGCCGGCAATCGAGCGTCTGCAGTCACCGGAGGACCGGGCGAAGCTCGACGGACTCTACGAGTGCATACTCTGTGCCTGCTGCTCTACGAGCTGCCCCTCGTTCTGGTGGAATCCCGATCGCTTCATCGGTCCGGCGGGTCTGCTCCAGTCCTATCGCTTCCTGGCCGATAGTCGAGATACGGCGACCGAGGAGCGTCTCTCACGGCTTGATGATCCCTTCAGCGTGTTCCGCTGCCACGGGATTCAGAACTGCGTGAATGTGTGTCCGAAGGGGCTCAATCCTACGCGGGCTATCGGCCATATCCGCAGCATGCTGCTCAAGCGCGCAGCCTGAATCTGTCCATGGGTCGGCTTTTCGGCGCAAATAAGCGCTAAAAGTCGACCCAATTCACTGCCTTACATCTTCTAGCGCAAGCCCTTTACTGGCATAATTGCGCCATCGCGCTGCCCATTCGCTGGCGGCGCCCGCGGGGCCGGGGGGACCGCGGAATTCATATGCCCCGGCACACACTGGCTGGTCTGATTTAATCTGATTGGGGTCGGTGTGTTGTTCGTCTAGGGGGCAACATGCAAGAAAACTCGATGGAACTGTTTCGACGCAGTTCGCACATTGCTGGCGGTAACGCCACCTATGTAGAAGATCTTTACGAAAGCTACCTGATCGACCCCAACGCAGTACCCGAGCAGTGGCGAGATTACTTCGACAAGCTGCCCAGGGTCGAAAGCAAAACCTCCCTCATTGATGATGTGCCGCACAGTGCGGTGCGCGAACGCTTTGCCCGGATCAGCAAAATGCGTGTGCGGACCGAGGCGACGGTTGCGCACGACAGTCAGGCCACTCAGCATGAGCGTAAGCAGGTCAAGGTGCTTGCGCTTATTTCGGCGTATCGCCAGCGCGGCCATCAAAAAGCTCAGCTCGATCCCCTGGGGCTCGCCGAGCGCGAGCATGTGGCGGATCTGGAGCTGGGCTTTCATGAGCTTTCGATTGCTGACCTGGACACCACTTTTCAGGTCGGTACGCTCAAGACAGGCAGCGATTCTAATACGCTCAAGGATATTATCGACGCGCTGGAAAAGACCTACTGCCATACGGTGGGTGCCGAGTTCATGCACATCGTCGATACCGAGCAGCGCCAGTGGATCATGACGCGCATGGAGTCCGTGCGCTCCGCGCCGGACTACGGGCCCGAGGTGCAGCGGCAGATTCTGCGTCGGCTGATCAAGGCGGACGGTCTTGAAAAGTCCCTCGGCTCAAAGTTTCCGGGAACCAAGCGTTTCGGCCTTGAGGGCGGCGAGAGCCTGATTCCGATGCTCGCCGAGATGATTCAGCGGATCGGTGGCTACGGTGCCAAGGAAATCGTAATTGGTATGGCGCATCGCGGACGCCTGAACGTGCTGGTCAATATTCTTGGCAAAAATCCCTCGGAGCTGTTTGCGGAGTTTGAGGGGCGCGCGGTCTACGAGAGCTCCGGCGATGTGAAATATCACCAGGGCTTTTCATCCAACGTGATGACGCCCGGGGGCGAGGTACACCTGGCGTTGGCTTTTAATCCATCGCACCTGGAGATCGTATCGCCGGTGGTCGAGGGCTCCGTGCGCGCGCGCCAGGACCGGCGCGGCGATCCGGCGGGCACGACCGTATGGCCTATTGTGCTGCACGGTGATGCCGCATTCGCCGGACAGGGGGTGGTTATGGAGACCTTCCAGATGTCCCAGACCCGCGCGTACAAGACCGGGGGCACGGTACACCTGGTGCTGAATAACCAGGTCGGGTTCACTACCAGTCGCCGGGAGGATGCCCGCTCCACGGAATACTGCACGGACGTGGCCAAGATGGTCCAGGCGCCGATTTTTCACGTCAACGGCGACGATCCGGAAGCGGTGCTCTTCGTCACGCAAATGGCGATTGATTATCGCAATGAATTCAAGCGTGATGTCGTTGTCGATCTGGTCTGTTATCGACGACGCGGTCATAACGAGGCCGACGAGCCCTCGGTGACCCAGCCGCGCATGTACGACGCAATTCGCAAGCATCCTACGACCCGCGACATCTATGCCCGGCGCCTGATTGAGGCGGGCATCATCAGCGAGGAGGAGGACCAGGCGCTGGTCGATGGGTATCGGGACTCCCTGGATCGTAACGAGCCGCTGGTTTCCAGTCTCGTGAACGAGCCGAATGCGGAGCTGTTTGTCGACTGGACACCCTATCTTGGCCACGACTGGACCCTGCACTGTGACACCGGTATGGATCTGCATGCGCTGCAGACCCTGGCGCATAACACGAATCTGGCGCCGGACAACTTTCCGCTCCAGCGTCAGGTAGCCAAGATTCTCGAGGATCGGCGCAAAATGGCTGCCGGCGCAATGCCCCTGAACTGGGGTTTTGCGGAAACCCTGGCCTACGCGACCCTGCTTGAGGCCGGGTATCCGGTTCGTCTTACCGGTCAGGACGTGGGTCGCGGCACCTTCTCTCACCGGCATGCGGTCTTGCACAACCAGCGCGACGAAGCAGCCTACATGCCGCTCCAGCACATCAGCGAGGATCAGGCGAGCTTTGTCATTCACGATTCCTTGCTGTCCGAAGAGGCGGTCCTGGCCTTTGAATATGGCTACGCGACGACATCGCCCACGGGGCTGGTGATTTGGGAGGCGCAGTTTGGCGATTTCGCGAACGGTGCGCAGGTTGTGATTGATCAGTTTATTACCAGTGGCGAACACAAGTGGCAGCGTCTCTGCGGCCTGACCATGCTGCTACCCCACGGTTACGAGGGGCAGGGCCCGGAGCACAGCTCCGCACGCCTCGAACGGTTTATGCAGCTCTGCGCTGAGCACAATATTCAGGTCTGCGTGCCCACGACGCCGGCGCAGGTGTTTCATATGCTCCGGCGCCAGGCTATCCGGCCCCTGCGCAAGCCGCTGGTTGTCATGTCTCCCAAGAGTCTGCTGCGGCATAAAGAGGCAACTTCGACGCTTGAGGATCTCGCCAACGGCCGGTTCCACAATGTACTGGACGACAGCGACGTTATTGATAAAAGCGCTATCGAGCGCATCGTCCTGTGCTCCGGGAAAGTCTTTTACGACCTGCGCGCGGCACGTCGCGAGCGCGCCATTGAAAACGTGGCGCTGATTCGCCTTGAGCAGCTGTATCCGTTTCCGGAAGCAGAGCTTCTTCAGGTGCTGGCGAGCTATCCGAATGTCCGCGACGCGGTCTGGTGTCAGGAGGAACCCATGGACCAGGGCGCCTGGTATTCGAGCCAGCACCACATGCGCCGCGCATTCTGGACTCAAAACCCCAACATTTATCTCAGCTACGCGGGGCGAGAAGCTTCAGCCGCCCCGGCGGCAGGTTACATGGCTCTTCATCTGGAGCAGATGGAAGCCTTCCTCAATCAGGCGCTGACGATCCCGAACTTCAACGCTTAACAGCCGCATTACCACAAGGAAAACTCATGGCTATCGAAATTAAAGCTCCCGCCTTCCCAGAGTCCGTCGCTGACGGCGAAGTGGCTGCCTGGCACAAGAAGGAGGGTGAGGCGGTACAACGTGACGAGCTGATCGTCGAGATCGAGACTGACAAGGTAGTGATGGAAGTCGTCGCTCCGGCCGATGGCGTGATCCTGAAGATACACGCGGCTGAGGGCGAAACTATCGAGAGTGAGGCGCTGCTCGCTGAGCTTGAGGAGGGCGCAGTCGCTGCACCGTCCGCAGGTGATACCCCGGCCGCAGCGTCGGTAGCAGAGGCTGCCGCAACAGCAGGGGGTGAAATGGGGCCTGCGGCGCGACAGATGATCGAAGAGCATGGTCTGGATGCTGCGCAGCTGACCGGCACGGGTAAAGGCGGGCGCATCACCAAGGAGGATGTCGCCAATCATCTGAGCCAACGCGCCGCTGCGGCGCCCGCCGCCGCGCCCGCATCGCCCGTCGCAGCCGTGGTTGACGTGCCCAGCGGACCCTCCTCGGAGCGCGTCGAAAAACGCGTACCGATGACCCGTATGCGGGCACGAATTGCGGAGCGGCTGCTGGACGCGACGACGTCAACAGCGATGCTGACAACCTTTAATGAGGTCAACATGGCGCCGGTCATGGCCCTGCGCAGGAAGTACAAGGACCAGTTTGAAAAGACCCACAACGGCACGCGCCTTGGCTTTATGGGCTTTTTCGTCAAAGCCGCCTGTGAGGCGCTCAAGCGCTATCCGGCAGTAAACGCTTCTATTGATGGCAATGACATCGTTTATCACGGCTATCAGGATATCGGCGTCGCGGTATCGACCCCCGGCGGCCTCGTGGTCCCGGTGCTTCGCGATGCGGACTTTATGAGTCTTGCCGATGTCGAGGCTGCGGTTGTCGATCTGGGGGCGCGGGCCAAGGACAACAAGCTGACCATTGACGATATGACCGGCGGCACCTTCACGGTAACCAACGGCGGGGTGTTTGGATCTCTGATGAGTACGCCGATCCTGAATCCGCCGCAAACGGGGATTCTCGGGATGCACAAGATTCAGGATCGGCCTATGGTGGTCGATGGCGAGATAGTGGTGCTGCCCATGATGTACCTTGCACTGTCCTATGATCATCGCCTGATCGACGGGAAGACCGCGGTACAGTTCCTGGTGGCGGTCAAGGACCTGATCGAAGATCCGGCGCGGATTCTGCTCCAGCTCTGATTCACCGGATCCACCGACGCTAATTCTGACGGGAAACGCAAGATGGCAAATGATTTTGATGTAGTGGTAATTGGCTCTGGGCCCGCAGGTTATGTGGCCGCCATTCGCGCCGCACAGTTGGGTATGAGCACCGCGGTCGTTGAGGAATGGGTTGACGAGCAGGGGGGGGCGACCCTGGGTGGAACCTGCCTGAACGTGGGCTGTATCCCCTCCAAGGCGCTGCTGGACTCCAGCCAGAAGTTTCATGAGGCCCAGTCCGGCCTGGCGATCCATGGTATTGCGGTGGACAACCCCAGCATCGATGTGAGCGCGATGCTCAAGCGCAAGGAACAGATCGTCGGCCAGCTGACCGGTGGCATCGCCGGCCTGTTCAAGCATAACGGCGTGAGTGTCGTGCAGGGACGCGGCAAGGTCCTTGCCGGAGCCAATGTTGAGGTCACTGCGGCAGATGGCACCGTATCCGTGCTGGAGGCCGGCAGCGTGATTATCGCCGCGGGCTCCGAGCCTGTGACGATTCCGCCTGCGCCGGTGGACAACGAGTTTATCGTCGACTCGACGGGCGCCCTCGAATTTACCGAAGTGCCCGGGCGACTCGGCGTAATCGGCGCTGGCGTGATCGGTCTGGAACTGGGTAGTGTCTGGGGACGTCTTGGATCCGAGGTGGTTCTCCTCGAAGCGCTGGACGAATTCCTGCCCATGATGGACGCCCAGATTGCCAAGGAAGCCGGCAAGATATTCAAGAAGCAGGGGCTGGACATTCGTCTGAGCAGTCGCGTCACCGAGGCCACCGTCAAAGAAGGCAAGGTGCATGTACGCTACGATTCAGCGGCGGGTGAGCACACGGAAGTTTTTGACAAGCTGATCGTGTCGGTGGGACGGCGTCCGCGCACCGTCGACCTGCTCGCGGACGATTCCGGGGTCACTCTGGACGAACGCGGCTTTATCTTTGTGAACGATCAATGTGTGACCGAGGCGCCGAACGTCTACGCCGTGGGGGATGTCGTGCGCGGTCCGATGCTGGCTCACAAGGGCTCCGAAGAGGGGATCATGGTTGTGGAGCGCATCGCCGGTAAGCCAGCACAGGTTAACTACGATTGCATACCGTCCATCATCTACACCCATCCGGAGATTGCCGCGGTCGGGCGCACGGAGCAGGAACTGAAGTCCGATGGCACGCCCTATAAGGTAGGCACCTTCCCTTTTGCGGCCTCCGGTCGGGCTCTGGCAGCCAATGATTCTGACGGACTGGTCAAGATTATCTCTCATGCGGAGACTGATCGCATTCTGGGCTGTCACATCGTGGGTCCCTCCGCGGCGGACCTGTGTCAACAGATATTGATCGCGATGGAATTTGGTTCGAGCACTGAGGACATTGCGCTGATGGTGTTCGGCCATCCGACGCTCTCTGAGGCGGTCCACGAGGCGGCGCTGGCGGTGGATGGCCATGCTATTCACGTGGCGAACCGCAAACGCCGCTAATTCCTTTCAGCGAACCGGTGTGAGGCCGGTTCGTGAGAAAACGCGCCTGGGGCAAGGGGTCCCGGGCGCGCACGTTTCCTACAGCATTAACGGGACATCAAATGAATCTTCATGAGTACCAGGGCAAGCGACTCTTTGCAGAGTACGGCTTGCCGGTTTCCAAGGGACACGCCGTCGACTCGGCACACGCAGCGGTCGAGGCCGCAGACTTGATTGGCGGCGATATGTGGGTCGTCAAGGCTCAGGTTCATGCGGGCGGTCGCGGTAAGGCCGGCGGCGTAAAGCTGGTGAAGACCAAGGAAGAGATCGCTGACTTTGCCACGCAGTGGCTGGGCAAGAATCTTGTGACTTACCAGACGGATGCCAACGGGCAGCCGGTGTCCAAAATCCTCGTTGAATCCTGCACGGATATTGCCGATGAACTGTATCTCGGCGCCGTGGTTGATCGTTCTTCACGCCGTATCGTGTTTATGGCATCAACCGAGGGTGGTGTAGAGATCGAGAAAGTCGCAGAAGAAACGCCGGAGAAAATACTCCGGGCGACGATCGATCCCCTGGTTGGCGCGCAGCCCTACCAGGGTCGCGACCTGGCGTTTCGCCTGGGCCTGCAGGGTGAGCAGATCAAGCAGTTTGTGAAGATTTTCCTCGGCCTGGCAAAGATGTTCGAGGAAAAGGATCTGGCGCTCATTGAGATTAATCCGCTGGTCATCACTACCGAAGGCAATCTCCACTGCCTGGATGCGAAGATCGGTGTGGACAGCAATGCGCTCTATCGTCAGCCTGCGCTGGCTGAGATGCACGACCCCTCCCAGGAAGATGAGCGCGAGGCGCATGCGGCACGCTGGGAACTGAACTACGTCGCGCTGGATGGCAATATTGGCTGCATGGTCAATGGCGCAGGTCTGGCGATGGGTACGATGGATATCGTCAAGCTGCACGGGGGTGCGCCGGCCAACTTCCTGGACGTCGGGGGTGGTGCCACCAAGGAGCGCGTATCCGAGGCCTTCAAGATCATTCTTTCGGACGAAAAAGTGAAGGCCGTGTTGATTAATATCTTTGGCGGCATTGTTCGCTGTGACCTGATTGCCGAAGGGGTCATCGGGGCCGTGCAGGAAATTGGTGTGGCGGTTCCGGTAGTTGTGCGCCTTGAGGGCAACAATGCGGAGCTCGGTCGCAAGGTCCTCGCGGACAGTGGACTGAATATTATCGCGGCGACCAGTTTGACGGACGCGGCTGAGCAGGCAGTGAAGGCAGCGGGAGGTAACGCCTGATGAGTATCCTTATTAACAAGGACACAAAAGTGATTTGCCAGGGCTTTACGGGTTCCCAGGGCACCTTTCACTCGGAGCAGGCCATTGCCTATGGCACCAGGATGGTGGGCGGTGTAACTCCGGGCAAGGGCGGCCAGGAGCATCTCGGCCTGCCGGTCTTCAACACGGTTGCCGAAGCGGTTGAGACAACCGGTGCGGATGCCTCTGTGATCTACGTGCCCGCGCCCTTTTGCAAGGACTCGATTCTCGAGGCGGCCAATGGCGGCGTAAAGCTTGTGGTCTGTATCACGGAGGGCATTCCGACCCTGGACATGCTCGAAGCCAAAGTGAAGTGTGACGAGCTTGGCGTGCGCCTGGTCGGTCCCAACTGCCCCGGAGTGATCACCCCCGGGGAGTGCAAGATCGGCATTATGCCGGGCCACATTCATCTGCCCGGCAAGGTCGGGATCGTGTCCCGCTCGGGAACGCTGACCTACGAGGCCGTCAAGCAGACCTCGGATGCGGGCTTTGGTCAGTCCACCTGTGTGGGCATTGGCGGCGACCCCATCCCCGGCTCAAACTTTATCGATATTCTTGCGATGTTCGAGGCAGATCCCGGTACCGAGGCTATTGTGATGATCGGTGAAATCGGCGGCACGGCGGAGGAAGAGGCTGCAGCGTACATAAAGGCCAACGTCTCCAAACCGGTGGTGTCCTACATTGCCGGGGTGACAGCGCCCAAGGGTAAGCGTATGGGGCATGCGGGGGCGATCATTTCCGGCGGCAAGGGCACAGCGGATGAGAAATTCGCAGCGCTGGAAGATGCCGGGGTTAAAACCGTTCGGTCCCTGGCGGATATCGGTTCCGGGCTATCGGAAATCACCGGCTGGTAAGCTCAGCCGGCCAGGGCCCCGAAACCCGCCGTTAATGGCGGGTTTTTTTTGCCTGCGATTTATCCAGACCCTTGAATTACCAAGCAATAACCCCAACTAACAAGGGATCTATCGAGTCATTCCTGAGACGACTTTTCAGAGGGCACTATGACAGCAGAAATCAACAAGGAAACACTGGGTTTTCAGACTGAGGCGCGGCAACTGCTGCATCTGATGATCCATTCGCTTTACTCCAACAAGGAGATTTTTCTCCGCGAGCTGATTTCCAACGCCTCAGATGCGGTGGATAAGCTGCGCTTTGCGGCGCTCGCCGATGATAGCTTGCTCGAGGGTGACAGCGAGTTTCATGTGCAGGTCGATGTCGACAAGGATGCGGGCACTGTGACGATCAGTGACAACGGGATCGGTATGACCCGGGAGGAGGTTATCGATAACCTCGGGACCATCGCCAAATCGGGCACAGCCGCCTTCCTTCAGCAGCTCTCAGGCGATCAGCAAAAAGATTCCCAGCTGATCGGCCAGTTTGGGGTCGGCTTTTACTCCTCCTTCATTGTGGCTGATCGGGTTGAGGTTCATACGCGCAAGGCCGGTGTCGCGGCCGAGGAGGGGGTTCTCTGGGAGTCTCACGGTGAATCCGAGTTCTCGATCGCCGCTCTGGAGAAAGCTGCGCGCGGGACCAGCATCGTTCTGCATCTGCGTGACGACTGCAAGGAATTTGCCGACGACTGGCGTGTGCGCAGTGTGATCAAGAAATACTCAGACCACATTTCCGTGCCGGTCATGATGCAGGAGCCGGCGGCCCCGGCATCGGGCGGCGAAGACAATGAAGCTGAGACGGCGGAGCGCGAATACAAGGCGGTTAACGAGGCAACGGCGCTCTGGACGCGCAGTCGGAGTGAGATCAGCGATGAGGAATATCAGTCCTTCTACAAACACGTTTCCCACGACTTTGAGGACGCGCTGAGTTGGAGTCACAACCGGGTAGAGGGAAAGCTCGAGTACACAAGTCTGCTCTACATTCCGGCCCGGGCCCCCTTTGATCTGTGGAACCGGGATGCGAATCGCGGGGTCAAGCTCTACGTGCAGCGCACCTTTATTATGGACGACGCGGAGCAGTTTCTGCCGCTCTACCTGCGTTTTGTAAAAGGCGTGCTCGACTCCAACGATCTATCGCTTAACGTCTCGCGGGAAATTCTCCAGCAGGACAAGACCGTGGATGCCCTGCGCAGCGCGCTGAGCAAACGCGTCCTGGACATGCTCTCGAAGATGGCCAAGAACGAGCCGGAGAAATACGCGACATTCTGGAAAGAGTTTGGTCAGGTGCTCAAGGAAGGACCCGCAGAGGACTTTGCCAACAAGGACAAGATCGCCGCTCTGCTGCGCTTTGCCAGCACCCACACGGACAGCGCAACGCAGGATCAGTCTCTGGCGGACTATGTTGGACGCATGCAGGAAGGGCAGGACAAAATCTATTACGTTGTGGCGGAGAACTTCAACACCGCGCGCCGCAGTCCTCAGCTGGAGATTTTTCGCAAGCGCGGCATCGAGGTGCTGCTCCTGAGTGATCGGGTCGACGACTGGTTGATGAATCATCTTCAGGAGTTTGACGGCAAGCAGCTGCAGGATGTGGCTCGCGGGCGGCTTGACCTCGAGGATGAGACCGAGGAGGAGAAAGCGGCCCGGGAAAAAGTCGAGAAAGAAAGCGAAGGCCTGATTGAGCGAATCAAGGCCGTTCTGGCCGATGAGGTCGAGGAAGTCCGGGCCACCAATCGCCTGACCGAATCGCCTGTCTGGTGGTAGGGGAACAGGACATGGGGGCGCAGATGCGCCGTATCATGGAGGCCGCGGGACAGGCCGTCCCGGAAAGCAAGCCGATTCTTGAGATTAATCCCACGCACCCGCTGATCAGCCGCCTGGATGCGGAGAGTGACGAGGATCGCTTTGCGGACCTGGCGCGAATTGTTTTTGATCAGGCGAATCTGGCCGAAGGTGGGCAGCTGGCGGACCCGGCGGCTTACGTTGAGCGTTTGAACAGCTTGCTACTGCAGCTGAGCAGTCGTTGAGTGAGATTATCCTGTAGCGCGCCGGCGTTTGGCCGCAATAGGCGTTATAGTCTCCCTATGCGATTTATCATCAAGTCTCTGTCTTCTTTTTCAGGGTTTCTGCTGCTTTTGGCGACTACGGTTGTCCTGGGCAGCAGCGGCGCGGGCGCGCAGGAAGCGACCGCGCCGGTGAACTACCTGCGGGCCCTGGATGATTATCCGCACCTTCAGTCTCTGGATCCTATGGCTGAGAAAAAGGTCCGCGATTATCTGATTCCTCTCGGCGCCATAGAGAAAATCCGCGGCGTCTGGTCCCCGCGGGAGAGCGAGCGGCACAGTGGGATTCTCCGGCGCTTCAATTGGCGCGTAGTCGACGGCTATCGATCCGAGGAACTGGAGGCAGAGCTGGCCGGGCTGCTGGACAAGGATCCCCGGGCGGAGCTGATCTTCAGCTGCGAGGCCCGGGCCTGCGGCAGCAGCGTTCAATGGGCGAACCGGATTTTTAATGAGCGTCTGCTGTACGGTACTGAGGAGTCGCAGCGCTACCGGGTTTACGCGGTGACGGTCGGCGAAACCCAGTATCGCATGTTGATTTATGCCTCGGCTCGAAGCAGCGATCGCCAGTACCTGCACGCAGAGCTGCTGGAACTTCGCGATATAGATGACGAGTTGTTTTAGTCTGTGAGCACGGTGGCCGTTACGTCAGGCCACCCGATGTGGCCTTGCTGCTATCGGCTTTACGGCCACCCCCCTTTCAGTGCTCGCCCTTTCGGTTCACGGCATTTCGGTTATCGCCATTTCGGATATCGCCGTTGCGCTTATCGGCCTTACAGCCTTCATTACAGCCCTCAGCGCAGCCCTCAGCGCAGCCCTGGCTGCGGGCGTCAGCAGTAAAGCCTCAGGATCAGTGTCGCAGCTGCAGCAAAGACAAAAACTCATCCCGGGTTTTCTGGTCTGCGCGGAAGCTGCCGAGCATCGCTGACGTCTTCATCAGGGAGTTCTGTTTTTCCACCCCGCGCATCATCATGCACATGTGCTGAGCCTCGATAATGACGCCCACGCCCTCGGCATCAGTGACATCCAGGATCGTTTCCGCAATCTCCATTGTCAGTGATTCCTGAATCTGCAGGCGACGGGCATACATATCGACGAGCCGCGCGACTTTTGATAGTCCGAGTACCTTACCCGTGGGTATATAGGCCACATGGCATTTGCCGATAAAAGGGAGCAGGTGGTGCTCGCAGAGCGAATACATTTCGATGTTCTGCACCAGCACCATTTCGTTACTGTCTGAGGGAAAGAGTGCTTCGTTGACTACTTCCTCTACCGACTGATGGTAGCCTCGCGTCAGAAATTCGAAGGCTTTGGCGGCGCGCTTGGGCGTGTCTTTCAGCCCCGGTCGCTCCAGATCTTCTCCGATGGCTGCGATAATGCTGGCCCAATGCGATTCCATGACAGAAAGTACTCAACAAGAGAGAGACCGAATGGTAGCAACCCCACCTGGCAGCGGCAATGAGGCACAGGCAACAACGGTACTCGCCGACGCGCCCGTCCCGGAGAGTGTTCGCTCAGCGCTTGAGCAGGTGTATTCGGCGCTTGATTCAGCCGATCTGTTTTACGGCCATGGAACCGACAACGCCTGGGATGAGTCGGTGTTGCTTGTGCTCAGTGCCTGCGAGCTGCCATTCGACGCAGCGGAGGAACAGCTGGATACGCCGATGGCTCCCGACGCCTGGGACAGGGCGTTGGCCTGGTTACGCCAACGGGTGGAGCAGCGCACGCCGCTACCGTATCTGCTCGGGCGGGCCTGGTTTGCGGGGCTGGAGCTGCGCTGTGATCGTCGGGCTCTGATACCGCGCTCACCGCTGGCGGAGCTTATTCAAAACGACTACCGGCCCTGGTGGCCCGGGGAAGCGCCACAGCGTTTCCTGGATCTGTGTGCAGGCGGGGGCTCCATCGGTATCGCGGCGGCGGTCTATCAGCCGGCCGCCGAAGTGCTGCTCGCGGATATAGATCCTGAGGCGCTGGCGCTGGCCCGCGAAAACATTGCGCTCTATGACCTCGGGTCGCGGGTGCAGACCCGGGAGTCCGATCTCTTTGAAGGTCTCGCGGGCGAACGCTTCGACATTATTTTGTGCAATCCGCCCTACGTGGATGCGGGTGATCTTGCGAGTATGCCGGCGGAGTATCACAGCGAGCCTCCGCGGGGCCTGGGGTCTGGCGAGGATGGCCTGGACCTGGCCCGTCAGATCCTCGCCGGGGCGGCGGCGCATCTGACGCCCGGTGGTTTGCTGTTTCTCGAGCTGGGAAATTCATGGCTGGCGCTGGACGAGCTGTTGTCTGCGCTACCGCTCACCTGGCTCGAGTTCAGCGAGGGCGGGCATGGGGTGCTGGTCGCCGGGGTCAGTGATCTGGCGGAAATCCAACGCTGTCTGGCTGCCCTTTAGCGGCAAAGTGCTCTGCAGGCTGCACCGCACAGTGCGTATAATCGTGCTTTTACCCTGAGCGGAGCTGAAATGGCAGGTAATACCTTTGGCAAGCTGTTTACCGTGACGACCTTTGGCGAGAGTCACGGGCCGGCGCTGGGCGCCATTGTCGACGGCTGTCCTCCCGGACTCCCACTGAGCAGCGCGGATATGCAGGGGGATCTTAACCGGCGCAAACCGGGGACCTCGCGCTTCACCACCCAGCGTCGGGAATCGGACGAGGTACGTATTCTCTCCGGGGTGTTTGAAGGCGAGACCACGGGAACACCGATCGGACTGCTGATCGAGAACGAGGACCAGCGCAGCCGGGATTATGCAAATATTGCCCAGCAGATTGGCTACCCCGTTGTTCTGAAGATATGGTCACCTGACATCATTCACAAATCTGAAGTCGGAGGAGTTCTGCTCGACCTGAATAACGAAAAAACCGTCCGGGATGCCTTTGACCTGATGATGTA
>CAZGGN010000044.1:13911-15617 GCA_964525195.1 uncultured Congregibacter sp.
ATTATGCAAATATTGCCCAGCAGATTCGCCCGGCCCACGCCGATTACAGTTACATGCACAAGTACGGCCGCCGGGACTACCGTGGGGGCGGGCGCTCATCGGCCCGGGAGACCGCGATGCGCGTCGCCGCCGGCGCGATTGCCAAAAAGTTTCTCAGCACCAAGGGTATTGTTATTCGCGGCTATCTGCAGCAGCTCGGGCCGATCGCCGCCGAGACGCTGGACTGGGACTTTGTCGAGAGCAACCCGTTCTTTTGCCCTGATCCGACCAAAGTGCCGCTGATGGAAGCGTTTATGGCCGATCTTAACAAGCGCGGCGATTCGATCGGCGCACGCATCAACGTCGTGGCTGAAAACGTGCCGCCGGGTCTGGGCGAGCCGGTTTTCGATCGTCTTGATGCGGATATCGCGGCGGCCATGATGGGGATAAACGCCGTGAAGGCAGTAGAGATTGGTGCCGGCTTTGCCTGTGTTTCCCAGCACGGCAGTGAGCATCGGGACCTGATGACCCCGGAGGGGTTTCTGAGTAACAACGCCGGCGGCGTGCTGGGCGGCATCAGCAGCGGTCAGGATATTACGGTCAGCATGGCCCTGAAACCGACGTCGAGTATCCGCCAGCCGGGGGCGAGTATCGATCATGCGGGGCAGCCCATTGAGGTGGTGACGACCGGCCGCCACGATCCCTGCGTGGGTATTCGGGCAACGCCGATCGCCGAAGCCATGCTGGCCCTGGTGCTGATGGATCATTACCTGCTGCAACGCGCGCAGAACGGTGACGTCCATTCACCCACACCCGTGCTCCCGGCGCAGTCACCTTCGCAGTCCTCCTCGCCGTCGTGAAACGTCCCTTCTGGCGTCGCTCCGTGGCGCGGACCACGCTGCTGGGTGTGGCCGCCCTCGGTACGCTGCTCTGGGCGGCGGTGAGTCAGTTAGGTCTGGGCGTGAATAGCTTGCTTGCCCAGCTGCTGCTGTTGGTTTTGGCGCTGGCGCTGCTGATCGGTCTCGCGGGACTGCTGGTGGTGCTGCTGGGGCTGCTGCGCCGGCGTCGCTAGCTTTCCGGGCCCCGGTCCTACAGTCCTCTTCAATGGTTACTTCTGCTCGAGCAGGTCAATCTCCAGGGTCATGCTGTCAGCCATCGCATCGAGCAGCCATTCGAGTTCGTCGAGTCGGCTGCCCTCAAGCATTTCGATGCGTGCATTGGCGCGAAACAGCGGCTCGCCACTCATGGGTGCCGTTTCCACGGTGGTATCCATGGACTGAATGTTAAAGCCCGCGGAGTGCAGGGCGCGGGTCCGCCGATGCCAGACCCTCAAGGGCGGCGCTGAGCTCCGTGGCTTCTTCGTCGGGCAGAAGAACCTGGAGGACGCCGGCGAAGCGACCACCGAGCCTGCTTAACTGTGAGTCCAACCAATTGCCATTGTGAGCGGCTATTACGGCGCTTATCTGTTCGATAACCCCGGGGCGGTCATCACAAAAAAAGCTGATCAAAACGCGGCTCGTCACAGTAAGGGTGCTCCACTTTGCGTGAGTCAGCGCGTATATTAACGCCGTCTGCTAATTCATCGAAGGAGTTTATCTGTGCGCAAGGCATCGAATCTGGTTTTTACACTGCTACTCGCTCCGCTAGTGATGGTCTCTGGTTCTGCGGTGGCAGCCCTGGACTGGGATGCGGCGCTGAACGGAAAGCACCGGGCTGAGAAGAATGCG
>CAZGGN010000044.1:15627-18448 GCA_964525195.1 uncultured Congregibacter sp.
GAGACACTCGAGTTTTTTGGCCTGAAAGAGGGCATGACGGTAGTGGAGCTCGCCCCGGGCGGCGGCTGGTACACCGAGGTTCTGGCGCCGCTGCTCAAAGATAAGGGCAGCTACTACGCGGCGCATTACAGCCCGAACGGCCAGTCCTACTATCGGCGTTCCCTGGGGAACTATCTCAAAAAGCTCGGCGATAACGGGGAGGTTTACGATAACGTGGTCGTGACGACCCTCGATCCGCCGGAGTCGGTCGTAATCGCGCCGCCCGGCAATGCGGATCTGGTCCTTGCGTTTCGCAACATTCACAGTTGGATGGGTGCCGGGACGCTGGCAGACACTTTTGTCGCTGCCTTCGAGGCGCTCAAGCCGGGCGGTGTTTTCGGGGTGGTTCAGCACCGGGCCAAAGATGGGCGCGATCAGGAACGGATGAAGGAAACTGGCTACATCAGCGAAGATTTCGTGATTGCGGCTGCGCGCAGCGTAGGTTTTGAACTGGCTGCACGCTCAGAGATCAACGCCAATCCCAAGGATAGCGGGGACTACGAAGGTGGGGTGTGGGAGCTGCCGCCGTCGCTGGCCGGTGACGAGAGCACCCGCGCGGAACGTATGGCGGTGGGTGAGAGCGACCGCATGACGCTCAAGTTCGTAAAGCCGGCGCGCTGATTTGGCCGAATTTGTCTGCGTTCCTCCGCAGCGTGTGCCGCTCGACACGCTCGGTGCATTGCTCGAGGAGTATGCGAGCCGCGACGGCACGGACTACGGTGAACAGGAGACGCCCCTGGAGCGCCGCGTAGAGCAATTGCGTAGCGAGCTCAGCGCGGGGCGGCTGCAGTTGCTCTTCGATATCAGCAGCGAGCAATGGGATCTGCTGCCTGCGGACGAGGCCCGACGCCTGCTTGCCACAGCCGATGGGACACAGGAAGACTAAACAGTGTCGGATAGCAAGGATTGCACGGATCACAGCGCCCCGGGCGGCTCAATGCCGACCGACCTCGATGCGGATTCCGGCGCGGTTCTGGATGCCCGCGGATTGCGCTGCCCGGAGCCGGTGATGCTGGTGCATAAGGCGATCGCCCCCCTCGCGCCAGGGGATTCACTGACGGTGTTGGCCACGGATCCCACGACACAACGCGATATTCCGCAGTTTTGTCGCTTCCTCGGTCATCAGCTGCAGAGGAGCAGTGAGGAGGGTGATGAATTCATTTTCGTCCTCATCAAGGGCGCTTAGCGCCGACGCTATTGTCCGCGTATTCGACGGGCAGTTTCTCCGAACACATAACACGCAGTTGATGGGCGGTGCCGCCGAGCCCTTCTACGAGCCGGGTACAGCGCAGACGCCTGCGCGGATATATTTTCGTGAGGATTATGCAGCAAGTGCATTGCATGAGGTGGCGCACTGGTGCATTGCCGGAAGTCAGCGCCGCCGACAGCCGGACTATGGCTACTGGTACGACGCGGATGGTCGCAGCGCTGCGGCGCAGGCGCTTTTTATGCAGGTAGAGGCCAGACCGCAGGCGCTTGAATGGTGTTTTGCCCAGGCCAGCGGCATTCGTTTTCGACTCAGTCTGGATAATCTCAACGCCCCGCCCGACGCGCAGGCTCGCGAAGCGTTTGCTCGCCGCGTACGCGAGGCCGCACGGCGTACAGCGGCCGGGGGGATTTCCGGGCGAGCGGGGCAGTTTTTTCGGGCGTTGAGCGAGGCGAGGCGACGGGACGCGGCGAGCCGTTCGCTGAGTTTCGCGCTAGAGGACATTCTGTGATCCGCCTGCTTGCGGACGAAAACATCGTGGGCTTAAGCCAGTTGCCGACAGATGAGGTGACGGTCACGGCGGTGCCTGGCCGTCAGCTGTCCAGGTCGCAGTTAGTCGGCTTTGATGCCCTTTGGGTGCGTTCGGTTACCCGGGTCGATGAGGCGCTGCTGGCCGGGAGTTCCCTGCGGTTTGTGGGAACCGCGACGGCGGGGGTCGAGCATATCGATCAGGCTGCCCTTAAAGACCGGGGGATCGCCTTTGCCGCAGCGCCCGGATCCAACGCCAATGCCGTTGTCGAGTATGTCCTGGCGGCCATGGCGCAGCTCGGCGATCCCTGGGAGCGGCTGGAGCAGGGGGCTGTGCTGGGGGTGGTTGGCTATGGCGAGGTCGGGCGACGCCTTGTCGCGTTCGCCCGCGCAATGGGCTGGTCCGTCAAAGTCCACGATCCCTGGTATCGCCGTGCTATCGAACATTCTGTCAGCGAGGGAGAGGCGGGGAGACCCGGGAGCGATGCAGGGTTTTGCTCCCTCGATGAGCTCCTGGAAGCCACGGTGATCAGTCTGCACAGCTCCCTGCACAAGCGCGAACCCTGGCCGAGTTACCATTTGCTGGACGCGCGGGCCCTGGGCAAATTGTCCTGTGGGCAGTGGCTGATCAACGCGGCGCGAGGGCCGGTGATCGACAATGCGGCCTTGCTGACGCATCTTCGCGGAACGGATGCAGTGAACTGCGTTCTTGATGTCTGGGAAGGCGAGCCGGTCTTTGAGGCAAAGCTGCTCGCGCAGCCCGCGCTCCGACTGGCGACTCCCCACATTGCCGGTTACAGCTGGGATGCCAAGTGGCAGGCCACGCGCATGCTCTACGATGGCGATGCGCTGGTGGCTGAATACGATGCCAGCGGCACCATGCTGGCGCGCCATGTGCACGGCCCTGCGGCGGGCGTGGACGATCCCTTGGTGAGCTATGCCGTTCCGCTGCGCGGCAAGGCGAGGGCATAAAACGGGAATTTTGGGGAGAAATCCACTGGTCGGGAAGACAGGATTCGAACCTGCGACCCCCACACCCCCAGTGTG
>CAZGGN010000044.1:18458-19113 GCA_964525195.1 uncultured Congregibacter sp.
CCCACATTGCCGGTTACAGCTGGGATGCCAAGTTGCAGGCCACTCGCATGCTCTACGATGCGATGCGCGAGCGGCGACTGGCGCGCGCGCCGCTTGCTGTAGCGGGCGAAGACCGCAGCCCCGACATTCGCCCGGTACCGGTGTCTGGGCGCTGCTCTGAACGAGCAGGTCTGCGACTCATGCGAGGTCTTCTCGACCAGCGTTATCGCATCAGCGAGGATGATGCCCGTTTTCGCGCGCTCGCGGGCCTGGGACCGGATGCCCGGGCTGAGGGCTTTGATCGGCTGCGCAAGGAATACCCCCGCCGCCGGGAGTTGCGCGGGAGTTCGCTGGAGCCCGGTTACAAACCGGGCTCGGCAGAGGCGGGACGCCTGTTTCGCGCCCTCGGTCTGCAGTGGTCGGACTAGGCCGCGCCGCCGACGCTGTGCCGCGGCCAGTGCCTGCGACGATAGCCGGGAAACAAACGACCACTACATTCTGCGACGCGGCAAAAAAGCGCAGAAAAACCTGACAAAAAGGCAAAAAGAAGGAGTTATAATAAATAGAAGACATGGAAAAGTTAAAAAATATGGAAAACCAAAAATCCCCCTTCAGGGGACATAGGGGGCTTTCCCAGTCTCCCCCTCGAGGAGAATCAGAGGGGCTTCCTCAATCC
>CAZGGN010000045.1:0-14583 GCA_964525195.1 uncultured Congregibacter sp.
TGGCGAGCTGAAGATTGCCGAAGGCCATAGCCAGGGCACCCTGGTTTTGCAGAACATCGATCTTACGCCGGTCTGGCGCTACGAGGCGCAGCGCCTTCCCTTTGTTGCCCACAGTGCACGCTTTGACGCCACGCTCAATTACACGGCGGACTGGAGCAGGGACTTCCAACTGCTTCTGGATGAAAGCCGGCTGCGGCTTTACCGCATCGACCTTGAGCCGGCCGACAGCGACGCCCTGGCGGACACGGCGCTGCGCCTCGAAGATCTGCAGGTGAACGACATCACATTTGATCTGGCGGCACAGCGTATCGGCATCGGCACGACTGATGTGGCCGGCCTCGCCCTCAACGGATTTGACGAGAACGGCGAGCCAAGCCTCCTGAAAATGTTTGAGTTTCCCGCTGATGAGGACGCAGATACGGCCCGGGATTCCGCGGTCCGGGCAGAGGATGAAGGGAGCACGCAGGCCTGGGCGTTGAGCCTCGGGGGATTCACGCTCAAGGAGAGTGAAATCAACTGGAAAACCGACTACCTCTCCCCCGAATCCATGCATGTGGCGCCAATAGCCTTCTCCGCCGGCGCACTCCAGTGGCCCGCCGGACTCCCGACCCCGTTTGAACTGACCCTTGCCATCAATGAGGAAAGCGATCTGCGTGTCGGTGGCCAACTCAATATTGCCAGCGGCGATGGCGACGTCACCGTTGCCCTTGCAGGCTGGCAGATTCCCTGGCTAAACCCGGTGATCAATGCTCAGGTCCGCAGCGATATCAGTCGTGGCACGTTCGGCCTGGAAAGCGAAATTGCCCTGGTCGCGTTTTCACCAGACAGCGTGGCCGCAAGCCTCACCGTGCGCGACCTGGCGACCGTACTTCAGGCAACCCGCGAAGAAGCGTTCACACTGGAAGAACTCAGCATCGACGGCATTCTCGTCAATACAGGCGCACAGTCTGTGCGGGTTGACGAGTTGATGCTGCAGCGACCCACCGGCTCCCTGCACATACTCGAAGACGGGACAATCAACGTAAACGGCATTGTCCGTGAGCGCACCGAGGGAACAGCTGATACGCCGGCACTCGATGACCGGGAGCAGGGGCAGGAATGGAGCGTGCATCTCAAACACCTCGGGCTGCGCAATGGGCGACTGGATTTTGCCGACGCCTCACTACCCCTGCCCTTTAAAACCCTGATAGATGGCATCGAAGCCGATGTCCGGGACATTGACACCGCATCCGGGAATCCACTGACCATTGAGCTCAAGGGTGCTGTTGATGGCTATGCGCCGGTACTGATCCAGGGCGGCGGCAGCCCCCTGGCCGAGAACCGGAATGGGGAGCTGCGCTTCAACTTTCGCGGGGTTGATATCGCGACCATGTCGCCCTACTCGGGGACCTACGCCGGGTACACCATCGACAGCGGCACCCTGAGCCTCGACCTTCGCTACGCCCTGGATGGCCAGAAGCTCAACGGCGACAATCGTATTGTGATTTCGCAGATGCAGCTGGGCGAACCGATTGAGAGCGAGCTGGCGATTGATGTTCCGCTGAAACTCGGACTCGCCCTGCTCACTGACAGCCGGGGTGTTATCGACCTGTCCGTACCGATCAGCGGCGATGTCGACAGTCCGGACTTCTCATTGGGACCGATTATCGGCAAGGCAATCAAAAACATCATTGTCAAAGCGGTGACTGCCCCCTTCAGCCTTCTCGCCGGCCTTGTCGGCAGCGAGGATGACCTTGAAAACATTGCCTTTGCGCCTGGCAGTTCCGAGCTTAGCACCGAGAGTCGAGAGGCTCTTGGAGCCCTCGCCGAAGCCCTGTCCCAGCGACCGCAACTGAGCCTGCGGGTTGCCGGCGGCAGCGATCCGAAGGCGGATAGCCTGAGCCTCAAGGAGCGTGTTCTGGAAGAATCACTCATCGCCGATGGCCTGGCGCCGGAAGCCCTGCAGACTCGCGGCGATGAGTTTCTGGCTGTACTACAAAAACGTTACGAGACCCTGAATCTCGACAACCAGGGTGTGACGGAGAACGAGCCTGTGAGTACCGAAGCGCTGTGGGCCGCTTTATTGGATCACACGGCGCTGGCTCCGGACGCCCTCCAGCAGCTTGCCACCGCCCGCGCCGCAGCAGCCAAGCGTGAGTTGGTCAGCGCCGGTGCGGTGGATGCGGCCCGCATTGCTATTGCCTACGACCAGGATCTCAACAGCAGCGGGGTCAAAATGGATGTTGGCAGCTAAGCGCTGCGCCGGCATCCAGCGGCACAAACAGCCGAGACAGGGGACCGGGTAAACCCGCCCGCGGCGCACCCGGGTCCCTCAGGGTAGACGCGCTACTGCGCGTCCGCGAGCGCCAGAGAATCCTGCAGCGCCCGCTTTACGAACTTGCCATTCGCATTGCGCGGCAGAGGTTCCGAAAGCATCCAGATATAGCGGGGAATCTTGAACGATGCGAGATAATCCTTGCAGTGCGCCCGCAGTGTATCCGCATCCAGGCTCGCGCCGGGCTTGAGGTAAATCGCCGCACCGACCTCCTCCCCGAGACGCTCATCGGGCACCGCGAAAACGACACACTCGGCAACGGCATCGTGATGGAACAGCGCATTCTCTACTTCCGCGCAGTAGACGTTCTCCCCCCCGCGCAACACCATGTCCTTGGCGCGATCCACAAGATAGATAAAGCCATCCTCGTCGATGTAAGCGATGTCACCGGTGTGAAGCCAGCCATCAACAATCGTCTCCGCCGTGGCATCGGGTCGATTGAGATAACCGCGAATCACCGGGGCACCGCGAACCACCAACTCACCAATCTCATTCGGCGGCAGCTGATTCCCCTCAGGATCCACGCACTTGGCTTCGAAGGTTGGCATCGCAGGACCGACGCTGGTCGGTCGATCCAGGAAAAACTCCAGCGCCAGGGCGGCAATGATCCCGCAGGTTTCGGTCATGCCGTAGCCGGTGTTCGGTCGCGTCCCGGGCATTGCCTGGGGCACCTTGCCCACCAGATCCGGCTGCATCGCCGCACCGCCACCACCGATAGTCTTGAGGGAACTGACGTCCCGGGAGGCAAATTCCGGGTGCATCATCAGCTCTCGGGTCATCATTGGCACGGCGCTGAATGCCGACACCTTTTCCTGCTCGATGAGTCTCAGCGCTTCACCTGCATCCCATTTGTACATGTGCACGAGACGCCCGCCCGCCATGGTCACCAGCTGCGCCACACAGTTGTTGGCGGTAACGTGAAACAGCGGCGTCGCCACCAGTGCGCGCACCGGCTCTTCACTGCCCGCCTCCGGCGGCTCTTTCCCCGCCGCATAGGCCAGCGCTCGGGGCTGCACCGAGTTGATAAACGCCACGTTCATGATATTGCTGACACAGCCCCGGTGTGTCAGTTGGGCCCCCTTGGGGCGGCCAGTGGTCCCGGAGGTATAAAAGATACAGGCGTCCGAATCCGTGTCGATCTCCAGCGCCGGCAAGCTGCCCTCCCCATTGGCCAGGGATTCCCAGGACACAGCCCACTCGGGCAAGCTGCCTGCTGAGCGCACGGAGATCACGGCCATGTCCGGAAAACCGTCGCGCAGCTCTTTGAAACGCAGCAGACGTTCGTCATCAGCAATCAGAACCTTCGGCGCGGAATCCTGCAGCGCGTACTCCATCTCATGGGAAACCCACCAGGCATTCATTCCCACAACCGCAGCTCCGATGCCCGTAATCGCCCAATAGGCAAGCATCCATTCCGGGTAGTTCCGCATGGCGATCGCAACCCGGTCCCCGGGCTCAACGCCCATTGCAATCAGCGCCTGCGCGATCGCTCCGACCCGGCGATGGGCTTGTGCGTAACTGATACGCTCATCCTGATAGACGAGATAATCCCGATCACCATGCCCGGCCGACATCAGCCACACGTCGCGGAGCGAGCCCGGTGCATTCGCATAGGTGAGAATGTCTACGCCGCGAACATCACTGCGTTGCACTTCAAACATTTGCCCCGGTGAAGTGAGTTCGCCCCAGGCGCGCTTCAATTCTGCGTACATTGATTATCCTTTTTTTTGCCTATCGGATTTGGATTCTTCGCCGACGCAGCGGAAGGAAACACCACACATTGCCGACGGTGAGCGAGCATAGCTTGACTGCCCGGGGCTGACAACGAAGTGCCCGACAGCGCGCCATTTGCAGCGCGCACAGTGACAACAATTGCAAGGCGGCGCCCGCTATTGCAAACTCGGCGCCTCTCGCGGTCCCAAGAGCACCCCATGAGCACCCAGACTCTCGATATAGATTCCCTGCAGTCGTATCTTCAGGACAAGCTTCCGGAATTTTCCGGCCCGCTGACAGCGGAGAAATTTGCCGGAGGTCAGTCCAACCCCACGTTCCTGTTATCTGACGGGACGCGAAAATGGGTGTTACGGCGCAAGCCACCCGGCGAGCTACTCGCCTCCGCGCACGCAGTGGACCGTGAATATCGCGTGATGAAAGCGCTCGGCGATACGGATGTCCCGGTTGCGAAAACCTATCTGCTGTGCGAAGACGAAAGCGTGATCGGCTCCATGTTCTACGTTATGGAATTCCTTGATGGCCGCGTGTTCTGGGACCCCAAACTTCCGGAAATCCAGAGTAATAACGAGCGCACGGCGATGTACGACGAGATGAATCGGGTACTCGCAGCGCTGCACAGTGTTGATCCGGCCAGTGTGGGATTAGAAGATTTTGGCCGTCCGGGAAATTACTTTGAGCGCCAGGTCAGCCGCTGGACCAAGCAGTACCGGGCTTCAGAAACCGAACACAGTCCGGCCATGGAGCGCCTGATTGACTGGCTCCCGGCGCACATGCCACAGGACGATGGACAAGTCAGCCTGGTCCACGGTGATTTCCGCCTCGACAATCTGATGTTTCATGCCACGGAACCGCGAATTATCGGCGTGCTGGATTGGGAGCTGTCGACCCTGGGACACCCCCTCGCGGACCTGTCCTATCAGGTGATGGCCTGGCAATTACCGGACAGCGAGGGCATACGCGGACTGATGGGCGTTGACCGGAAAGCTCTGGGGATTCCCAGCGATGAGGACTATGTCGCGGCCTACTGTAAACGCACCGGACGCGAGGGTATTTCACACTGGAACTTCTATCTGGTGTTCTGCTTCTTCCGGCTCGCGGCGATTCTTCAGGGGGTCAAGAAGCGGGCGCTGATTGGCACCGCGTCGAGCGCCGAGGCGGAAGCCAAGGGCGCCCTCGTAGAGCCTCTGGCCGAGATGGGAGTACGCTACCTCAGCGGCTGAACAACTCAGGCGGCGTCGCTAACCGGCTCGCCGCCCTTCCCCGAACCCTTCGCAGTGCTCCGCGGCGCCCGGGCCCTGCTTTTGGCGGTTTTGCTGGCGGTTTTGCGTTTTGCCGGGGGCGCTACGGATGTTTTCGCGGGCTTGCCTGTGCCCCGGGAGTCGGCCAGCGCAGCGGGCTTCTCCAGACGCTGGGAGCCGGTCTCACGCATCGCCTCGCGATCAGCACGGGTAGGCGCCGGACGCCGCCGCGATGCGCGAGGACGGTGGTACTGATCGCCCTGGGGCCGCAAGTCACCGTACTCAAAGCGATGCAGAATCTCCTCCATGGTGCGCGAGATCTGCGTACAGGTTCGAATCGACTCCACCGCCGGAAAAGCGGAACGCTCCCCGGCTTCCATGAGCATCACCAACTCTTTTTCGGACAGGTGCGACAGAATTTTTGCCGGGTTGTACCAGCGAAAACTGGGCACGATATTAATATCACCGCTGTACTCCTGGTCCATCAGCGCATGCACGCCGTTGAGGAGCATATTGAAGCGCGGCCAGTTATCCCCCTGCCGCTGCGCGATTCCCCGATAGAAATTCAGCATTTCCCGCCCGATACCGATACCCAGGGATCCCAGCGCTCGCGCCGCGGGATTCTGCTCTTTGCCTCCATTGAGAAATGGCGTGGCGATCGGGTTTACCATACTGACAATATAGTGATTGGTGCTGTAAAGGCGGGACAGGCGCTTCGCCGGCAGATCGTCGGCAATACTCCCGTCGACCCAGCGCCGGGTCGGCAAATAGGGCTGTGCCTCCCCGTGTACATTGCGCGCCATCAGCGTAACTGGCGGGAACACACCAGGCACTGCGCAGGACGCCATCACCGCAGAGCGCACAAATACGTTGGGCGAGGTAATCGCGTTCAGCAGACGCGAGCGCTGGTGAGGTTCCGCGGGTGCCACCGTAATACTGATTTGTCGCCCGGTTTTCTCGTAGGCTTCCTGAAAGGTCATATCCGGTATCAGCCGGGCGACAATCTGCTCGAGATCGTTCACGTCGATCTGCGGATTCTTTCCAAAGAACATGCGCGAATAGACGCTGGCCTCACGCTCGGCCTCAAAGTGGACATTAGCAGGATCGTAAAAACGCCTGAGCTGCTGATCCGTATGGGTGCCCACTACGCCCGCGACCAGCGAGCCGGCGCTGGAACCGGAAATCACCCGCGGCAGGAGTTTCTGCTCAAGGAGCGTCTTCACCACACCGAGATGGTAAAAGCCGAGCACGCCGCCACCGCTGAGCATCAGCGCCGAACGGCCAAAGCAGATATTCGCGCGATAGAAGAAATCCATTTTCTGCTGCACATCGATCTCTTTCGAATCCAGATCCGCAAGAAAACGCAGTGCGTCGTCGATCTCGGCAATGTACTGCTCAATCAGACGCTTGGTACCGGCCTTGGCCCGGCGATAGAGCGACCCCCGCCCCATCCCGCCCATGTTGCCGTGGATTCCCTCGTTCAGGGTGAACAGCAGCCCGTGGTGGTCATTGCGAACCCGAAGACTGCGCAGGCGATCCAGGCGAAGCCGTATCTGCGCAAAATCGTACTGCCGGCTCTGGTCGATATCTCTCCAGCGTTTAGCACCACTCACTTCATCGTGAGCACATGCGGCCTCGAACCAGGCCTCATAGGTCAGGGCCGAGTCCATTGACTTTTCGAGCTTCTTTAACTTTCGCGACGACATGCTACCTCCCTCGTCTGCGCTTCTCTGTGTAAAGCATAACTCACACACTCCTACTGTGAACTATACGTGACAGCGCCAATCCGCTACAGGGCTTTCGGCCGCACAACTCCCCTGCAGGGTGCAATGTGCCCCAACTGTCCCTAAAATCCGTATACAGCTTACTTTCGACCTTCATGAGGGCCTCTCTTGCGCGCGTACCTTGTCGCTATTGGACTGCTTCTGCTGTTTGTAGGAGGCACCGGCGCCTATGTTGTGCAGCGAATTTCTGCGCAGGCTGGGGGAGATTATGCGCCACCACCGGTCAGCATCGCTGCGGCCACGGCCAGGGAGCATGTGTGGAGGGAAACCATCGCCGCCGTGGGCACGATCCGCGCCGCCCAGGGAATACTGCTTACCGCCGAAACCACGGGCGATATCACTGCAATTCACGTGGACTCGGGCGATGAAGTTGTCGCCGGACAACCGCTCATCGCCATCGATGAAGCGCTCGATGTGGCCACCCGCCAGCGCCTTGAAGCGAGATTGACCCTCGCCAGACAGCTGTTTGACCGGGATGCGCGGCTAATCAAGGAAAACTCGATTCCCGAGAGCCAGTTCGATCGTTCCAGAGCCGACCTCGAGTCGGCACAGGCTGAACTGGCAGAAATCGATGCAACGCTCAAAAATAAGCGTATCAGTGCTCCTTTTGCCGGTCGCCTCGGCATTCTGCAGGTCCGCCTGGGAGACTATGTGGAAGCTGGCACAGCGCTGGTCAACCTCCAGGACGTGAGCCGCCTCGAAGTCGACTTCTCGGTCCCGGATCGCTATGCGCCGTTCATGCGCCCCGGACTGACACTCACCCTGCGCACGGCCGCCTTCCCGGAAAAGACCTTTAGCGCGACGCTGCGGGCGGTGGATTCACAGGTTGATGAAAACACCCGGAATCTGCTGCTGCGCGCCGAAATCGACGGTGGAGAAGGTCTCCTCCCCGGGATGTTTGCCCGTCTGAGTATTGACCTGAATCGCGAGAGCCGGCGGGTTTTTGTGCCGGAAACAGCCGTCACTTATTCACTGCAGGGCGATCTTGTTTACCTCATCGAAGAGGACGAACAGGGTTTGTTCGTCAGCCCCCGGGTGGTCACGGTCCTTAACGCCGACCAGGGAGAGGTCGCCATAGCGCAGGGAATCCGGGACGGCGACCGTATCGTCACCGCCGGGCAAAACAAGCTGTATCGCGGCGCCCGAGTACAAATCGACCCGGATGCAGGCATTTAGTCGTGCACTTCACTGATACCTTTATCCGTCGACCGGTGCTGGCGGTAGTCGTCAGCGCGCTGCTGCTCATCGCCGGACTCGCCTCCCTGGGAAAAATTTCGCTGCGCGAATTTCCTGAGCTCGAGCGCAGCGTCATCACCGTGCAAACGGTCTATCCCGGGGCCAACTCGCGCACGGTTCAGGGTTTCGTGACAACCCCACTTCAGGTCAACATCGCCGGTGCCAGGGGCGTCGAATACATCACCTCCAGCAGCAATCCGGGCGTATCGTCTATCGAAGTTCACGTGCGCCTCGGGGAAGCCACCTCGGATGTCCTGACTGAAGTCATTGCCAAGGTCAACGAGGCCCGGGATGAAATTCCCAACGACGTGCTCGACCCGGTCATTTCCACAACCGGCAGCGGAGACGCCATGATGTATATGGCCTTTGTCAGCGAACAAATGACGCCATATCAGATCACGGACTATCTTCTGCGCAGCGTTCAACCCGAGCTCGCTACCATCGAGGGCGTGGGCAAGGCCGGCATTTTTGGTCGCTACCTGGCGATGCGGATCTGGCTCGACCCGGTGCGCATGGCGGCGCTGAACATCACCGCCCGTGACATCAGTGAGGCCATCCGCCGTGACAATGTGATCAGTACCGCCGGCGCAACCGAGGGTGAATGGGTCCGGGTGATGGTCGATGCGGTCACCGGAATCCAGACGCCGGAAGAATTTCGCAATATTGTGATTCGCCAGGATGCAGACCGCCAGGTGCGCCTGAGTGATGTCGCGGAAGTCGAGCTGGCCGCAGAAAACAACCAGAGCCGCAGTTCCACGAGCGGTCGCGACGGCGTGTTCATGTCGATTACCGCAGCGCCGGATGCTAACCCCCTTGAGGTGTCCGAGGCTGTGCACGCGATCATCCCCTCGCTCAGGGCAAACCTCCCGGCGGACATCGAGCTCATCATGGACTGGGACAGCTCCGTGGCCATTGATCAGGCCCTGGGTGAAGTGTTGAGCACCCTCCTGGAAGCAGGTCTGATTGTCATTCTGGTTATTTATCTGTTCCTCGGCTCCCTGCGGGTGGTGCTGATACCGCTGGTCGCGATTCCACTGTCCCTGATCGGGGTAGTGTTCATCATGCTGGGCATGGGCTTTTCTCTGAATCTACTGACCCTGCTGGCCATGGTCATTGCGATCGGGCTCGTGGTGGATGATGCGATCGTCGTGGTGGAGAACGTCCATCGACACATCGAAGACGGCGCCACCCCGATGCAGGCGGCCCTGGAGGGGGCGCGGGAAGTCGCGCTTCCAGTGATCGCCATGACGCTGACCCTGGCCGCTGTCTACGCCCCGATTGCCTTTATCGGTGGACTTACCGGCGCCTTGTTCAGCGAATTCGCCCTCACCCTTGCCGGAGCGGTTCTGGTGTCCGGAATCGTCGCCCTGACCCTCAGCCCCATGATGGCTTCGCGACTTCTTGTCAGCCATGACGATCAGGGGAAACTTGCGGACTGGCTGGACAATCGCTTTCACGCGCTCAATACAGGTTATCAACGACTGCTCGGTGCCTGCCTGAACAATCGGGGTGCAGTATTGCTGTTCTGCGGCGGCGTTCTGCTGAGCTTACCGGCGCTGTTTCTGGTCAGCCAGAGCGAGCTGGCCCCGGAGGAAGACACGGGATCGATCTATGTGGTGGGCTCCGCGCCGAGCTACGCCAACCTCGATTACATTACGCTCTTTCTCGATCAGGTGGTCGACATCTGGCAAGACATCCCGGAAATCATCTCCTCCTGGCAGGTTGCGAGCCCCGACAGTAACTTCGGGGGCCTGCAACTCGCTCCCTGGGCTGAGCGCAATCGCACCCAGCAGGAGGTCCAGGAGGAATTGCAATCGAAGCTGAGCGGGATCGCCGGCATGGAGATGTACAGCTTCGGTACCCCGGCGCTCCCGGGCTCAGATGCCGGTCTTCCGGTGAGCTTCGTGGTCGCTTCCACCGCTGATTATGCGCGCGTCGAACAAGTCGGCGAGGAACTGCTGCGGGCGGCACAGGAATCGGGTCTGTTCATTTTCATCAGCCAGAGCCTGGACTTCAATCGCCCCGAAATCAGCGTCGACATCGACCGGGAGCTCGCCGCCCGGCTGGGCGTTACGATGCAGGATATCGCCGATACGCTGGCGGTAATGCTGGGTGAGGCGGAGATCAACCGATTCACGCGGGACGGTCGCAGCTACAAGGTGATTCCCCAGGCTGGCCGGGACTTCCGGCTCACTGAGGGCGAGCTGGAAAAATACTACCTGCGTACAACCACAGGTGAGCTGGTCCCCCTGTCGAGTGTCATCAGCCTGAGTACGCGGATCGAACCGAATGTGCTCGCGCAGTACCAGCAACTCAACAGCACGACCCTTCAGGGCATAGTGATGCCGCCCAACAGCCTCGGCGATGGCCTGGCCTTCCTCGAGACAAAGTTGCAGGAAATCGCGCCGCGCGGATTCCGGGTGGGCTACACGGGCAGCTCTCGGCGCTATGTGCAGGAAAGCGCAACCTTCCCGCTACTCTTTGGCATGTCCATGTTGCTGATCTTCCTGGTGCTGGCGGCACAGTTCAACAGCTTCCGTGACCCGCTCGTGGTGCTCGTCGCCGTGCCGCTCTCAATCTTCGGCGCCATGCTACCGATGGCCATGGGGGCGATGACACTGAATATCTACACGCAGATCGGCCTGCTGACCCTTATTGGCCTCATCGCAAAACACGGCATTCTCATTGTCGAATTTGCCAATCAGCTGAGCCACGCGGGCCTTGATCGACGATCTGCGGTACTCCAGGCCGCAACCCTGAGATTGCGTCCGATACTGATGACGACCTTTGCCACGGTGCTCGGCGTGCTGCCTCTGGTGCTGGCCAGTGGGCCGGGGGCCAACGCCCGCTTCGGCATTGGCATGACCATCACCGCGGGTATGCTGATAGGAACCCTGTTTACGCTGTTTGTATTGCCCGTGTTCTTCTTGCCCTTTCGCCGCCCCGCCGTTGCGGCCGCAGTTGCAGTCGCCAAGGACAGGGCGAGCACGGCTCAGGGCTAGTCGTCGCTGAGGTCATCTCTGGCCGCCGCGCGATATTCCTCCACAAGATGCCGCTTGTAGAGCTTGCCATTATCCAGCCTTGGCAGGTTCTCGTGGAAATCAATCGAGCGGGGAACCTTCAGGTGCGAGAGACGCTCGCGTAGCCACTCCACCAACTCGAAGGCCACCTCATCCGTCGCATCGGCCCAGTTTTGCGGCTGTATCACCGCTTTGACCTCTTCCCCGAATTCTTCGTGGGGTACCCCGAACACCGCCACATCGGCGACCTTGTCATGGGTTATCAGGAGGTTTTCAACTTCCTGCGGATAAATGTTTACCCCGCCGCTGATAATCATGAAGTGCTTGCGATCGGTCAGGTAGAGATAGCCATCCTCATCGAGATAGCCGACATCCCCGGTCGTCGCCCAACCCCTCTCGTTATAGGATTCGGCGGTCTTCTCTGGCTCGTTGTGGTATTCGAACGTCGCCTGAGGCCCGCTGAAATAAATCGTGCCGATCTCACCTGGTGGCAACTCATTCCCCTCATCATCGACGATGTGGGCCGCCCCCATTAACGGCAAGCCCACCGAGCCCTTGTGCTCAAGCCACTGCTGCGAGTTAATCAAAGTCGCTCCGGCCGCCTCACTCGCCGCGTAATACTCTGAAATCACAGGCCCCCACCAGTCGATCATCCGTTCCTTGGTCTCAATGGGACAGGGCGCCGCGGCGTGAATGGCCACCTGCATTGAGCTGACATCGTACTTCAGCCGCTGCTCTTCCGGGAGTTTCAGCATGCGCACGAACATAATCGGCACCCACTGGCTGTGCGTTGCGCGATGTTCTTCGATCAGCGCAAGAGCGCGCGCCGGGTCGAACTTTTCCATCACCACGACGGTGCCGCCAAGGTACAGAGACAGCATGCAGAAGTGCAGCGGCGCGGCGTGATAGAGCGGCGCCGGCGACAGATAAACCGTCTCTTCGCTAAATCCGAAAGCCACGCCAAAGCCCGCTGCCAGGGGGTGCGGCGTGTTGACGTCATCGCTCGCCGGGGGCACGAAAACCCCTTTAGGCTGCCCCGTGGTGCCCGACGAATAGAGCATCGGTACGCCGTTGGCCTGATCCGCTATCGGCGTTTCCGCCTGAGCATCAATGGCCTCTTCCCAGGATTCAAAACCCGGTCGAATGCCTCCAATCATAAGAAGATGTGCCACCCCCCCGGCGGCCTGCACCGCGGCCCGGGCAACCTCATCCATCGCCTGCGAGGCGATAAACAGCTTCGCCCCGCAGTTTTTCAGGATGTAAGCGGTTTCCTCGGCTTGGAGGTGGCTGCTGATCGGCGTATAAATCAGCCCCGCTCGCTGCGCAGCCCAGCAAATTTCGAGGTATTCGCGACGGTTCTCCATCATCAATGCGATGTGATCGCCCTTTTCGAGGCCCAGCGAGCGAAACAGCTGAGCGCCTTGATTGCTGCGCTCATCGAGCTGTCGGTAGGTCGTCATCTCCGCGCTGTTGCCCATGATAATCGCGGGTTTGTGCGGATAGATCTTTGCTGTTTCACTGGGATGGGGCATGCGGTGCTCCTTGGCGATTTCTATCGTTTCAAACTGCAAATACTATAGAAAAGCGCGCCCCTCAGGTACTCTTGCACACCGATAAACTGACATCAACGAGGACGCTGACAACCGTGCATGAGCTCTCTGATCTGTCGCCATCGCTACTGCGCGAGCGTATTCGCCGCGGCGAGTTCAGCGGCAACACCTCCGGCCTTGCCCCGGGCTACGGGCAGTGCAACCTGGTTATCCTTCCCTCGACCTGGGCCGCAGATTTCCTGCGCTTCTGTCAGGCCAATCCCCGTCCCTGCCCGCTGATCGCCTGCAGCGGGGCAGCCGGTGACATCGGTCTGCCCGGGCTGGGGGATATTGATCTGCGCAGCGACCTGCCCTCCTACCGGGTCTTCCGGGACGGGCAACTGAGCGAGGAGCTCAGCGATATCAGCGGCCTCTGGAGCGATGATCTGATGGCTTTTGCTCTGGGCTGCTCCTTCTCTTTTGAGGAGGCCCTTATCGCCGCGGGCCTGGAGGTGCGCAACGTCACCGAAGCCGCCAACGTCCCAATGTACCGAAGCGCTATCCCCTGCCAGTCCGCAGGCCCCTTCTCGGGCAATATGGTCGTCAGTATGCGTCCCTTTAAACCCGCCGATGCGATTCGCGCGATTCAGGTCTGTAGTCGCTTCCCGGCGGTACACGGTGCCCCGGTGCACCTCGGCGACCCCGCCGCGATAGGCATCAGCGATATCGGCAAACCCGACTACGGCGATCCGGTGTCCATTCATCCGGGCGAGTTGCCGCTGTTCTGGGCCTGTGGCGTGACGCCCCAGGTTGCCCTTGAAAATGCTGCCCCACCTCTGGCGATTACCCACAGCCCCGGCTGCATGCTGGTCACAGACAAGCGCAACGCCGAACTGGCCGTACTCTAGGAACGGAAAACGACATGCTACTCAACTGCGATCTGGGCGAAAGCTACGGCAACTGGCGCATGGGCCTCGATGAAGAGGTTATGCCCTATCTCGACCAGGCAAATATCGCCTGCGGCTTTCACGGCGGCGACCCCCTGATAATGGAAAAGACCCTGCGACTGGCTGCGGGGCACGGCGTTTCCGTCGGGGCTCATCCCGCTTATCCGGACCTGGTCGGCTTTGGCCGGCGCAGCATGGCGCTCTCCGCCGAGGAACTGCGCAGCACCCTGCTCTACCAGATTGCCGCCATCGATGGGATGAGCGCCACGGTGGGAATAACCCTGGACTACGTAAAGCCCCACGGCGCGCTGTACAACGACATGATGTCGGACGACGCAGTGCGTAAAGTGGTGATGCAAAGCATCGCCAGCTATCCGCGACCGCTGCGCCTGATGCTGCAGGCTACCGCCGATGCGGAGCGTCACCGTCGGGAAGCCGCTGCGCTGGATCTGCCGCTCTGGTTTGAAGCCTTCGCGGATCGCTGCTACGACGACAGTGGCCGCCTTGTGTCGCGTCGCGAACCCGGTGCCGTGCACAGCCGGGAGCGAATGCTGGCGCAGGTAGCCCAACTCGCGCGCGACCACTCGGTGACAACAGCATCGGGCAAGATCCTCGCCCTGGAGGTCGATACGCTCTGCGTCCACGGCGACAACGCCGAAGGCGTCCAGGCGATTCGCGAAATCCGTGAGCTCCTCGCCCATGGCTGAGGATCTGCGCATACACTGCGCCGGTGAAGCGGCGCTGATAGCGTATCTGGGAGAGACCAGCTCGCCGGAGGTGT
>CAZGGN010000045.1:14593-15055 GCA_964525195.1 uncultured Congregibacter sp.
CGGGTCCAGGCGCTGGGCGATGCTCTCGGCGAGCGTCTGGACGACGTTCTGGTGGATCTCGTGCCGTCCTACGCCTCCTTGCTGGTGATCTTCGACCCCCTGCGCTGCGACCACTACCATATCAGTCAGACCCTCCGGGAGTGCGCAGCGGGCCTGGCGGACTCTCCCCGTGCCAGCGGCCAGCTTATTGAGATTCCCGTCTACTATCATCCTCACAGCGGAGAAGATCTTGAGAGCCTCGCCCGGCAAAAGGGTATGAGCTGGGAGGAAATCGCGGCGATCCACAGTGCGCAGGAATACCGGGTTTATGCGATTGGTTTTGCCCCCGGATTTGCCTATCTCGGTGATGTCGACGAACGCATTGCGGCACCGCGGCTGAGCACGCCCAGGCAGGCGGTGCCGCGGGGCGCGGTGGCGATTGCCGATCGCCAGACCGCCGTCTACCCCGCTCCATCACCGGGC
>CAZGGN010000045.1:15065-19071 GCA_964525195.1 uncultured Congregibacter sp.
GCCCCGGCATCGTCGACCCCGACGGTCATCGTCTCCTGGGTCCGGGTCCGGTCGTCGATGGTCCCGTCGCCCGGTTCGAAAAACGCCCAGGCGCCGTACCCAACGACGCGGTCGCGCGACCCGGCCGTATCGCCGGGAGGCTGGAATCTCATTGGTCGCTCGCCTCTGCGCATGTTCAACGCCGATGCCACCCCACCCATGCCCGTCCACGTGGGCGACCGGGTACGCTTCAAGGCGATTGACCGGGACATGTTCCTCGCTGCCGGAGGCGAGCTGTGAGCGCGCTGGAGGTCATCCAGCCCGGGCTCATGAGCCTGCTGCAGGATCAGGGGCGTTTCGGGCGCGCCGATATCGGCCTGACCAACGGCGGCCCCCTGGACCCCCTCGCGGCCCGAGTCGCAAACCAGCTACTTCAAAACAGCGCCACTGCCACGCTGATCGAGGTGAGCTTCGGCGGACTAAGTCTGCGCGCAGCCATCGACACCCAGATCGCCGTCACCGGGGCCGAGCTGGCGCTGACAATCGACGGCGCCGAGCAGCCCATGTGGACCACGCTCAATCTGCGTGCGGGTGAGGAATTAACGCTGGGCTTCAGCGAGCAGGGCTGCCGCAGTTATCTGGCGGTCGCTGGAGGCTTCCGCATTGCCCCCAGTTTTGGCAGTACAGCCACGGTGGTACGCGAGGGCATCGGTGGACTGAACGGTCAGCGACTGGCGGTGGGAGACATCCTGCCGATTGAGGCAAGCTCGGCAAAAGAGCGGCTCTGGCTGCCTCCCCGTCTGCGTCCGCGCTACCACCAGAGGGCCACTGTGCGTGTCGTGCCGGGCTATCAACAAGAGCTTTTTCCACGCCTTGAGCAGCGCCGGTTTTTCGGCAGCGAGTATCTCGTATCCCAGCGCTGCGACCGGATGGGCTACCGCCTCGAAGGCCCGCCCGTGCGCTGCGACATCGAGGGTATTCTCTCGGAAGGTATTGCCCAGGGCGCAATTCAGGTACCCGCAGACGGGCAACCCATCGTACTGCTCAACGACCGGCAGACGATAGGCGGCTACCCGAAGATTGGCTGCGCCCTGTCGCTGGACTGCGCAGCTCTCGCCCAGCTTCGGCCCGGGGACAGCGTGCGCTTCACCCCGATATCCGAACATACCGCACACAATGCCCTGCATCTAGCGCACGTGTTTGAGAAATCCCGCCGACCGGAGCCCGCCCCCGCATGACACTCGATTCACTCTCGCTGGCGCTTGAGGAACAGCTGGTCGCACGCAATCTGCGCCGTATGCAGGAGCTGCGCCAGGCGCTCGAAAGCGGCTACTGCCTGCGCGCCGCGAGAATCCTTGCCAGGAGCGACCGGGTGATTCTCGGCACCGGCTTCCCGGTCGAGGCTACGTTTGAGACCGATGGCCCCCTCGGCGCAATCGCTTTATACGCAGCGCTCGAAGCTCTGGGTAAAACCTGCTACCTGGCCTGTGCCGATCCACTTGCGAAAGCCCTCGGGGATGATTACCGGATTCTTCAGCTCAAAGGCTTTGATCATGCCTCGGGCCGCCGCGAAGCACAGCAGAGCCTGGCAAGGCTGTCACCCGACGCCGTCGTATCCATCGAGAGGCCGGGATTTGCCACTGACGGGCGCTACTACAACATGCGCGGAGAGGATATCTCCGCGCGCTGCGCCGTGTTCGATTACTATCTCGAGCTCGCGGACTGCCCGAGCATAGCGATTGGCGATGGCGGTAATGAAATCGGCATGGGGAAGCTGCACAGGGAGGTCAGTGCGCTGGATATCCACCCGGCGGCGACGTCCTGCGACGAACTGCTGGTCGCCGACGTCTCCAACTGGGGCGCCTACGCCCTGGTGGGTATGCTCGAGGCCTTGACGGACACCGCATTGCTTGCCGGCGTGAAGCACCACGCAACCCTTGCCTATCTCTCTGCGCGGGGCAGCGTGGACGGCGTGACCCGGCAAAATACGCTGACCGAAGACGGACTGCCTGGCGAGGCCGGCGCGGAACTACTGGAACACATAGAGAGTCTGGTGCGTAACTATCAGAGCGCGAAGGAGACAAACGCAGAATGAGCAGGGTCTATCTGAACGGCAGCTTCATGCCAATGAGCGAAGCCAGGATCTCCCCCATGGATCGAGGTTTTCTCTTCGGGGACGGTATTTATGAGGTCATACCCTGCTACCAGGGTCGCAGTGTCGGCCTGGGCCCGCACCTGTCGCGAATGCAGGACGGCCTGGACGCGATCGAGTTGCCCCTGACGATCGATCAGGACGAGTGGCGCGAAATTATCGCCGAGCTGGCAGAAAGCAACGAAGGCGACAATCTGGGCATCTACATCCAGGTCAGCCGCGGGGCCGACAGCAAGCGGGCCCACGCAATGCCCAGGGATATTGCTCCGACCCGCTATGCCTTTGCCTTTGAGATTCCCGCTCCCCCGCAGGCCGACAAAAGCACAGCGCCGCGCTATGAGGTGTCCGCCACGCGCGATCTTCGCTGGCAGCGCTGCAACATCAAATCAACATCACTGCTGGGTAACGTGCTTCACTACCAGCACGGTCACTCGCGAGGGCACCAGGAAACGCTGCTGTTTAACCGTAACGATGAGCTGACCGAGGCCGCTGCCTGCAACGTGTTTATGGTCCGGGACGGCGTCATCGCCACACCGCTCCTGGACAATCAAAAGCTGCCTGGCATCACCCGGTTCATGTTGCTCGATATGCTGCGTCGGCACTCTGCGCGTAAAGTTGAGGAACGAATCATTCGCCGGGAGGAAGTCGAGAGCGCCGACGAAGTCTGGCTGACCAGTTCCAGCAAAGAGGTCGCACCGGTGGTGTCGATTGAAGGCAAAGCGGTGGGCTCCGGTGATGTGGGCGATGTCTGGCTGGAAGCCCAGACTCTGTTCTGCCAGCACCGCTACGACTACTGACATGACACGGCCAACCCGGGCCCGCGTGTTTCCGGAGCATCTGCGGCACAACGCCCGGCGGGTTCGCGAACTTGCGGGACAGTCCAAAGTCATGGCCTGCGTCAAAGCCGACGGCTATGGACACGGCATTGCTCTGGTCAGTTCAACACTGCAGGGGTTTGTCGATGGATTTGCGGTCGCGTGTATAGACGAAGCCCTCGCCCTGCGCAGACAGGGCATCAGCGAGCCGATACTTCTCCTGGAAGGGCCGCACAGCCATGATGAAGTGCGCGAGGCCCAGGAAAACAGCTTCACGCTTTGCATCAATGAGTGGCATCAGCTGGAATGGCTCGAACAGACGACATCCGGGGAGCCGATCGACTGCTGGCTGAAAATCGATACGGGCATGCATCGCCTGGGCTTCGCACCGGATCTGGCCGGGTCCGCGCTCCGGCGTCTCAAGGATTGTAAGCGGGTAAATGCCGGCCTCGTTGCCTGCACGCACTTCGCCAATGCAGACAAGCCCGGCGAACACCCCTGTGATGAGCAGCTGCGCCTGTTTGACGAAACGCTCAGGGATGAAGTGATCGGGCAGAGCACGGCAAACTCCGCGGCAATCATCCGCGCTCCCGCGAGCCACCGGGACTGGGTCAGACCCGGCTATATGCTCTACGGCGGCTCGCCCCTCGAGAATCGCGATCCCGGGGAGCTTGATCTCAAACCCGTCATGGAGCTGAGTACCGAAGTGATCAGCCTGCATGAGATCCCCGCCGGCGAAGCGGTCGGCTACGGCGGACGCTGGCGGGCTCAGCGGGACTCACGGATTGCAACGCTGGCCGCGGGCTATGGCGACGGTTACCCGCGCCACGCACCCGACGGGACACCGGTACTCATAGACGGACAGCGATTGCCGCTGGCGGGTCGTGTCTCTATGGACATGATTACCGTCGACGTTACCGATCATCCGGGCGTTCGTATCGGCTCGCGGGCAATACTCTGGGGATCTGACCCGGGCGTCGACGAAATCGCCCGTTATGCAGATACCATCGGCTACGAGCTTCTGGCCGGCATGCCAGCACGGGTAGAACGACGCCCGGCA
>CAZGGN010000046.1:0-388 GCA_964525195.1 uncultured Congregibacter sp.
TTGCCGTCGACGTATTGCCCGGCTGGTTGGGCCGGGTCGGAGTGCTGTTGGGCCTTGGCTACGCGGTCACTCAACGCCATACGCTCTTCGTTAACGCCGACCTATCCAATCAATCCGGCGCCGGCGCTAATTTGCAGTGGTTTTATCAGTTTTAGTGGTGGGGAAGTCCAAGCAAAGTGAATGAGTGAAAAGGAGCCTAATGATGATGAATCAACTGAAAAAGAGTCTTGCAATCCTGGCGGTTGGTCTGCTGGTATCGCAGGGTAGTTCTGCACAAGAACCCGCGCTGCCGGGTTCGGGTGGCTTTAGTAAGGCAGAGAGGCAGTTGCTTGCCAATGCCTTCACTTACGGGCCGGAGGAGGCGGTAGTGAATCTTGACGCTGCGGCA
>CAZGGN010000046.1:398-9225 GCA_964525195.1 uncultured Congregibacter sp.
GACCCGTGGGGAACTCTGGCCCTGGATTATCGGGGTCGCGGCTCTGGATGTCAGTATCGCCAGTTTTTTCTGGGGGACCTACGTCCCGACGATCTCAGCTGCCGGGTCCTGCCCCAACTGTACTCTGGCGACGCCGTTTCCACGCTGAATAAAAAAGGGAGGGGAGGCGCAGGGACCTGCGTCTCCCCGGTAAATTTGCGATGCTAGCCTGCCGCCGACAGAGGGAAGCTCATGAGCCGAGATCCAGCGCTGCAAAAAAATGTGTGCGATTCGGAGTATTCCCGTCGCTACAACCGTTTCTTTCTGACGCATCTACTGCCCCTCCTGCCTTTGTTGATCTTTGCGGGAGCGATCTCTCTCGAACTCAGCTACGTACCCTGGCGGGCCATCGGCCTGGCGGGAGCAGCCTGCGCACTGGTGTTCGTTTTTTTACACGGAGTCGCTCGCCGGAGCATTCTGGCGGCCATGCGCCGCGAGGGCCTGATCGGGGACGGCTACGAGCCCCCGGCGTTTTAGCCAGGGGCTACTTCGCCGGCCTTTTGCTGGGCCTGGCCGCTGTCAGCGCGGCGATTCCTGCTCAGGCCTTTGAAACCTGGATCAGTCTTCGCGATGCAGGTGTAGTGAGGCAGTCTCAGGATTTTAGCTGTGGCATTGCTGCGCTGGCCACGATCCTCACGCATTACTACGGTGACGCGGTCAGCGAGGCGGCGCTGTTGGCAGAGTTTCTTGAGGCTCGAACTGCGGATGATACGGCCGTGGTCGAAGATATGGGTGTGTCCTTTGCCGACCTCGAGCAACTGGCCAGGATGCGGGGTTTTCCGACACTGGGCATCAGTCTGGATCACCGCGATCTGAAGAAGCTAAGCCAGCCGGTGATTGTGGCTCTGAATACCGGCGGCCGGGCTCATTTTAGTGTGCTGCGGCGAGTTGAATCAGGGACCACGTTTTTACTCGCAGACCCCAGTTGGGGGAATCGTCGCTTGGGTGAGTCTGAGTTTCTAGGGCTGTTCGCGTCGGGCCCGGCCGGGCAGCGCGGCCGAGTTCTGATTGTGGGCTCAGGACTCGGCGAGGCCAAAAGCAGCGAGGCCAAAAGCGGCGAGGACTTCAGGCTGCCCGAGCAGCGGATTCGAATGCTGCCCGCCAGTTTCAGGGTCCCGCCCTAGAGTTCACGCATCTGCAAATTTAACGGCTCCAGTATGGCCTGGTCTTTGCGATAGGCTCCGTTCCCGGTGATTACGGCAATCGACGCCCGCTCGGGCTGGAGGTACTGGGCGGCGACGCGTTTCAGGTCGTCCAGGGTGACCGCGAGTATGGCTTGCCTGAAGGCCATCCGCTGCTCGTGGTCGCGACCGAAGCGTCGGTTGTGGAAATCCTGTTTCGCTTCGCCTGCGGGGGACCCCGGTTTATCCAGATTGCCGATCACACCCAGAATCGCCTCTTCAAGCCCCGATGCGCTGTGATCGGTGCCGGCCATCCACTGGATGCTGGCGTCAAAGTCCGCCAGAGTGCCCGCGATGCGTGGATCCCGATAGGAGTAAAAACGGAACGCCGCGATGCTTGCGTCGTGGCTGGCGCCGCCGCCGTAGGCCCCACCCTGTTCCCGGATAGCGCGATGCAGGAAACCATTGCGCAGATAGCCCCCCAGCACGGTGAGGGCCGCGGCATCCGCGTGGCCGCTGGGCACGGTGGGATAGGCTTTGGCGCAGAAGCTGACCTGTGTGTTAACCAGCCAACACTCGCGTCGCGCCTCACGCAAAGAGGGCAGGCTGAGGGTTTCCACCGCCTGAGCGGGGAGGGCTTCCCAGAGGCTGGCAGCCTGCCTGGCCAGCGTCTCGGCACTCCCCGGTTCGGCGATGATGAGTGCTTCCCAGTCGGACTGGCGAAGTTTGTCGTAAACCCCGGCCAGCGCCTGCGCAAAATTTTCCAGTGCCTCGGGGTCCGCCAGAGAGTCATCAAGCTTGCGTAGCGCGGAAATTCCCTGCATGCCCGAGAGTTGATGATGGAGGCGTGCCAGCGGGCTCATTCCTGCCGTCGCCGCGTACATTGCGAGGCTGTGGCCGTGGCCCGTAATGGACTGCTCCCGTCGCGAGCGCTGCTGCGCCACCAGATCCCGGATCCGCGGCAACTCGTCAAAGCGCAGCGTTAGCAGCGTATCCCGCATGAGCTCCGATTGTTCCGCAGTCTTTCGCGCCAGTGCCTTGGATGACAGTACGAGACTTGCCTGAGACACCTGCTCATCCACGATGCTGCCGCGCATGGAGCTGAATAAATTAATGGAGCCGACGTTGGACGACTGGCGATGCTGCGTGCTGAGGTAATCGGAGTCACCCAGGCCCAGTTCTGCGGCCATCCCGGTAACGTGGGGCAGAATGTTAATTTCCTCGGCGCTGAGATTGGGGATCGTGCAGCTGAGTTGCTGGTAGACCAGCCCATTAGTGCCCTGTTCGTACATCGTAACCGGGAGTCGTCCAATCTGCGCTTCGCGGTAGCTGAGTTTGGGCAGGCTGACTGGCACATCAGCCAGCGTTACTTTGGGCAGGATTTCAGGATCGTCTTCCTGGGCCTGACGCTTGAGCAGTGCGGCGCTCTGGGCCACGACCGCCTGGCGATCCTCCTCATTCATCGCGGCTTTGATGGCTGCGAGCCGCTCGCGCTCTTTTTCGAGGCGCGCTTCAGATAGCTGCGTGTCCGGTGTCATCACCAGGGTGACCCGATGGGGATTGTCGATTAGCAGCCGGTGAGCCAGACCCCGGATATAGTCGGGATTTTTGATCTCGCGACGCAGCTGCGCGATCACCGGCTCCAGATCCATGGCGGGGATGGGATCCGCGTAGTGAGTCGCAGGTCCCAGCGCCTGGAGAATCAGGTTCAGACCGTAGGGCATACCGTCGCCGCTGACTTCACGCTGGTGCAATTCCAGCTGATGCAGCACGGCTTCGAGTTGCTCTTCGGCGATGCCCTGCGCGGCGACGTCGTCAATGACGCCCAGCACCAGGGCTTCCAGGGCGTCCCGGTGTGCGGCCTCGCTGCCTTCGATTCCACAGCAGAAGACCAGTTCCCGGAGCGAATCCTCAAGTCCGCAAAGCGGCGACGGTGCGTTTCCAAGTTCTGTCGTTTCCAGCGCCTGCTGCAGGGGGGAGGCGCTGTTTTCGAGCAGCACGCTGGAGAGGAGTTGCGCTTCAAGCATATCGTGCAGGTCGGTGCTCTCCCCGAGAAGCCAGCCCATGACAATGTGCGTACGCCTGTCACAGCTCCCTTCCTCGTCGTAGGCGTAGCGCTCTTCCACACGCAGTGGCTCCGTGTAGCGCTGCTCCTTCGCCACGACAATGCGCTCCTCCAGCCGCGAAAAATGTTTCAGCGCCTGTTCGTGAAAGACGGCCTGATGCTCTGCCGCGGGAATATCACCGAAGGTCATAAAGGTTGCGTTGCTGGGGTGGTAATGGCTTTTATAAAAAGCCTGGAGCTGCTCGTAGCTCAGATCGGGGATGTGCTCGGGCTCACCTCCGGAGTTGTAGTGATAGGTGCTGGTGGGGAATAAATGATGGCAAAGCGTTTGCCAGAGCGTTGAGCTTACGGAGCTCATTGCGCCTTTCATTTCATTGAACACTACGCCCTTGAAGAGCAGTTCGCTGTCGCTGTTGTCCGGCTCGGCAAACTCGATCCGATGACCCTCCTGGGCAAAGTCCAGCGGGTCGAGCTTGGAAAAAAACACCGCGTCGAGGTACACGTTCAGCAGATTTCTGAAGTCTTTTCGGTTCTGGCTGGCAAAGGGGTAGGCGGTCCAGTCCGAACTGGTAAAAGCGTTCATGAAGGTATTCAGGGAGCGCCGGAGCATCATGAAAAACGGGTCGCGTACGGGATAGTGTTCGCTTCCGCACAAGGCCGTGTGCTCAAGAATATGGGCCACGCCCGTGGAGTCCTCGGGCACAGTTCGAAGGGCAACGAGAAAAACGTTTTCATTGTTGTCCGCGGCAAGGTGGTAGTGAATCGCGCCGGTGTCTCGATGCTCGAATTGTTCGATGCGCAGGTTCAGTGCATCAATACGCTCCTGGCGCAGGGGTATGAAGCTCTCGTGTGCGACCGGCAGATTGGAAGGGCTGTTCATGTGGGTACCATTGAGGAAAAAGTGACATTCTAACGCGAATTGCCCGGTTTACTCTCTGACCGCGGGCACCGTGCTAGCGACCCTTCGCCTGTGCCGGCGGTTTTTGCTCCCGAGGCGGCGCCTGGCTGAGCTCAATGTGAAACAGCCAGGGCCAGCGTTTGCCGGTGACCCAGAGTGCGCGTTTTGCGCTGTCCCAGGCAATGCCGTTGAGTACGTCTGTGTCCGGCTGGCGCTCGGTGGGATTCAGGAGGCCCCGCAAGTCCACAATCGCCAGCACCATGCCGCTGTCCGGATCGATACGCACCAATTGATTGGCCTGCCAGACATTCGCCCAAATTTCCCCTTCGATCCATTCCAGCTCGTTGAGTCGCGGAAGTGGGCGACCATTCAGGGTCACTTCCAGCGTGCGCTGGCGGGACAGGGTGTCGGGGTCGAGGAAATACAGCTGGTGACTGCCGTCACTGTAGATGAGTTCACTTCCGTTGTGGGTGATCCCCCAGCCCTGGGTTGCTATAGCCTGGCGCCGGACGAGAGCCAGTGAGGCTGCGTTGTATTCAAGCAGCAGTCCCGCGCGCCAGGTCAGTTGATAGAGGCTGTCCCCGAGCCGGGTAACTCCTTCGCCGAAGAGTTCGTCGGGCAGCTGCGTTTCCTGTCGCAGGCGCATGCTGGGAAAAGCGTACTCCCGCAGCTTTGAGGCGCCGTACATGCCCGTGCCTATGTAGAGCGTGTCTCCGACGATCTGGAGGCCCTGAACAAAATTCTCACGGGGCTGCGCTATCTTTTCGATCACCTTATAGCTATAGACCGGGATTTCGGCGCTGCCGGAGGTGCCTGCGCCCAGGGCAAACACAAGCAACGTGATGAGATGGAGCAGGCCAGGGCGTCGTCGGCTATGGATGTTCATGCGGACCTCGATCTGGGTTGCGACTTACCTCTGATGAGGTCGCGGATAAGGAATCGGGCGGGCGAGAGGGCCCGTTGCAATTGCCGGCTCAGGGGTATCGCCTCGCCATAAACCTGGCTCGCGACGAGCTCTGCACACAGAGCGGCGTAGCTCAGGCCCCGGGATCCATGCGCGGTGCTCAGGTACAGGCCGGGCCAGTACGCGCCGCGCGCCGCGATGTGCTGTTTTGCATCCCATTGCAGTGCACTGAAGCGTTCGAGAAACGCCTCGTTCTGCGGTACCGGGCCCGCAAGGGGCAGGTAGTCGGGGGAGACGCAGCGCAGTTCCGCGCGTCCGCTGAGCTGCGACGGGGACAGCGTGTCGAGGTGGTCGCGCCAGCCGGGAAGCGCCAGGGCCAGTGCCTCCAGATTGGCGCGATGGTCCTCATCGCGGAGTTCAAGACTCTCGTCCCCCGGGGCAAAGGTCGCTCCGATGCAATGCTCGCCGTTGCCCGTCGGCGCAATGTAGCCGCGGTGGCAAAACGTTGCCTGCAGAGGTTGGTCTCCGGGAGCCGGTATCTGTGTGGTTTGCCCGCGGACAACGCGCAGAGGCAGATCGCGCAGTTGTGTCAGCTTGCGGCCATCTGTGCCGGCGGCGATAACGGCCACCTCTGCGCTGGCCAGAGTCTGCCCGCTGAGGTTCAGCGCTTTCCAGGACTGGCCGGGCTGTTGCGCAAGCTCAAGGGGGCCACAGTGCTCAAGGAGACGTATATTGTCGTGTTCAAGGAGTGCCCGGCACACCGCGGGCGGTGATAGCCAGCCGGAGCCGGGCTGCCAGAACCCCGGGGCACCCGTGGCGACACCCAGCAGTGCGTCTACCCCCTGCGCATCGCGCAGCTCGGCGATTTCCTCCAGTCCTTCAAGCGCGTTGGCCAGTGCCAGAAAATCACCGCGGGGCGCTTCCGTATGCACACAACCGCTCAGACTGCCGTCCAGCGTTTCCCGCAGTTTTCCGGCGGCGAACAGTTGTCGGTAGCAGTCCCGCGCATGCAGAAACGCCAGCAGCGAAAAGTCGCTGAGTAAGGAGCGTTCGTGTGACAGTCGGGTAAAAAGAACCCCCTGGGCATTGCCCGAACCGCGGCCGGCACAGGCCCCCGCATCGAGCACCGTGACCCGCGCGCCGCGTCGCGCCAGCGCGGCGGCGGCATGCGCTCCGGCCAGTCCGGCGCCAATGACCAACGCGTCGACGACCGGACGCGCGCCACGCTCCTCCCAGAGATCCCAGGGCGTAAGCGATGCTTGCAGGGGGGCGGGCCGCGCGGCGCTATCCAGCGTGCCGCGAAGACACTCGCGCTTGTTGCCAAAGCCCGGCTGTTTGCTGATGTTAAAGCCCGCGCTGCTCAGGCCCCGGCGCACTGAGCCCGCTGCGCTGTAGGTAGCCACACTGGCCCCGTCGCGACTCGTGCACGCTATCGACCGGAGTAATTCGGGTGTCCACATGGCATCGTTGCGCGACGGAGCGAAGCCATCCAGATACCAGGCGTCTACCAAAGGGCTGTCGAAGCTGACCAGGTCCTCCAGGGCGTCCCTCGCCTCGGCCCAGACGAGGTCAAGAATCACGCGGCCTTCATCGAAAAAGCGTCGATGGATGCCCGGCAGGGGCGGGGGATAGGCGGCCAGAAGGGCCTCCGCACTCTCGCCCATTTCGGACCAGCGCGCCAACGCCCGGCGCATCGCATCGCGCTGCAGGGGCTGCTTGTCGACGCTCCAGTACTGCAGCCTGAGCCCTTCCGGGGCACACTCGCGGAAGGTTCTCCATGTCTGCAGAAAGTTCAGTCCGGTTCCAAAGCCAAGCTCTGCGATGGTGAAGTGGTCGCGCCCGTGCTGGGCAAAGCGCTGTCGGAGCTTGCTGCCATCGATGAATACATGGCGGGTTTCCGCCAGACCGTTCTCAGCGCTGAAATAGCAGTCGTCGTAGGTCGTGGAGCGCGGTTCATCGCGCTCTGACCAGCGCAGATCCGCAGTATCCAGAGCCCCAAATGGTCCCTGTGCCCGAATCATGGCGCCGGACGGCTGGCCGTAAATGCCGTCAGCCACGCGGGCAGTTTATCCTTTGTGTTGTCTACCGCCGCGGCGGGAATCAGATGCAATTCCCAGTTATCCAGCGGTGCTGCATAAAGAAACATCAGATAGCTCGGATCGGCGTCGGTCTCCGGTAGCTTGACGGTCCACTGGCGATCGACCACGGTCAGCGTATTGGTGCCCGCTGTGAGATCCAGACGGCTGACAAACTGATACTGGCCGATGTGTGTGAGGTTGTAGCTGTGGCTGCCGACCAGCGAGCCGCGTCTGCGCGTCTGCAGCGACCCGATCAGCGGCAGGTCGTTGCGCCGTTCTTCGGTCAGATCCCTGTTCAGGCGAGCTTCTACGACGCTGATTAGGAGGGGGAGTTCATCTGCCCGGAGAATCAGCTTGTCGGTGGAAAAGCCCTGCGCCAGTCGCTCATCGAGGTCACGCTGGCTGGTATCGGCTGGACGCTCGCTTGCAGAGGATGAACTGGCAGGGGACGGCGCTGTGCCGCCACTCTCTTTGTGATAGCGCTGCAATAGCTGGCGCAGACGCTCGACCTCGTTGTTGCGCATGGCCGCAGTATCGGCGTCCTGTGCCGATGCACTGGCGACCGGGGTACCTGCAAACAGCCAGAGCGTAGCCAAAGCGACGACCGTTCCACGCCGGCGCCAGGTCTCGCCGAGGCTGCCCCGGGGGAAGGATCGAAATGGGGGCGCGCCGCTCACAGGCCAAGCTCCTGAAGTAAAAGCGGAGCATAACAAACTGGCGCCTGAAGCTTCGACTATCAGGGATTGTTCCTGCGGCGGTAGCGCTGGCATGCGCTTGAGTCAATCGGTAGACTTCTCCGGCTGTCTGACAACCTCCGCGGAATCCATATGCAACAGAGCACTACCAACAAAAGCCTGCCTACGGATAAGTTTTTAACGATTGTCGTCAATCTGTTACACAAGTCGCTGCTTGAGGCGGAGCGGACGAAGGCGAAAGGTACCTACCGGGATCTGATGGAAGGGAAAATCGTGGCGCTGACGCACCTTCAGATGGAGGATGAGTCACTGGTGCGCTTTGATCTGGCACTGAACAGCGAGCGCTATCGTGGCAAGCTGACCTACGGCAATTTCCGCATTGGCGTGACCCATCTGCTGAGTAACATCGCCAATGCGCTGCGCAGCGCGCCCGATCAACTCAGGGTCTATCGCAACGAAAAGAACCCCGACTCGGTAATGTTCGGGATAAATGCGGTCACCGTGGAGGACGGCAAACCGAGCATGCTGGTGCTGGGAGCAGACTCTTTTCGCGGGGAACCCAGGGTGCTGCTGCAACTGATGTATCTGGATCACCTGCAGTTTGAGGAAGACCTTCCTCCGGAGAGCGGCAGCACGACCGGCTGACGCATCAGCCGCTTAGCTGCCGGACGAGGCTGGAGCGATGACCTCGGCCGTCCCGCGTAGCAGGTCACGACCATCCTCATGGCATACCCGACAGTCCAGAATGACCCGCCCGCGCCGTTTTTTCTCGCTCACGCTGAGGCGGATGCTCAGCTTGTCGCCGGGCAGCGCCGCCTGGCGAAACTCAAGGTTTTGACGCAGGTAAACAGTGCCCGCGCCGGGCAGGCTGTGCGCCAGTGCGGCGGAGACCCAGCTGGCGAGAAGCATCCCGTGAGCGATCCGGTCCGGATAGCCGGCGGCCCGGGCAAATTCTGCGTCCAGATGCAGCGGGTTATGGTCGCCGCTGGCTTTTGCGAAGCTATCGATATCATCGCCGGTCAGCATC
>CAZGGN010000046.1:9235-15312 GCA_964525195.1 uncultured Congregibacter sp.
TGTAGCTGATCGTATTCTCCAAGACTCTCTCCCAATCGTGGGGCTCTCTCCCGGGTTCAGGGCGAGCCGGGGCCGCTTTGCGTCCGCCGGGGTATCGTGCAGCGCAGGCTGTTTCAGAGCAAGCTTGCTATGACGACGAGCGCCCTCCCGACGCTGCGCGACATACCGGTTCTGAGCTATCCGGCGGACCTGCCGGTTGCCGAGCATCGCGAGGCGATAAGCCGCGCGCTGAGCGAGCATCAGGTCGTGATTGTCGCCGGCGAGACCGGCTCGGGCAAAACGACGCAGTTGCCCAAGATCTGCCTCGAGCTGGGACGGGGTCGGCAGCAGCGGATTGGCCATACGCAGCCGCGACGTCTTGCCGCGCGCACGGTGGCGCAGCGGATCGCGGAGGAGGTGGGTCTCCCGCTCGGGGATTTGATTGGCTATCAGGTGCGCTTTACCGAGCAGGTCGGTGAGCGAACCGCGGTCAAGCTCATGACCGACGGGATTCTCCTGAATGAAATGCAGCGCGATCGCGATTTGCGCCAGTACGACACGCTGATTATCGATGAGGCCCACGAACGCAGCCTGAATATTGATTTTATCCTCGGCTACCTCAAGCGACTGTTGCCGCGCCGACCGGATCTTAAGCTGCTGATAACCAGCGCTACGATTGATGTGCAGCGTTTCTCGGAACACTTTGACGGCGCGCCGATTATTGAGGTTTCCGGGCGCAGCTTTCCGGTGACCACACACTATTTGCCTCGGGCCAGCAGTGAAGGCGAGGATCTTCCCGCCCAGGTTGCACATGTCGTGCGGGAGGTTCAGGAGGGCGTCCACGGGGAGCCAGGTGACATGCTGGTGTTCCTCTCCGGCGAGCGTGATATTCGCGATGTGGCAAGGCAGCTGCGCGGGAGCCAGGGCCTGGATGTATTGCCGCTTTACGCGCGCCTCAGTCAGGCCGAGCAGGCCCGTGTGTTTGGTCGCAGCAAGTCCCGCGGACTGCGGGTGGTCTTATCAACCAACGTCGCCGAAACCTCGGTGACCGTACCCGGGATACGGTTTGTGATCGATCCCGGGGAGGCGCGTATCAGTCGCTACTCCTATCGCACGAGGGTACAGCGACTGCCCATTGAGCCCGTTTCACGAGCGAGCGCTGATCAGCGCCGGGGGCGCTGTGGGCGGGTGGGCCCCGGGGTTTGCCTGCGACTGTATTCGGAAGAGGACTACCTCAGTCGGCCGGAGTTTACGGACCCCGAAATCAAACGCAGCAACCTTGCTGCCGTGGTGCTGCAGATGCTGCATCTGGGGCTGGGTGATGTCGAGCAGTTTCCCTTTATCGAGCCCCCGGATCCGCGTCTGATCCGCGACGGTTACCGTCTTCTCGACGAACTGGGGGCGGTCGATCAGCGCCTGCGTCTGACGCGTTCGGGAAGGCGCATGGCGGCTTTTCCGATCGACCCGGGCTTGTCCCGAATGGTTCTGGCTGCACAGCAATTTTCGGTGCTGCCGGAGCTTCTGGTGCTGGCCAGCGCCCTGTCAATCCAGGATCCCCGGGAGCGGCCCGCCGATCGCCAAACCCAGGCCGATCAGGCCCATGCGCGCTTTCGTGATCCGCGCTCGGACTTTATGGGCTTGCTCAATCTCTGGCGCTACTACGAAGAGCAGCGTCAGGCTCTGAGCGAGAACCAGCTGCGCAAACTCTGCAAACGCGACTATCTGTCCTGGTTGCGCATGCGCGAGTGGCGCGATGTGCACCGCCAGCTCAGCATTGCCTGTCGCAGCCAGGGGCTGAAGCCCGGTCTGGAACTGGCGCAGGAACTGGATTACGCGGGCATTCATCGGGCCTTGCTGACCGGCCTGCTGGGCAATATCGCGCAGCAGGACGAGCGGCGCGAATACTTTGCCGCACGTAACCGCAAGCTGCATTTGTTTCCCGGCTCTGCGCTGTATCGCAAACCGCCCAAGTGGCTGGTGGCCGGCGAAATCGTGGAAACCCAGCGGGTCTATGCACGCACCGCGGCCGCGATAGAGCCGGACTGGCTGCTCAGCGCCAATCCCGCGCTACTCAAGCATCAGTACTACGAGCCGCGCTGGGAGCGAGAGCAGGGCCGCGCCGTAGCCTGGCGGCGCAGCACCCTGTTCGGTCTCACCATTAGTGATCGCGTTGCGGTGCACTACGCGAAAATCGATCCGGTCGCCTCCCGTGAACTCCTGATTCGGGAGGGGCTGGTGGCGGGGCGCTGGTCTCGCCCACCGGCTTTTCTCAAGCACAACCTGCGTCTCCAGCGTGAGGTCGAAGACCTTGAGTCCCGCGCGCGGCGGCGCGACTTACTGGTGGATGAGGAGGTGTTGTTTCGCTTCTATAACGAGTTGCTTCCGGACCGAATCACCAATGCGACGGCACTGGATAGCTGGATAAAAGAAGATGCCGCTCATGGCGAGGCACTCAAACTGCGCCGCGAGCAGCTGCTCACGCGAGATCCCGGCGCGCTGACCGAAGCGTTTCCCGATCGTCTTGATTGGGACGGGCAGAGCTATCGCCTGAGCTACCAGTTTTCGCCCGGTAAGGAGGCTGACGGGGTGTCAATCACGGTACCCGTGGCGCTGTTAAACCGCCTCCCGCGATTTCGCTTGCAGTGGCTGGTGCCCGGCATACTGCGCGAAAAGTGTGTCGCGCTGCTCAAGGGTCTGCCCAAAACCCTGCGCAAGCAGCTCGTGCCAGTCCCGGATTGGGTCGACCGGGCGCTCCTGACCATGACCCCGGACGATACATCGCTGAATGAGGCGCTCGCCAAAGCCCTGCTATCCCTCGGTGGTCCGCGGGTCAGCGCCGCTGATTTTGCGGATGCAGAGCTGGATGACTACTACCGCATGAATCTGCGGGTTGTGGATGAGAAGGGTAAGTTGCTCGCGCAGGGGCGCGACGTTGAGGCACTGATCAGCCGTTTTCAGGAGGCCAACCGTGAGCAGCTCGCCACCGTCGACAGCAACTCGCCGGCGCGCCGTGGGATCACCCGCTGGGACTTCGGCCAGCTCCCCAGGGACTATCAGTTCCGTCAGGCGGGGATCGATATTCTGTCCTATCCGGCGTTGTCGGATTGCGCCGAGAGCGTGGAAATCGTGCTCTTCGATTATCCCGCGGAGGCCTATCTGGCGCAGCGTCGCGGTCTTGCTCGTCTGCTGATTCTCGACAACAAGCCGCTGTTTCGTGATTTGCGCAAGCGGTTTCTCAAGGACAATGCCACGATGCTGCTGTTTGCGGCGCTGGACCTGCCGCGAGACGAACTGCTCGACGATGTGCTTCCTCTGCTGGCGCTTGGGGCTGCCGGTATCGAGGAGGGGCAGTGTCGCTCCCAGCCTCAGTTTCAGGCCGCGAGCCAGCAGCTGGCAAAAACCGCGGTGGGCGTAGCGAATGAGCTTGAAGTGCATTTGCGCGCTACGCTGCAGGCGATGGTCGAGTGCGTGCAGCAGATGCAGACCTACGGTGCCAGTTATCCGGAGGCTGCCCGGGATCTCCTCAGGCAGCGCCGGGAGTTGCTGAGAGATGGCGTCCTGTTTGCGCAATCGCTGGAGCAGATGCGGCACTACCCGCGCTATGCCAGGGCGATGCTGATTCGGGCCGAGAGGCTCGCGGCCAACTACCGTCGCGATCAGGAACATCAGGCAACGCTTGCCGCGCTGGAATCTCCCCTGTCTGAGCTTCTGAGCCAGGTACCGGGGGCGGCGCAGCTGTCGCCTTCAGTGCGCCTCTACCAGCAGATGCTGCAGGAGTTGCGCGTGTCACTCTTTGCGCAGCATCTGGGGACCTCCCGGCCGGTATCAGTCAAGCGGCTACGCGCGCAGTGGGACAAGGTCAAAGCCTGGCACGCACTGAGCGGCGGGCGTGCGCCTGAGGAAGTGTAACTATTTATCACTATTGCGTGGCGCGGAGCGAAACCAAGTGCGCTTTGGGCAGTCCTACAGGCAGAGGGAATCAGGTGCCGTCCTGAACGTCTACTTTACACAGATAGTGGCCATCGACATGAATCGATGCCAGGGGAATAATCGCTCTTTCGCGCTTTGCCGTATAGTTTGGCGAGCATCGGGTGATCCCGGGGTCGATCTCCCGTAATTCCAGTGCAGTGTCCTGACAAGAGACCATGAGAGCAGCAAGCAACAACACAGCAGCATTCGCGTTGGCGCGAGGCACCCAGTCAGCCTCTCCGAGCGGAATCCGCTTGTCCGTTATCGGGTGGCGGGCTGCGGTTGTGAGCCTGAGAGTGATGTTTGCGGCGCTGCTTCTGGGTGTTTTTTCGGCGTCTGAGCTCAACGCCTCCCAGGATCCGCTGGAGTCCATCAACCGACCGATTTTTGTCCTGAATGATAACCTTGATCGCTATGCATTGCGGCCGCTGGCCAAGGGCTACGATTACGTCATGCCTGCCGCTGCGCAGCGTGGCGTAAGCAATTTTTTCGCGAACCTCTACGACGTGACCAGTGCGCTCAACGCGGTCCTGCAATGGCGCTGGGAGGGGGCTGCGCAAAGCGGCAGTCGCTTTATGGTGAACTCCACTCTGGGGGTTGTCGGTCTGTTTGATGTGGCAACACCGCTGGGGATTCGGCCTTACCGCACGGATTTCGGGCAGACCCTGGCGCTGTGGGGGGTTCCCGAGGGTCCCTATCTGATGCTTCCGCTCTTCGGGCCGAGAACCTTCCGCAGCGGTACCGCGACGCTGGTGGATACCTTCAGCCTCTCCGTGCCACCGTATCTCGATAGCCGGGCCCTGCGTAACTCCATCTGGGGGCTTGAGCTTGTCCATGGTCGGGCTCGCCTGCTCGAGTCCGATGAGCTGATTTCCGGTGATCGCTATATTTTTGTTCGTGATGCCTACCTTCAGCAGCGCTCCGCCTTTGTGAATGATGGTGAAATCGTTGATGATTTCTCTGACTTTGAGGACGCCTGGGAGGATGAGGCTGGCGAGGGCGACCCCTGGGGCGGTGATTCCTGGGAGCAGGAGCCCCTGGAGGGCGACGGGATACAGGACAAGGATCCGCGGGAAAAAGATCCCTGGGATGGTCGCCTGTGAGTATCCCCGGGGTACTTTGGCGAATGCCTGAGAGCAAAACTGTGAAATCTTCCTCAAAGCGCTCAACCCGAGTTGCCTGCCTGTTGGCTCAGGCGTAGGGTTTAGCGACCTTTTTAATGAAGCGTACAGGGATGGCCTACAGTGGTAAGGTACTGGTCATTGACAATGACTCGGATCGCGCCAGCGAGCTAGCGGCCTTGGCGGCATCTGCCGGCTTCACCACCTCCGTAGCCAGTTCAAGCGACGCCTCTACCTCGAATTTCGATGATTCCAGCGACTGGGATGTGCTGCTGTGCGACGTGAATGCGACTCCCGAAGCGTGGCAGGCGGAGGGCAGTAGTCTTCGCGAACTGAACGTGCAGGTCCCGGTGATGATGTTCAGTAATGAGTCCCGGTCCGCAGGAATGATGCGGGCGCTGCAGCTGGGGGCCAACGATTTCTTTGCGATGCCCGTCGGGGACAGCGAGGCGCTGTTTGCCTCTATGGAGCGCTGTGTGCGGCTGCGCGCCATGGCCCGGGAGCTAGGGCGCTCTCGCGAGGCGCTGGAGGCAACCAACCGTGAACTCAGAAACACGGTGCGGGTGCTCAAAAAAGATCAGCAGGCCGGGCGTCAGGTGCAGATGCGTATGCTCCCCACCTCGCCTATGGTGGTGGGCAACTATATGTTCAGCCACACAATTATTCCCTCGCTGTACCTCAGCGGAGACTTCACTGATTACTTCACCGTAGACGATCACTATGTGGTGTTTTTCATGGCCGATGTTTCCGGTCATGGCAGTTCCTCCGCCTTCGCCACGGTGCTGCTCAAAAACCTCTTTGCGCGGAAGCGATCGGACTACCTTCGGCGCAGTGACAGTACGATTCTGGCACCGGTTGCTATGCTGGAGCTCGCGAATCGGGAGCTCCTTGAGCTGGATGTCGGGAAGTACGCCACGATGATGGTCGGCGTCCTGGACCAGCTCGACAACAGCCTGCGTTACAGCGTCGCGGGCCATCTGCCGCTGCCGGTTCTGGTATCGGATGCCG
>CAZGGN010000046.1:15348-18775 GCA_964525195.1 uncultured Congregibacter sp.
TTCTCGATGTCTTTTCCAAAACCGCCGACACACCGGAAGAGCTTGTATCCCGTCTGGGACTGGATAGTGCGGAGACCGCCCCGGATGATATCGCGGCCCTGTTTATCAGTAAGCGAGCCGACGATGCGTGAAGGACAGGTGCTGGCAGCGCAAAAGAGTGGTGCCTACGTCCTCCGTCTGGTCGGAGATGTGCGTCTGACGCTCTGCGCTTCGATAGAAGATTACATAGAAAGCATGCTCAATGACCCTGGCTTCAAGAGTGTGTCGGTCGATCTCTGCGATGCCGAGGGTATCGACAGTACGACGCTGGGGCAGCTCGCAAAGCTCGCTATTTCGGTGCATAAACGCTTCGGTTTCCGGCCAGCGGTATTTTGCTGTGACGCAGGAATAAATCGGCTGCTCCAGACGATGGGGCTGGACCGACTATTCGAAATGTATGAGAAGACCTGCTGTGCGACCGGCTGCAACCAAAGCATCCCGATGATTCCCGGTACCGAAGACGATGTGCGGGCCAGAGTTCTTGAGGCGCATCGCGTGCTGATGGACGTCTCGCCGGAAAACAGGGCCCGTTTTAGCGAGCTGGTCGCCTCCCTCGAGGTGCATTGACGCCCGTTGGTCTCCTTTCAAAGGGGACGTGAGGGATTGTAGCGCGGGCGATCTAGCTGGCCGGGTCGATATGCACGTCGCCGGCGGTTGTCCTCGCAGCCAGTTTGCCCCGGATAAAATCATCGTGCGTGAGATAGATCAGTTCCGCGACGCGGCGTATCAGGTGCTCTTCGTACTTGTTCAGTGATTTATCCGCGTAGGCGACCTGCCACATGGCGCCGACGAGGGCGTATTTTTCATCGTAGCTGTAGTGATCATTTACCAGTCGGGTGAATTCGTAGAGGGACGTCGCGTGATCTACGGCAAGGCTGGCGTCGGCCATCAATGCGGCGACCGTTGCTCGTTCCAGCTTGAGGCTGGCGCTGAGCAATTCCAGCATCGCGGCTTCCTCATCAGCATCCTGCTTGAAGTCAGCCCGGGCGACTTCGACCAGCAGTGCGGCGGCTGCGAGTCTCCGGGTTTCGTCAGCGCTGCGCTCGCGGTCACCTGCGGGCTCCGTAAAGAGTTTTTTTAAGGTCGCTATCATAGTGATTCAATCAGTTTTTCGAGCCGTTGCTGGTCGGCGATAAAGTTTCGGATGCCTTCCGCCAGCTTTTCCGTCGCCATTGCATCTTCATTCAGTCCCAGGCGGAAGTGGCTTTCAGTCAGCTCTTGTTGCGGATCCGTGGACCGTGCGCCCGCGGGCGACAGCTGTCGGGGCAGCTCATCGTGATCGCTCGCGAGCTCTTCAAGGAGCGTCGGGCTAATGGTCAGCCGGTCACAGCCAGCCAGCGCTTCAATCTGGCCCACGTTGCGAAAACTCGCTCCCATAACGACGGTGGGGTAGTCATGTTGCTTGTAGTAATTGTAGATGCGCTCAACCGACTGCACCCCGGGGTCATCCTTCCCGCTGCGGATGTTCAGCTCCCGGTTCGCCTTGTGCCAGTCGAGAATGCGGCCGACAAAGGGGGAGATCAGAAACACGCCGGCGTCGGCGCAGGCCTGCGCCTGTTCAAAGCCAAACAGCAGCGTCAGATTGCATTGAATGCCCTCTTTTTCCAGCTCCTGTGCCGCGCGGATGCCTTCCCAGGTGGAGGCGATTTTGATCAGGATACGATCCCGGCCAATGCCGGATTCCTCATAGAGGGCGATGAGGCTCCGTGCCCGGGCCTTGGAGGCCTCTGTGTCAAAGGACTGCCGCGCATCCACCTCGGTGGAAACCCGCCCGGGGACGATTGACAGAATCTCCTTGCCCACGGCGACCGCAAAGTAATCACAGCAGATGGCCAGTTGCTCTGCCCGGCTGCCGCCTTCGGAGCTGGCGCGCGCTTTAGCGGCCTGCAGCAGCGACTGGTACTGGGGTAGAGCCGCGGCCTTGAGAAGCAGCGAAGGATTGGTCGTCGCATCCATGGGCGTGAATCTGCGAATCGCTTCGATGTCGCCCGTGTCCGCAACAACGTCGGTCATGCTTTTGAGTTGAGAGAGTTTGTCGCTCATGAAGACTCCGTCTGGAGGTTGCTTTAGGCCGCGCGCCGGGTGACCTCGGCCACGGCGGCCAGAAGGACGTCGGCACCGGCTCCCGGGCGATGCGCCTGTTCACTGAGAAGACGCCGGTATCGCCGTGCCCCGGGGACCTGCTGATAAAGCCCGAGGAGGTGTCGACTGATCTGGTTCAATCGGGTCCCCGCCGCGAGTTCACGCTCCACATAAGGCAACAGCTGCTCGATGACGTTTTCACGATACAGGGTAGCGGCGTTCTCGCCAAACAGTTCCCGGTCGACTTCGGCGAGGAGCCAGGGATTGTGATAAATGCTGCGGCCCAGCATAACGCCATCGACGGAGCCAAGATGCTCGCGACTCTGGGCCAGATTGTCGATGCCCCCGTTGATCACGATGGTCAGTGCGGGCAGTTCCGCCTTGAGTCGATAGACCCAGGGGTAGTTGAGTGGAGGCACTTCCCGATTTTCTTTAGGCGACAGACCTTTGAGCCAGGCCTTGCGGGCGTGAACAATGAATACCTCGCAGCCCCGTTCGGCCAGGCTGCCCACAAAATCCACCAGTTGCTGGTAGCTATCCTGGTCATCGACGCCGATGCGGTGTTTGATGGTGACTGGCAGATCGGTCGCGTCGATCATGGCGGCGAGGCAGTCGCCGACAATCTTGGGGCTTTTCATCAGGCAGGCCCCAAACATGCCGGATTGGACCTTGTCGGAGGGGCAGCCGACGTTGAGGTTGATCTCGTCGTAGCCCCAACGCTGACCGATGCGGGCGCATTGGGCCAGTTCATTGGGATCGCTGCCGCCCAGTTGCAGGGCGATGGGGTGCTCTTCAGCGCTAAAGCCCAGATGCCGCTCCTGGTCACCGTGGAGGATCGCGCCGGTGGTGACCATCTCGCTGTAGAGCAGGGTGTGGCGGCTGATCTTGCGGGCGAAGAGCCGGTAGTGGCGGTCGGTCCAGTCGAGCATGGGGGCTATAGAGAGCCTTCTATCCAGCATGCCGCCTCTGCCTGGGGTGTTGTTGTTTTCCATCCTTACTCCGGTTATGGCCGATGCTCGATCGACGGGTTGCCCCTGGGGCAATGCCATGGTCGCTTGGGATTTTTGACAATCCCCCCCTGATCGGTAGATCATGCCTCGCAATCTGCAACCCAGCATAGCCCACCGTTAGCCGCGTGCCAAACCTCGAAACCTTCCTCGCCCAAACCGCAGCCATCGACCTGGAGGTCAACGAGGCGGGGGATGTGTATGCCATCGGCGCGCTGCTGGGGGAGGCGAGTTTCAGCCGTAGCGGGCGTTTCGATAGCCTGCGGGCGCTGCGCGAGCTGGATCAATTCTGCGCCCCA
>CAZGGN010000047.1:0-1601 GCA_964525195.1 uncultured Congregibacter sp.
AAACTAGACCGAAAAAGACGCACCGCACCCGCAGGTCGTGGTGGCGTTGGGGTTATTGATGATAAAGCGGGATCCTTCGATCCCCTCGCTGTAGTCCACCTCGGAACCCGCCAGATAGGGAAAACTCATGGGGTCGACGAGCACCGTGACACCATCACGCTCAATCATCGTATCGTCCTCAGCCGCCTCCTCGTCGAAGGAGAACCCGTACTGAAAACCTGAACAGCCGCCGCCCGTGATAAAAACGCGCAGCTTCAGGTCAAGGTTTTCTTCCTCGGTGATCAGATCACGCACCTTGCTCACTGCCCGGTCAGACAGCGTGATGGTGTTTGGATCGAAGGCTTCTGCGACAGTCATGCTATCCCGTTCGTTGTGCGGCCCTTGGACACCGCGATATAACCAAGTAAGTTGCTCAAGTATAGCGCCGGTGCGACCTCACCGCCATCACCCTGCACAGGCATTCATGGCCATCAGGGCAGAAGCCCCGGATGCGCGAGTCCGCTGCGCTCATCGAGGGAAAACATCAGGTTCATACACTGCACGGCCTGCCCGGCAGCGCCTTTGACCAGATTATCCTCAACCGCGGTTACTACCACCGTATCGCGCGCAAGAGGCACGGTGATCGCCAATTGGCAGGTGTTGGCGCCCCTGACGCTACGCGTCTGGGGCAGCAGACCGGAGGGCAGGACATCGACAAAGGGTTCGTGCTGATAAAAGGTCTCGAACAGCTGCTGCAGGTCCGCCTCACGCCCTGCCTGATTCAGCGTTGCATAGAGCGTAGCGTGAATGCCGCGGATCATCGGCGCCAGATGTGGCACAAAAGTGAGCCGGACGGAGCCACCGGCGCTGTCGCCGAGCCCCTGTTCAATCTCGGGCAGATGCCTGTGCCCGGCGGCTCCGTAGGCCTTGAAACTGTCGCTGACTTCGCTCAACAGGTTATCAATCTTGCCCTGACGGCCGGCACCACTCACCCCGGACACCGCATTGGCTATCAGCGAATCATTATCAACCAGCCCCGCCGCAAGCAAAGGCATGAATCCCAGCTGAACAGCCGTGGGATAGCACCCCGGACAGGCGATAAGCTGTGCCGTGCGGATATCCTCGCGATGCCGCTCGGGCAGCCCGTAGACCGCTTGTTCCAGCAGCTGGGGGCAGGCGTGAACCTCGCCGTACCACTGCTCCCAGACGGTCGGATCGCGAAGGCGAAAATCAGCAGAAAGATCAATCACCCGGGTGCTGGCGGCCAGCAGCCCCGGCACACTGCGCATGGCGACGTTGTGCGGCGTCGCAAAAAACACCACATCGCAACGGGCCAGCGCAGCATCGTCAGGCTCACTGAAAGCCAGATCAACATGCCCGCGCAAACTGGGAAACAGATGATCGACGCGTCGCCCGGCCTCCGCGCGCGAGGTGATCAGAGCCAGCTCCACGTTCGGATGAGCTGATAGCAAGCGCAGGAGTTCTACTCCCGTATACCCCGTGCCACCGACAATGCCGACCGTAATCATACTGACTCTCCCTCCCGAAGCCGGGAGTATATCGCCAAAGAACTGCAGAGAATTGCTACCATGCGCGCTTTGCTGCCGGAACTTCTGTTTGTC
>CAZGGN010000047.1:1704-9159 GCA_964525195.1 uncultured Congregibacter sp.
GGGCGCTGGCAATCGCGGCGAGGACTTTGAGAGCCTCGACACCCTGAAACGCTTTTCCCTTCCCGTCGCTGGTGCGCTGGCACTGGGCATAGGCTTTACAGCGCTGCGCCCGGAGGATCGGGAAGTCGGCATCGTGCATGTTATCAGCCGGCTGCATTCCAGTTACGGCATGCTGCCCTGGCGCAACGCCGTGGTGCAGTTTTTTGGCGCCGCCGTTGCTCTGGCCACCGGACAATCGGGCGGACGCGAGGGACCCGGCGTGCATCTCGGAGGCGCCGTTAACAGTGTGGTCGGGCAGGCCCTGGCACTGCCCAACAACAGCCTGAGGGTGCTGATCGCCTGCGGCTCCGCCGGTGGTATTGCCGCGGCGTTTAATACGCCCCTTGCCGGCGTAATCTTCGCAATGGAGGTAATCATTGCCGAATACACCGTCGCGGGATTCATGCCGGTCATGCTCGCCGCCGTTGCCGCCTCGGTACTTAGCCGGGAGTTTGGTGGTGGCGCCGAGATCTTTGATCTATCCAGCGTGCAGCTGGGCACGCTCTGGGAAATCCCCTACATCGTCGCCCTGGGACTCTGCTGCGGCACTGCGGCAGCCATGTTTATCCGGGTCAGCACGCTGAGCGCAGCAGCGGCAAAATGGCCAGTCATGCTCAGGTTCACGGTCGCGGGCCTCCTCACCGGTGCACTGGGCATTTTCATCCCGGAAGTCCTTGGCATGGGCTATGACACGCTGGGCGATGTGCTGTTCGGCAAGGTCGCCCTGAGCGCACTGCTGTTAATCGCCGGCGCCAAGATATTTGCCACGGCGGTCAGCGTGGGCCTGGGAATGCCCGTGGGACTGATTGGGCCGGCACTGCTTATTGGCGCCTGTGTCGGGGGCTTTATGGGCCAACTTGGCAACGAACTCTACCCGCTGATCGTTTCTGACACGCGGCTGTACGTCACCATTGGCATGGCAGCTGCCATGGGCGCAGTGTTTGGTGCGCCCCTGGCGGCCAGCCTGGCCGTGATCGAACTGACCCAGAGCACCAGCGTCGCCATGCCGGCCCTGCTCGCCATTGTGGCAGCCAATCTGACCAATGTGGCGCTGTTTCGGCAGCGCTCGGCGCACCGCAGCGTCCTTAGACAACTGCAGCGCCAATTGCCCGATGACCCCCTCACACAATTACTGCATCGCACGGACGTCAATGCCGTCCTGGATGGCAGCGTGGTCGTTATCGACGAGTTGCTCAGGCCAGCCGTCAGCGCCACCCTTGCCCTGCAGGTACCCAACTGGTGCCTGATTACCCGGGAGGGCGAGGATCTGTTTCTGGTCAATGGCAAGGAGCTGATGCAGTGGCTCGAGGAGAACCCCTTTGATGAGAACAACAGCACGCGAAATGTCACGGAGTCGAATCTGCGGCGCTGGACCATCGCAATGGTCCCGGAGCAGGCGACGCTCCGTCAGGTTCTGGATATCCTGCGCACGCGCACCGTTGAGGCCGTGTGCGTCTACAGTCGCGGCAGTCGCAGGGCATCCGGTTTGCGTGGCATCGTCACCCGGGACAAAATCGAACGCTTTACCCTGGATCGCCTGAACTCATAGGAAACACCGCATGCTCTGGCTTCGCGCGCTACACATCATTTTCGTCGTCTGCTGGTTTGCGGGGCTTTTTTACCTGCCCAGAATTTTTGTCTACTACGCCGCAAGCGAGCACCCTGAAACCCGAGCCCAGCTTGCCATCATGTCGCGCAAGCTGTACCGCTTTGTCACCCCCTTCATGGTGCTCACCATCGTTTTTGGACTGAGCCTGATCAGCCTGAACGTGAATTACTATCTCAGCGCGAGCTGGCTCTGGCTTAAACTCGCCGGCGTGACTTTCCTGGTGATCTACCATTTCCAGTGCGGTCGCTACGTAAAAGCCATCAACGCCAACCAGGACGACCACAGTCACGTGTTTTACCGGTTCTTTAATGAGGTGCCGGTGTTGTTCCTGTTCGGAATCGTGTTTCTGGTAGTCCTTAAACCATTCTGACAAGATTGCGTCAGGACCGGTAACTGAGCTGTCAAAACCTCATAATCGACGTCGCCGGAAACGTGGTGTCCAAATCAGAGCAAAACTCAACACACAACTCAATATTCAACTCAACACACAACTTAGCAAAGGAACGGCAACCCACCATGAGCCGATCATCGGAACTCTTCGAACGCGCCAGCCGACACATTCCCGGCGGCGTTAACTCACCCGTCCGGGCCTTCAAGGCCGTCGGGGGCACACCGGTCTTTATAGACCACGCCAATGGTGCCTACCTCTATGACTGCGACGGCAAGCGCTACATCGATTACGTATTGTCCTGGGGCCCGATGATCATGGGCCACAATCATCCGGAAGTCCGTGAAGCTGTCGTACGCCAGGCAGAAAAAGGACTGAGTTTCGGCGCCCCCACGGAGCTCGAAATCGAATTGGCTGACACAATCTGCGAGATCATGCCGAATATGGATCTGGTGCGGATGGTGAACTCGGGCACCGAAGCGACCATGAGTGCGATCCGCCTCGCCCGCGGTTATACCGGGCGAGACGTCATCGTAAAATTTGAAGGCTGCTATCACGGCCACTCGGACTCGCTGCTGGTCAAGGCAGGATCCGGCGCACTGACGCTTGGGGTGCCCAGTTCACCGGGCGTGCCCGCAGCGCTGGCCGATTACACCATGACCCTCACCTACAACGATGTCGAAGGTCTGCGCGCAGCATTTGCTGAGCACGGTGATCGCATCGCCTGTCTTATCGTCGAGCCCGTTACCGGCAACATGAACTGTGTACTGCCAACGCCAGAGTTCCTGACGGCCATGCGTGAAGTCTGTAACGAAAGCGGGGCGGTGTTCATTCTTGACGAGGTGATGACCGGTTTCCGCTTTGGCACCCACGGAGCCCAGGGACATCTGGGGATCGAGGCGGACCTGACCTGCCTTGGCAAAATTGTTGGCGGCGGCATGCCCGTGGGCGCTTTTGGCGGCAAGCGGGCGATCATGGAGCAGATCGCCCCCCTCGGACCGGTGTACCAGGCCGGCACCCTGTCGGGGAACCCGATTGCGATGGCCGCTGGCCTCGCGACGATGAAGATTATCTCGCGACCCGGCTTTTACGAGCCGCTTTTCAAACACACCAGCGAGCTCTGTGAAGGTATGCAGCGCGCCGCGGATGCGGCCGGGGTACCGTTTACCACCAATCACGCGGGGACCATGTTCGGCGGTTTCTTCACCGATGCACCTTCGGTCAACAATTACGCCGACGTGATGGCCTGCGATACGGCAGCCTTTGGGCGATTCTTCCACCATATGCTTGAGCTGGGCGTGTACCTGGCACCGGCCTCCTATGAAGCGGGCTTTATGTCCGCTGCACACACGGACGACGATATTGAGCAAACTATCGCCGCCGCAAGCACCGCCTTCGCGGCCCTTTAGGGAACAGACTGATGAGCTTTGAATCTACCCGTGGACCGTTTCCTGGCACGCGCATGCGCAGGCTGCGGGCCAAGGACTTTGCCCGGCGCCTCGTGCGCGAAAATTCCCTGTCGCCCAACGACCTGATCTACCCGGTCTTTGTCCTTGAGGGCGAGGGACAGCGCGAAGCGGTACCGTCAATGCCCGGTGTCGAGCGCCTGAGCATCGACCTGCTGCTTGAGCTGGCGACGGAAATGGTCAGCCTGGGTATTCCGGCGATTGCGCTGTTCCCGGTTGTGCCGGCTGAAAAGAAAAGCCTCCTCGCGGAAGAAGCGTTCAATAGCGATGGTCTGGCCCAGCGCGCTGTGCGCGCACTCAAAGCCACGCATCCGGAGCTTGGGATCATCACTGATGTTGCCCTGGACCCGTTCACAACCCACGGTCAGGATGGCATCATCGATGAGGCGGGTTATGTGTTGAACGACCGTACGACCGAAGTGTTGGTGCAGCAGGCGGCAAGTCACGCCGCTGCCGGTGCCGATGTGGTCGCCCCCTCGGACATGATGGACGGACGTATCGGGGCCATTCGCAAGGTCCTTGAAGCCAGCGGTCACGTGAACACCCTGATTATGTCCTACGCAGCCAAGTACGCCTCCAGCTACTACGGCCCTTTCCGCGATGCCGTAGGCTCCGCGGGCAATATCAAGGGGGGCAACAAGTTCAGTTACCAGATGGATCCGGCCAATAGCGACGAAGCACTGCACGAATGTGCTCTGGACCTTGCGGAGGGAGCCGACATGATCATGGTCAAACCCGGCATGCCCTATCTCGATATCGTCCGCCGCGTCAGCGATGAACTGAAAGCGCCGACTTTTGCCTATCAGGTCAGCGGTGAATACGCGATGCACATGGCGGCATTTGAAAATGGCTGGCTGTCCCGGGAAGCGGTCATGCTTGAGTCCCTGCTCGCCTTCAAGCGCGCCGGCTGCTCGGGCATTCTCACTTATTTCGCGATCGATGCTGCGCGGGCGCTTCAGTAGTTTCCGGTCGGTCCGGGACGTCCCGGTTGCCATCGTGTTGGCGCTGCTGGCGGCTCTGGCTTTGATACCGGCTCGCGCCATGGCTGAGTGCGCCTGCCTCTGGGAAGGCTCCTTCGCCGAGGTACAGACAGAGGCTGACCTCGTCATCGCTGGCAGCATTGAACAGATCAAGGGCAATGCGGTCGATATCCGCATCGAAGAAAGCCTGCGCGGGAACAGCTACCTCGACAGCATCCGGGTGTGGATGGCAACTCGAGACTACTGCCGCCCGGATGCGGCGGAGTTTCCTCCGGGTTCGCGCTGGGTCATGGCGCTTATGCGTATTCAGGAGCTGCCCGAGGACGGCTTTGATCCGGGAACGCCCAACCAGAGTTTTGGCCGCGTGGGTGACTACTATCTTTCCAGCTGCGGCGGCTACTGGCTGAACTATAGCGGCGAAGCCGTCACCGGGAACCTGATCAATGCACCGCGCTGGGCGCGGGAACCGGAAATGACCCCCGTATTGATCGAATTGCTCCGCGCCTACCTGCGTGGCGAGGCGAGCAGCGAAGCCCTGCTCGAAGCCAGCCGGGAAGATCCGGAGCTGACGGACCTGATGCTCGACACCAAAGCCTTCCTTCGCGGGCAAAACCCGCAGCGCTAGCCCGGCTTAAAAACGTCGCCAGGGCGCCCGGGTCGGTGAAGTGCCATCGACAATATCCATCAGCTCGTCGAGCATACGCAGCGACAGCCCCCAGATACGCCGTCCCTCGTAAAAATAGCAGGGCATGCGCAATTTAACCCCGTTGCGCTCCCAGAACATTTCTTCCCGGTTCTCGCTGTTGAGCAGAAACTCCAGAGGGATCCAGACCACTTCGGCGACCTCGTGGTTCGGATGAAAATTGACACTGCGCTTGAGATGAAACACATAGGGGGTAATAACCAGCCCCCCGCGAAACACCTTGTTAACCGCGTTGAGTTCCGAAAGGCGTCCCAGACAGGGTTCCTGCGCTCCCAGATGCAGACCAATCTCCTCCTCGGTCTCACGCCGAGCTGCGGCCAGGCCGTTCTCATCCTCAGGCTCAAGGCGCCCCCCGGGGAACGCCATTTGTCCGGACCAGGGATCTCCCTCGTGCTCCGCCCGGCGGATCATCAGAACCCCGAGCTCGCCCTCGCGAAGCTGCATGATCAAGGCCACGGCGGCACGCCTCATCAGACCTTTGAACCACTTGCGCGAGGGCCGGTGACTGGCAAGACCTGTTTCGGCCATCTGGAGCAAGGATACGGACAAGGAAGCGGCACCTTAATGAGTGGGTTGATCCCGGGAAGCCCCGATTAAGCCAGCGGGCCCTGCGCGGTTCAAGCGAAGCAGGCGCCGATCTATCCCCTACAATGCGCGATTTACGCATCGGGAGCACCCTGTGGCTGAAGCACAAAGCACCGCCCTTTTTTCCCTCCAGCAGCTGGGTCTGAGTTACCGTGCCCGGCCGGTGCTGCAGGGGCTGAACTGGGACTGGCAGCCGGGAGAGCACTGGGCGGTGCTCGGCGCCAACGGTGCCGGCAAGACTGCGCTGGCCACCGTCATCTGCGGTGAGCAAACGCACTACGCGGGACGCTATGAGCGCGGTGCAACCCTCCTTGACGGTGGAATTGCCTATGTCTGTTTCGAGCGCGGACGACGACTCTGCGAACGCGATCAGAAGCTCGACTGCGCAGAATTTGAGAGCAATGCCAGTGATACCGGCACCCGCGTGCGGGAACTGTTGCCGGGAAACATCAACGATCCGGAGACCGCGGCCGTCATCCGTCTGCTGGGACTCGAGTCGCTGCTTGAGCGCGGCCTGCGCTATATCAGTACCGGTGAAATGCGTAAAACACTGCTGGCAAGCGCCCTACTCAGCAAACCGGCGCTGCTCATTCTGGATAGCCCCCTCGATGGTCTGGACGCCGCAACCCAGGTCCGCCTGAGTCAGGCACTGAACGAGATCATGGGGCAGACTCCCGCGGTAATGCTGCTGTGCCGAAGCCCGCAGGAAATCCCCTCAGCCTGTAATCGGCTGCTGGTTTTGGAGCACGGCAGGATTATCGCCCGCGGCGAAATCACCGCCCTGCTGGACCGCCCTGAGGTCCGACGTATCAGTGAGCCGCCGCCGCTGCAGTTCAGCGCACCACCCGGGCTTGGGGAGAAGCGGAAAGCGGGGACTGACACAGCGACCCTGGAGCTCAACGATGTATCAGTCTCCTTTGGGCTGCTGTGTGTTTTTCGCGACCTGAACTGGCGTATGGCGCCGCATCAGCACTGCCTGATCGCCGGTCCCAACGGTTCCGGTAAGAGCACCCTGCTGGATCTGCTGACCGGTGACAATCACAAGGCCTATGGTCAGGACGTGCGGCTTTTTGGGCAGCGGCGGGGAAGCGGCGAAAGTGTCTGGGATATCAAAGCGCGCTTCGGTCGCGTCGACGCGCGGATGCAGTTCGCCGTGCCCAACGGCAGCACTGTCGAGGCTGTTGTGCTCTCGGGTTTTTACGACAGTATCGGCCTACGTGACCGACCCACGGATTTGCAGCGCCAGAGCGCCCGGCGCTGGTTGTCAGCCCTGGGTTTGGATACGCAGCTCAAAACAGAGTTTCACACCCTGAGCTTCGGCCTGCAGCGTCTTGTACTGCTGGCTCGGGCAATGGTGAAAGATCCGGCGATTCTGCTCCTGGACGAGGCCACCCTGAGCCTGGATCCGGGCCACCGCCGCCTGCTCCTCGACGCGATAGACCACCTCGTAGAACAGGGACGATGCCAGCTTCTTTTTGTCAGTCACACCGCCGGAGAACTGCCCCGCTGCATTAACCAGATACTGCAGTTTGAGCCGCAGAAGGGTGGCTCAAGGGTCTCTGTTCAAGACTATCCCTAGCCTGCATCTTTCAGTCGACGAGGTGGGCGGCAGCCCCTTGAGCTGCTCGCTTTCAGAAATCAATATAGCGGCGCAGCTCATCACACACGCCGCCGTGGCAGTAGAG
>CAZGGN010000047.1:9169-18758 GCA_964525195.1 uncultured Congregibacter sp.
CTCGAGCGTCTCGATATGGGCCTCGCGCGGGATCGCGCGGAACAGGCCGCTGTTCACGAGATTGGCCATCATCACTTCGGTGATCTCGCTGGCCGCGGCGCGCTGGGGATTATCGTCCGCAGAGTGCGTTCGGGCCAGCTCCAGATACACCTCAGCGCGCTGCGGCGCGATGCGCAGCGCCCGTTCCAGCTGCGCAAAGCTGGCCGGCAGATCCCCGGCTTCGCGGAGCCGACGAGCGTCCGCCAGCAGGCGATCCACCGGACTGCTGGCCGGCGCCGTAGCTGCACCCGGTGCGGTGACCGCCGGGGTAGAACCGGAACCGCCGCCCTGCCTCGCTTCCGGCGACTGGGGAGAGACAGGCGCCGGACCGCTGGCACAGGCCGCGAGCAGCGATACTGCGAAAAATACAAGGACAGAGCGCATCAGCCACGGCCTCCAAACAGCTTTTCAAACCAGCCCCGAATCCCCGTTGCGCCGGGGGTGCAGCCCGTACGCGCAGTGGGCTCGGAGCCCTCGATAAAAGGCAGCAGCCGCGCATTGTCACAACCCTCGCCGGTCAGGGCTCCACTGCGCTCATCGACCCGATGCAACTCCACGCCTGTGGGCATGCGGTAGCTCAGGGGACGGGTCGCGCCCTCGGCCATAAAATCGGCCCAGATTCGCAGCGCCCCGCTCGAACCGGTGAGTCCCGTCGCCTCGTTATTGTCGCGTCCGATCCAGGTCACGGCCAACAGATCACCGGAAAACCCCGCGAACCAGGAATCGCGCCCATCGTTGGTCGTACCGGTCTTGCCCGCCACATGGAAGTCCTCGGGGAGACGCCGGTAAACCGCGCGGCCAGTGCCCTCGCGAACGACCTCGCGCAGGGCATAGTGCAACAGATGCACGGCCCGGGGATCGACCACTCGCTCGTACTCGGTAATGTTATTGCGCAGAGTCTCCCCGTGGCGATTGACGATGGAGAGGATGCTGCGCAGGGGCGTTCGCGTACCGTCGACGGCGATCGTCTGGTAAATCCGCGCCATCATCAACGGCGAGTACTCGCCGGCCCCGAGGACCAGCGATGGCACTCGCGGCACGTCCTGACGAAGCCCCAACCGCTGGAGCATATCCACCACCGCCGGCAGGCCGATCTCCATACCCAGGCGCGCGGTCGCCTGATTATAGGATTTTGCCAGGGCCTGGTGCAGCAACACGTCCCCGTGGGATTGCCGATCGAAATTCCGCGGTGCCCACACATCGCCGTTGGGGCCCGCTATCCGGAGGGTGGAATCATCCAGCGGTGTGGCGAGGGTGTAGCGCTCCGGCTGCTCGAGAGCCGCAAGATACACCGCGGGCTTGAGCAGCGACCCGGCGGGCCGGCGCGCATCAAGAGCCCGATTAAAACCCGTGGCCCGGGGCTGGCGGCTGCCCACCAGCGCCACCACCTCGCCGTTGGCCGTGCGCGTCACGACGCTGGCGGTCTCGATATCGCCACCGGGATTCAGACTGTCCATGACGCGACTGCTGCTGCGCTCAAGGGCCTGCTGCAGACGCGGATCAAAGGGCGTAAAAATACGCAAGCCGGCGGTCGCGTAATCCCGCTTGCGGTACTGCTCCCGCAGATGACGCCGGACAAGATCCAGATAGGCCGGATAACTGTCCACGCGACTGCCGGAGCCGAGCGACAGGGGCATGGCCTGCGCTACCGTCGCCTGCTCGCTGTTAATCACTCCCTGCTCGGCCATGACCCGCAGCACCAGATCCCGGCGATCCCGGGCACGCTCCGGGTTGCGCCGCGGGTTATAGAGACTGGGACCCTGAATCATGCCCACCAGCAGTGCCTGCTGGTGCAGGCCAAGTTCTTCGAGGGGCCGGTCAAAGTAGTGCTGCGCGGCCAGGGCAAAGCCATGAATCGCCCGGGGACCGTCCTGGCCGAGATACACCTCGTTGAGATAACTCTCGAGAATCTCGTCCTTGGCGTAATGGATCTCCATCAGCACAGCCATCATCAGCTCCACCAGTTTGCGCTGAATCGTCCGTTCGGAACTGAGATAGTAGTTTTTCACCAGCTGCTGGGTGATCGTGCTGCCCCCTGCCACTACCCGTCCGGAACGCAGATTACCCAACGCCGCCCGGACAATGCCGCTCAGGGAAAAACCAGCGTGGGAGTAGAAACCGCGATCCTCCACCGCCAGTAAGCCCTCTTTCAGGGTTTCGGGAACAGATGACAGCCGGACCAGCAGACGATCTTCGCCGTGGGCCGGATAGATGCCGCCGATCTTGATCGGTTCGAGACGCAGGATGTCGAGCGGCTCCCCGGCACTGCGCAAATCTGTCACCTCATTGACGGCAAAATCAATGGTTGCCACGCGCGCCGGCTCACTTCCATCCGGGAAGGCAAATCCCCGGCTATGCACCCGCAGTCGCGAAGCGGAGACCTCGTACTGACCACGGTCACGCACCTGCGTTACGCGCCGATAGCCCAATCGATCGAGTTCCTCACGTACGGCATCCCGCGATGCGCGAGCGCCCACGAACAACTCCAGGGGCCGCGCAAAGACCTGCGCGGGCAGCGCATAGCGTTTGTCCTCGAAGGTCCCGGAAATCAGCGCATCGAGATAGAACAGCCCCGCCAGCGCCAGACAGGCGATAACGATCAGAAGATTGCGCAGAAAGGGGAGGATACGGGCCATGGGCGCGAAGTGTACTGTGCCCCCGGGGCCCCAGCCAGCGACACACGCTACACATCGACCGCCAACATGCGCATAATGCCGCGCTTTGCGCGAAGCGGACGGAGCTATGAAGCGGTTTAAGGTTTACGGAATCGGTGCGGCACTGGTGGACACGGAAATCCGGGTGGACGACGCCCTCCTCGCCGAACTCAGCGTCGAAAAAGGCCTGATGACGCTGGTGGACCGCAACCGCCGGGGCGAACTCCTCCGCGCCCTGGATGGCCACCTGGTGGAAGCTCACCATGCGAGCGGCGGCAGCGCCGGCAACTCGGTGATTGCGACAGCCCTGTTTGGCGGGGAATGTTTTATGAGCTGCCGGGTCGCGGACGACGCGGACGGCAGCATCTATCTCTCAGATCTTCGCGATGCCGGTGTGAGCCACCCCGCCCCGGTGCGCACGGACGAACCCACGGGTAAGTGTCTGGTATTGGTCACCCCGGACGCTGAACGCAGCATGAACACCTATCTCGGGGCGTCTGAGGCCCTGAGTATCGATCAGCTGGATCCCCAGGCCATCGCGGATTCTGACTACCTCTATCTCGAAGGCTATCTGGTCAGCTCTGAAACAGGCCTCGCAGCGGCTATTCGCGCCCGGGAAATCGCCGAAGCGGCCGGCGTGCCGGTAGCGCTGAGTTTCTCTGACCCGGGCATGGTCCAACACTTCCCCGCACAGTTCCGCGATATGGTCGGCGGCGGAGTGGATCTTGTGTTTGCCAATGACGCCGAAGCGCTGAGCTGGACGGGGCTCGATGACCTGGGTGCAGCTGCCGAAGCCATGAAAGACACCGCCAGGCGCTTTGCGATCACCCGCGGAGCCCGCGGCGCGATATGCTTTGACGGTCGGGACATGCACGAAATCGCGGTTCACCCGGTCGAGGCAAAGGACAGCAATGGCGCGGGCGACATGTTTGCCGGCGCTTTTCTCTACGCCCTGACCCGCGGCGAAGACTTCCCTACCGCCGGCCGTTTCGCCAGCTTTGCGGCGGGCACGGTGGTATCACAGTGGGGGCCCCGACTGGCGCCGGCGCAGTATGCGGCCCTGCGTGATACATTTTTTGGCGCGAGCTAGCGCCCCAGCCTAAATCTGGGCAGGATATAACCTCTGGGAGCTCACAAAGTGCCGATGATGGACAAGCCACATATCAAGACCGATCCGCTGTACCAGCTGCTGCGCCAGGAAGACATCAAGTCCTTTAACGAACAGCGCGATAGCCTGGACAATTCGAATCTCAAGAACGGTGATTACCGCGGCCGCGATCTGCGCAATATGAATGCGGCGGGTCTGGACTTCAGTAATTCCTACTTTCGAAACGCGGATCTATCCGGCATCGATTTTCGAACCACCAACCTTGAAGGCGCCAGTCTCCTGGACGCAAAACTGTCCGGCGTTTATTTCCCCGCCGAACTGAGCGCCGAAGAAATCCGCCTGTCGCTGGATACGGGAACGCGCCTGCGCTATCGCCAGAGCTAACGCCGGAGTTTGAACCGGCGCTTCAGCTCAACCTCGGGGCTTAAGCCTTGGAATCAGCCCTGGAATTGGCCTTGGAATTAGCCCTGAGATAGCAGGTCGCGAAGATCAATGATCGCGGCGTTGGCCCGGCTGATGTAAGACGCCATCACCAGAGAGTGATTGGCGAGCATTCCAAAGCCCGTGCCATTGAGGATCATCGGGCTCCAGACCATAGCCTGCGTGCCCTCAAGTTCCCGGATGATCTGGCGAAGGCTGACCGCTGCATTCTTGTTCTCCAGAATCTCCGCAAAGTCCACCTCCGCCGCCTTCAGAAAGTGGATCAGGGCCCAGGCAGCACCACGCGACTCGTAAAACACATCATCGATTTCCATCCAGGCTGTACGCACCTCGACTTCGCTGGGCGCCGCAGTCGACTGGGTGGCACTGCCATCCCCGGCAAGGTCTGTATTCACCCGGCGCTGAGACACGCTGGCAGAGAGTCGCTGGGACAGGCTCCCCAGGCGTGTATTCACCGTCGCCAGCCACTCGCGCAGATTGTCTGCCCGGGCATAGAACTGGGCATTTTGCGCATCCGGATCCAACAAACGCTGCAAATAGTCCTCGGTCGCGCGCATGGCTTTGCGGTACTCGTTTTCCGTAGAGGGCAGCATCCAGCTGGTGGACTGAAAGTTCAGCAGGGGCTCAGCCCGTGCAAGATCCTGATCCTCTTTAGACTGCGATTGGGAGCGGGAAAACAGCTCGCGCAGCGCCCGGGCAAGGTCCCTGGATTGAATCAGAGCGCCGTACTCCCAGTTCGGGACATTGTCCAGATACAGGCCCGGCGGAAAACGATCGTTGTGCAGATAGCCGCCGGACTTGGAGAGCAGCGTGTCCACTACGCCAAGCAGCGCGGCGGTGGTCACAGCGCCAGTTACCGGCTTGTCGCCGGCGCTCGCCACTGCGGAGTTCAGACTGTAGCGCCGGGCGTTCTCAACCACGTCGAAGCGCTCCGGGGTCACGCTCCAGAACAAACCCAGAATCAGCACCACCAGCGCGTAGATCGCGAGGCCGGCGCCAACAATTGCCATCCAGCGCCCCTGAGGCAGGTAGTCGTCAGCCAGGTTCCGCAGGCGACGGCCCCAGCCGATGCGGGCTTCGGGCGGCCTTGCAGTCGATGCAGAAGGTTTATGGTCGGTCATAGGGCTGTTTCCTGGGCTCAATGCTTGTGATGACCGGGGGCAGCCATCGCCTCGGCGGAACGCTGCACCGGCATCTCAAGGCACTGCTCGCCGGCGCTGGTCTTGAGACACAGGCCCAGAGTCTCACCCTCTGCCGGCACCGATTCAAGGCCCATAAACATAATATGCATCCCGCCCGGCGCCAGCTCGATGCTCTGTCCCGGGGCAAGGGTCAGGCTGTCGAGCGCGCGCATGGATGAACGTCCGTCCTCAACGATGGTTTCGTGCAGGCTGGCCATGCCCTGCGCGCTGCTCACGGACTGAATAGTGACCGACCGCTCCGAGACATTGCTGATATGCAGGTAACCCGCGGTCATGCGCTGCCCCGGGGGCATGGCGCGCACCCAGGCATCGGACACGCTGAGGGGCTCAGCCGCCTGCGCGGACACCGCGGCAAGCAAGCTCAGGAGAGTAAATACCGTACGTCGAGGAATGATCATGAACCAAAAAACCCTAGTGAGAGTACCAAGTCGGCTTGCGACCCGGAGTCAGTCCGGGCCGCAGCCTATCTTAACAACAAGCGGTGGAGGACATTCCCGCCGCCCCGGGAGAATGAAGGTACAATGATAGCTGTTATGCAGAAATCCACAGCATGCTCCCGATGATTCGACCCACCTTCTTTTCCTGCGCATCCTTTCCCTGCGCATCGTCACTTGCCGCATTTATCGCTGGCCCCCGGCGGGGATACCGTCGCGCATTATCCGGGCTGCTGTGCCTGACCCTGGTTATGCTGAGCCTGAGCGGCGGAGCCGTCCAGGCCCAGACGGCGCTCGACCGGGCATCGGGCAGCATCGCGCTCGGCGGAGCGACCGGCGGAGGATTTGGCGGCGCGGTTGCGCAGCCGGATTTCCTCAGAGTCGAGGAGGCCTACCCCCTTGCGCTGGAGCAGATCGGCGAACGCGAACTGCTGCTGGTCTGGCAAATGCCGGCGGGCTATTACCTCTATCAGCATGCCTTTCGCTTCGAACTGGAGCGCGCGGGCGATACCCTTGAACTTGCCGCCGAGTATCCTCCCGCGATCACCCGGGAGGATGAGTTTTTCGGCCGGGTAGAGGTCTACTACGACAGCGCCGAAATCACCCTGAGCAGCGTCGAGCCGGTCGCCGGGGCTCGTCTGCGCGTGACCTCCCAGGGCTGTGCCGATGCGGGGCTGTGTTATCCCCCGCGGACGCAGGAATTCGCGATCGCCCCGGACGGCAGCGTGAGCGAGCTGACGGGCGCAGCGAGCACTCCCTCCAGCAAGCCGCTGACAACCTCGGGACCGCTGCCCGCATCGGGGTCCGGGACGCTGTTATTGATGATGCTGTTCGCGTTTCTCGGCGGCATGATTTTAAACCTCATGCCCTGCGTGTTGCCGATTCTGTCGCTCAAGGTGCTCGGCTTCGCCTCGGCGCCGGCCTCCGAGCGTCATCGCCACGGGATCTACTACAGCATCGGTGTGATTTGCAGCTTCATGCTGGTCGCGGGAGTCCTGCTCGGACTGCGCAGCGCGGGTCAGGCCATAGGCTGGGGGTTTCAGCTGCAATCGCCCGGCTTTGTGATTGGCCTGGCCTATCTTTTTGTGGTCATGGGGCTGGCGCTGAGCGGTGTTGTCGAGCTCGGCAATCGTTTTATGAATATGGGCAGCAATCTGGCCCAGAGCGGAGGTAACGCCGGCAGCTTCTTTACCGGTGTTCTTGCAGTCGTTGTGGCGAGTCCCTGTACCGCGCCATTTATGGGCAGCGCCCTGGGCTACGCCCTGGTGCAACCGCCGGCAACCGGACTCACCGTCTTTGCGGCCCTCGGCGCCGGCATGGCGATGCCCATGTTTCTGTTGTCTTACAGCGAGACCGCAAGACGCCTGCTACCGCAGCCGGGACAATGGATGGAACGTCTCAAGCAGGCGCTGGCCTTCCCGCTCTATGGCACCGCCCTGTGGCTGTTCTGGGTCGCGGGACGCCAGGCCGGTGTTGATGTGATGGCGGCAACCCTGCTCGGTGCCCTGCTTATCGCTCTGGGCCTCTGGCTGTGGCGCGAAACGCTGGTCTCCCGGGGTATGGCGATCAGTTGCCTGGTTCTGGCCGTGCTGCTCGCGGGCTGGCGTCCGCCCCAGGACGACACGGGTAATCGGGGTCTGCCCGAAGGCACTGTGGCCTACAGCCCGGCTGCGCTGGAGCAACTCATTGATCAGGGGAAGCCGGTGTTTGTGGATGTCACTGCCGACTGGTGCATCACCTGCCTGGCCAATGAACGGGCGGTTCTGCTCACCGATGTCGTGCAGGACGCCTTTCGCGAGCGTCGCGTGACCTACATGATCGCCGACTGGACCGACTACGACCCTACCATCGCTGACTTTGTCGCCAGCCACGGACGCAGCGGGATTCCTCTGTATGTGCTCTACGATGGGCCCGGGCCGCCGACGCTGCTTCCGCAATTGCTCAGAAAACAGACAGTTCTCAGCGCGCTGGCCGCCGTGAAGGCTCCCACCCTGGCCGCCAGCAGCAGCCCCTAGGGCAACAATTGCGCACCTAAAATCCGCAAAAAGATAGTTATCTTCGGCTAAACCGCCATTTTTCTGGACAATCAGCGCAAATTCAGCAACACTTCGCCGATTCTGTCTGATTGAGTTCTGGCATGGCCCGGGTACTGATATTGCACGGCCCCAACCTGAATCTCCTGGGCACGCGGGAACCGGGAATCTACGGTTCCGACACCCTGGAGAGCATCAACGAGCGCCTCAAGGCCCTCGGAGCAGCGGCCGGCTGCACGATCGATTGCCAGCAGAGCAACGCCGAAGCAGAGCTGATCGAGTGGGTACAGCAGGCACGGGGCGCAGGCACCGAGTTCATCGTCATCAACCCGGCGGCATTCACGCACACCAGCATCGCCCTGCGCGATGCACTGGCCGCGACCGGGCTACCCTTTGTCGAGGTGCATTTATCCAATGTCCATGCCCGCGAAGCCTTTCGCCACACATCCTATTTTTCAGATCTCGCTCAGGGCGTGATCTGTGGTCTTGGCCCCTTTGGCTATGACGCCGCGCTGCAGTTCGCTCTGCGAGCGCTAAACAATTCCGTTCCCCAACCTGTCTGAGAGCCCCCCATGGATATCCGCAAGGTTAAGAAACTGATTGAACTGCTGGAGGAATCCGGCATTGGTGAAATTGAAATCAAAGAAGGTGAAGAGTCCGTGCGCATCAGTCGCGGTATCAGCGGCGCGCCGGCGCCGGCACCTCATTACAGCTATCCGCCGCCGGCCGCTGCTGCAGCGCCCGCAACGGCACCCGCCGCTCCAGCCGCAGCCAGTCCCGCCGCCGCAGAGGGTGCCCAGAGCGCGCCGGTTACCCAGGGTAAAGTCGTCAAGTCTCCGATGGTGGGCACCTTCTACCGCTCACCCTCACCCTCGTCACCGTCCTTTGTCGAAGTGGGCAAGACCGTCAAGGCGGGCGATGTGCTTTGCATTGTCGAGGCGATGAAGATGATGAACCAGATTGAAGCCGAGGTGTCCGGCACCATTGAGGCCATATTGGCAGAGAACGGCGAACCGGTGGAGTTTGACCAGCCACTGTTCTCCATCATTTAAACCCGCAGGTACCACGCCATGTTGGAAAAAGTGCTTATCGCCAACCGCGGTGAGATCGCGCTACGCATTCTCAGGGCCTGCAAGGCCATGGGCATCAAGACCGTCGCGGTCTACTCCAAGGCTGACGCAGACCTGATGCACGTGCGCCTCGCCGATGAAGCCATCTGCATCGGCCCGGCCGGTGCCAGCGAGAGCTATCTCCACGCCCCTGCCATCATCTCCGCCGCCGAAGTCAGCAATGCCGATGCCATCCATCCGGGCTACGGATTCCTCGCGGAAAACGCGGACTTTGCCGAGCAGGTTGAGCAGTCCGGCTTCATTTTTATCGGGCCGCGCTCGGAAACCATCCGTCTGATGGGCGACAAGGTCTCGGCAAAAGACGCCATGAAGGCCTCCGGCGTGCCGACAGTACCCGGGTCTGATGGTCCGTTGCCCGATGATCCCAATGAGTTACTGGAGATCGGCCGCCAGGTCGGCTATCCGGTGATCATTAAAGCCGCCGCGGGCGGCGGTGGCCGAGGCATGCGCGTCGTGCACAACGAGGCGGCCCTGGTGAACTCCGTCCAGATCACGCGCAGCGAGGCCGCCGTGGCCTTCGGCTCCGACGTCGTGTACATGGAGAAATT
>CAZGGN010000048.1:0-15728 GCA_964525195.1 uncultured Congregibacter sp.
ACAAACGCCAGCATTTGCCCGATCAGGGTAAGGTTAATATTCACAACCTGCTCCTTGCAAAAACACGCAGACGGCGCCTGTCACCACAGCGCGCCGCCAAGAAAAAATACCTGCGGGTGTTTTAGCCAGCGGCAACGACGAAGATCAGGTACATCGCGATACCAACGCCGATCATGGGAATAGCGTCTACCAGACCGGCACCGAGGAAGAAGGTCGTCTGCAGCTTGGGAGCGAGCTCCGGCTGACGCGCAGAACCTTCAATCAGCTTGCCGCCGAGAAGGCCTACGCCAATCGCGGCACCGAGGCCGCCAAGACCCATCATGATTGCAGCAGCAACATAGATCAGTTCCATCGTTTTCTCCTAAAGTTGAGCGTTTAATCGCGCGTTTCAGTGTGTAAATCAGTTAATCAGTGATCTTCATGCGCCATGCTGAGATAAACGATCGTCAGCACCATGAAGATAAAAGCCTGCAGGGTGATCACCAGAATATGGAAGATCGCCCAGCCAACCTGCATCAATCCTGCAGGCACCATCCACGCCACACCGGCGCTGAACAATGCTGCGATCAGGATGAATATCATCTCACCGGCATACATGTTGCCAAACAGCCGCAGGCCGAGTGAAAACGGTTTTGCCAGCAGTCCAACTACTTCCATGAACAGGTTTACGGGAATAAACAACGGGTGATTGAAGGGATTCAGCGTCAGCTCTTTAACGAAGCCAAAGCCCTTAACCTTGATGGAGTAGTAAAGCATCAGAATAAATACACCGAGCGCCATACCCATCGTAATATTGGGGTCTGTCGAGGGGACGATCTTGTGGTAACTCACGCCAAACAGCGCAAGCGTGTGTGGAATGAGGTCAACGGGCAGCAGATCCATGAGGTTCATGAGAAAGACCCAGACGAAAATCGTCAGGGCGAGGGGCGCTACAACCTTGTTGCGGCCATGAAAAGTATCGCGAACCGTGTTATCGACAAAGCCAACAATCATTTCGATGGCATTCACCACACCGGTCGGAACACCCGAATCTGCTTTTTTGGCAACGCTGCGAAACAGCCAGCAGAAGATGATGCCGAGGCCGATGGACCAGATCATCGAGTCAACATGAATTGCGTTAAAGCCCATTGCCGCAGCTTCTTCGCCACCGTGAGCCATAGTCCATACGCCGCCGTCCGGAACGGTGCTCCCATCATGCCGGTGATAACCCGCCGGAAGTTTCCCGTAAGTCAGGTTCGTCAGGTGATGGACGATATAACTGGAAATTGTCTGGGTTTCGCCTGCCATAATGCCTGTTGACCTACACTTTTCCTGTTTTGACTGCGCTTGTACCGTTCATCCAACGGGCTGGAACTCCGCCGGTTCCAGCCTCTCGTAAGCTTTCTCAGTCTTTCTCGATCTTTCTCGTTCTTTCTCGTTCTGTGCTCAGCCCTGTCGCCCCGTTTGTCAGCCTGGCGTTAACGGGCAGGTCGCGTTAAAAGACGAATACCGTCCACGATCTGTACCACCCAAAGTACCGCAAAGCCTACAAAAACAAGTCCCGGCTCCGGCGGCTTTAACACCGCAAACACCAGCGCGAAACCGATTGCGCTGAGCAGAAACTTGCCAGCCTCCGCGGCCAAACCCTGCCGTGCTGCCTGCTGCGCACTGTGCCTCGCAGCTAACGTCATGCGTAACGCAAAGTAGGCCTGTGGAACAGCTGCGCAAGCCGCTCCACTGAAAAGCGAAACCGTACTTTGAGCTCCGGCCAGCAGGTAGGTGATCGGTAAACCGATACACATCACTATCAACTGGCTCAAGGTGGTCCGCAAATATCGCGGCCTCGGGGGCGTCTTGTGCGCGGCCTGAATAGCCTTTTCCCCCACCCTGTCTTGCGCCACTCGGATTACGTCCTGATTTGGGCGGCGCGCATTATAGGGCCTTAAACACCCGCGTTCAACCAAAAGCACAGGTGGCACAACAGAAAAATCCTTATTTCACATTGACTTGCGAAACGGGTCGCGATGGACCGGAACAGATTCGGGCAGCAAACGGTGGTGGAAGCAGATGCTGATGTTGCCTTTCAGGCTCACTGGGCACTATATATAGATCGGTAAAATTTATGGGATCTACATATAGTGCTCCCCGGGGCTCGGGTCCCTCACGCGCGTATCACTTCAGATGCGACAGGATCCCATCCAACTCGTCCAGACTTCCATACTTCAACACGAGTTTGCCTTTTCCATTGGGATTGTGCTGAATTTCGACCGAGCTGCCCAACTTTTGCGACAGTTCATCCTGCAACTGGCGAATATTGGGATCCAGGGTCTTGGGAGCAACTGCGGGCTTGTCTGCCTGAAGCTGCCGAACCAGGGCCTCGGTCTGACGCACGGATAAGGATTTGGCCACAACCCGGCGAGCAGCCTGGATCTGTTGCCCCGGCGCGAGCGTCAGCAGACAGCGCGCGTGTCCCATATCCAGATCGCCGTGCTCAAGCATGGTTCTGACATCGGGCTGCAGAGACATCAGGCGCAGGAGATTCGCGACCGCTGAACGTGATTTACCGACCGCGTCCGCCACTTGCTGCTGGGTCATTTCAAACTCGCTCTGCAGGCGTTCCAGAGCAAAGGCTTCTTCAATAGGATTCAGGTCCTCGCGCTGAATGTTCTCAATCAGGGCCATGGCAATGGCGGCCTCATCAGGAACATTTCGAATCAGCACCGGGATCGTATCGAGCCCCGCCTGCTGCGCAGCCCGCCAACGCCGTTCCCCGGCAATAATTTCAAAGCGCTCATCACCCACGGAGCGCACGACGATCGGTTGCATTATCCCCTGGGATTTAATGCTGTCCGTGAGTTCCTGCAGGGCAAAAGGGTCAAAATCCCGCCGGGGCTGGTACTGGCCCCGTTGAATCAGATCGACCGGAAGCTCCCGGAGCAGCCCTTTTTCGTCGCTCGGGGTGTCCGCGACGACGTCTTGTGGCGCTCGATTACTGCCTGCAAGCAGGGCGTCCAGGCCTTTTCCAAGGCTGCGTCTTTTAGCGGACATCACACACTCCCGGGAACATAAGCTGACCCTGCGTCGCGTTCCTGGCGACGAATCATTTCACCCGCCAGGGCCATATAGGCACGAGAGCCGCGTGAGTACTTGTCGTAGTACATTGCGGGGACGCCGTGGCTCGGCGCTTCGGCAAGGCGGACATTGCGCGGAATCACTGTGCGATAAACCTTATCCCCGAAGTGCTCGTGCAGCTGTGCCGATACGGCATTGGTCAGACTGTTACGCGGATCGTACATCGTTCGCAAAATACCTTCGACTTCCAGTCCCACATTCACGCTGGAGCGCACCTGCTCAACGGTATCAAGCAGTGCCGACAATCCCTCGAGCGCAAAATACTCGCACTGCATGGCGATCATCACCCCATCAGCGGCAACCAGACCATTGAGGGTAAGCAGGTTCAGGGAGGGTGGACAATCGATAAGAATATAATCGTAATTCGACTGCACTATTCCCAGTGCAGCACGCAAACGGCGTTCGCGCCCTTCCGCATGAATCAGTTCCACTTCTGCTGCGGTCACGTCGCCGTTTGCCGGCAGCACGCTGAATCCTCCTTCGGCAGATGGTTGTATCGCGTCGACGACCTGTGCCGATCCAACGAGGACATCGTAGATACTGCGCTCAAGTTCGTATTTGTTGACCCCGCTACCCATGCTCGCATTCCCCTGGGGATCGAGGTCGACAAGGAGAACGCGTTTTTGCATCGCGGCCAGCGACGCGGCCAGATTGACGCAGGTCGTGGTTTTACCCACGCCACCTTTTTGATTTGCTATGGCTATGATCCGCGCCAAAACCCTTAGTACTCCCTGCCAATCACACTGTGGTGATAAATCGTCTCAAACTGCCTTGGGTCGCAACTTGAGCAAGCATCGCTCTTCAGCCAGTCCCGGTACCGAAAGGGGGATAAGCGAGATCTGTGCGGTGCACAGCTCCACTTCCTGCATTTCCTGCTCGGGTCGCAGTCCCTTCATCGCCAGAAATTCACCCCCCGGAACCAGCAGATGCTCGCAGCCCGCCATCATAGCACTGAGTGATGAAAAGGCCCGGGAGAGCACCCCGTCAAAACGTTGATCGGGTTGATAGTCCTCGACGCGGGCGTGCACGACCTCGACATTGTCCAGTCCGAGCTGGGCTTTTGCCTGCACCAGAAACCGGGTTTTTTTGCCGTTGCTGTCCAGAAGCGTGAAGTGCATAGCAGGCGCGGCGATCGCAAGAGGAATACCGGGAAGTCCGGCGCCCGTCCCCACATCGATAAACCGGTGCCCCTTCAAATGCTCCAGCACGCAGAGGCTATCGAGGATATGGCGCGTAACCATCGAAGGCTGGTCTCGGACTGCGGTCAGATTGTAGGCATTGTTCCAACGGGCAAGTAGCGCGAGATAATCGAGTAACAGTTGCTGCTGTCCGGCATCAAGCTCAATCGCCAGTTCACGGAGACCGCGTTGCAGCATCTCCGCTAACATGTTTCAGCGCGTCTGCTGTCGTCGATCGCCGGCGGGGGTCTTCTCTGCCAGCGGCGTGGGCGGAGCACTCTGGCGCCGCTTCATATGAACCAGCAGGAGTGAGATAGCGGCCGGCGTCACACCGGGTATCCGCGAGGCGCGACCGAGAGTCGCCGGCTTTTGCAGGTTCAGTTTGTCGCGCACTTCGTGCGACAGGCCGGAGACTTCTGCGTAGTCGAGATCCAGAGGCAGCGTCAACCCTTCGTAACGTCGCACCCGGTCAATCTCGTCGCGCTGACGATCAATATAACCGGCGTACTTTGCCTGAATACTGATTTGTAAGGCAGCCTGATCATGCACCAGTCCTTCACAATCCAGTGCCGCTATATCGTCGTAATTCAGCTCCGGACGCTTGAGCAATTCCGCATAACTGTATTCACGTGTCAGCGCCTTTCCCAGGCGCAGTTCAAGTTTGTTCGCGGCTTCGGTACCCGGATGCACAAAGCGCCGATGCAGGCGCAACTGCTCCCGGTCTATGAGCTCACGCTTCTCACTGAACTGTGTCCAGCGCTCATCGTCCACCAGACCAAGGTGACGGCCGATCTCCGTCAGGCGCAGGTCGGCGTTGTCTTCGCGCAGCAACAGTCGGTGTTCGGCACGCGAGGTAAACATACGATAAGGCTCTTTTGTTCCCAGGGTGATCAGATCGTCCACCAGCACCCCGAGGTAAGCTTCATCCCGCCGTGGGCACCAGGGCTCTTCTTCGCGAAACGCCAGCGCCGCATTAATTCCCGCTAGCAGACCCTGTGCGGCTGCTTCCTCGTAGCCTGTCGTGCCATTGATCTGCCCGGCAAAATAAAGCCCTGCAATGACTCGCGTTTCCAGCGACGCATGGAGATCCCGCGGATCAAAAAAGTCATACTCAATCGCGTAACCGGGGCGTGTGATATGCGCGTTTTCGAATCCCGCAATACTGCGTACCAGCGCCATCTGCACATCAAAGGGCAGACTCGTGGAAATCCCGTTAGGGTAGAGCTCATTGGTTGTCAGTCCCTCGGGTTCTACAAAAACCTGATGCGACGACTTGTCGGCAAAGCGCTGAATTTTATCTTCGATGCTCGGGCAGTAACGGGGCCCCTGACCTTCGATCACACCGGTGTACATGGGACTGCGGTCAAGACCGCCGCGAATAATCTCGTGGGTGTTTTCGTTGGTATGCGCTACCCAGCAGCAGCGTTGTTCCGGGTGCTCATCCGCATTTCCAAGAAACGACATCACCGGGCGCGGATCATCACCCCATTGTTTTTCCAGGGACTCAAGATCAACGCTTCGTGCGTCAACCCTTGGAGGAGTTCCGGTGTTTAGCCGCTCAACCCGCAGCGGCAGTTCGCGCAATCGTGCGGCCAGGGTGTTGGAAGGTGGATCGCCAGCGCGACCGCCTGCAGAGCGTGTCAGACCGATATGTATCTGACCCCCGAGGAACGTACCAGTGGTCAGAATCACCCGGGGTGCATAAAACCGCAGCCCGGCCTGTGTCACCACACCGCGGATCCGGTTGCCGTCGATAATCAGATCATCCACGGCCTGCTGGAATATCTGCAGATTGGGCTGGTTTTCGATAATACTGCGAATTGCATTGCGATAGAGCACTCGGTCCGCCTGGGCCCGCGTGGCCCGGACTGCAGGGCCCTTGCGACTGTTCAAAACGCGGAACTGAATACCCGCCCGATCAGTCGCCCGTCCCATTGCCCCACCGAGGGCATCAATCTCGCGAACGAGGTGGCTCTTGCCGATTCCGCCGATCGCCGGATTGCAGGACATCTGCCCGAGGGTATCCACCGAGTGGGTGAGCAACAGTGTGGCACAGCCCATCCGCGCCGAAGCAAGCGCAGCTTCGGTCCCTGCATGGCCACCGCCGATGACGATAACCCCGTACTGTGTTGGATGATCCATCGTTGAATGATATCCGCTCTGGGCGCTCTTAGGGGATTCCCCTGACGATTAGCGTGCGCGCACCGCTGACGTTTTGCCTGACATGTTGTTATCGGGGCGCGGGATTATAGGACCTGAATTTATTCCGGCAAGGCCATTACTTAACTAAGTATAAAAGTACCTTTATGTATGAAGGTATATGATAGTTATAGTAGTTATTAGCCAGCCTGAATCAGTGGAAGAGTTTGATTTTTTTATAATAAACAAGGAGTTAAGTCAGGTACAGGCCTGTTCCCAACTACGGTATCAAGACGGTAATAGGCACTGACGAAACGGGGATGAAAAATTGCCGTGCCCTGTGCACCCCACTTATCCCCAAATTGCCCCGGCGTCATGCGGAGGTTTTCCCGAAAGATAAACAAGGGGTGCAAGCGGCAGTCGGGATCGGCTGCACAGTTTTCGAGATTGTCGGGCAGGCTGTGTTTAAGGTCTGGAAAAGCTTGGGATAAGTCACTGAGATGGTCAGGACCTGTGCAGATCCCGTGTACAAGTCTTATTTGCCGATGCAGAAGCTGCTGAATATTTCGCCAAGTAAGGCATCGCTGCTAAATCGCCCGGTAATCTTGCCAAGACTTTCCTGGGCATAGCGCAGATCTTCGGCAATCAATTCGGCGGCGCCGTGCTCAACTAACTGGCCGCGGCCCTGGCGAAGAAATTCTGCACATTCTTCCAGGGCAGAGATGTGCCGCTCGCGGGCACTGAAGTCCGATGCTTCGCTATCGCCAAGGCCTGCGCTGTCGATGAGATGTCGGCGCAGTAGATCGATACCTGCGCCACTTTTTGCGCTCAGGTAAAGTTCGGTCAGGTGGTCGCTGCCGTGCAGGGATGGTTGGTGACCGCTCAGGTCACATTTATTGCGCAGCACAGTGACAGGAACATTATCCGGCAGATCGCTTCGGTGTTCGGCCAGCAGTGTTTCCACCTTTTCGTCGGTGGGGTAACGGCTGGCATCAATGACCAGTAGAATTCGGTCGGCTGATTGCATTTCGTTGCGGGCACGGCGAATACCCTCCTGCTCGACGATGTCTGGAGACTCTCTCAGTCCCGCTGTGTCGACTATATGCAAAGGCAAACCATCGATCTGGATGTACTCGCGCAGAACGTCACGAGTGGTTCCGGGGACATCGGTGACGATGGCGCTATCCTGCTCAGCGAGTTGGTTCAGTAGGCTGGACTTTCCGGCATTGGGTGCGCCGGCAATCACCAGCTTCAGTCCGTCTCGCAGAGTTTTTCCGCGGCGAGCGGAAATCAGCAGTTCGTCGAGCATGCGCCCGATATGGTCCAATCGCTGGAGCACATCACTGTCCGCGATGAAGTCTATTTCCTCCTCTGGAAAATCTATCGCCGCTTCGATAAATACGCGCAGTCTAATCAGCTGTTCCAGCAGCGCATCGACGCGTTGTGAAAACATTCCGCTGAGTGATCGGGTCGCCGAGCGCACAGCAGCCTCCGTACTGCTGTTGATGAGGTCCGCGATGGCCTCGGCCTGCACAAGATCGATTTTGTCATTCAGGAAGGCGCGCTGACTGAACTCGCCAGGTTCGGCCTGACGTGCTCCCAGAGCGATGCACTCCCTGAGAATAGTCCGCAGTAAAACCGGTCCGCCGTGACAGTGCAGCTCGGCAACATCTTCGCCGGTAAAGGAGTGCGGGCCTGGGAACAAAATCACCAGGCCCTGATCAAGTTCTTCACCCTGGCTATCGCGGATCCGTGCAAAGCGAGCCTCGCGGGGAGCGGGGTCCTTGCGGGTCATCGCTCTGGCTATGTCAAAGGCATGGCTACCTGACAGGCGGATTATGCCAACGCCGCCGGCGCCAGCACCGGTAGCGATAGCCGCGATTGTGTCGCCGTTATCGCTGAGTGCTTGCATTGCTCAGGTTCAGGCTTTGGTGGCGGCTTTTTCGATCTGCCTGGTAATCACATACTGCTGCGCCATCGACAGCACGTTGTTCACCACCCAGTAAAGCACCAGCCCAGCCGGGAACCACAGGAAGAAGAAGGTAAAGACCACCGGCAGCCATTGCATAATTTTGGCCTGCATCGGATCCGGTGGCGGCGGGTTGAGCTTCTGCATAAAGAACATGCTCGCGCCCATCAGTACGGGTAACACAAAATAGGGATCCATCACCGACAGGTCATCAATCCAGAGCATAAAGGGCGCGTGTCGCAATTCGACGCTTTCCATCAGCATCCAGTAAAGCGCTATGAAGACCGGCATCTGCACCAGGATAGGCAGACAGCCACCCATCGGATTGATCTTCTCCTTGCGGTAAAGATCCATCATCGCCTGGGACTGCTTGGGTTTGTCGTCGGCGAACTGTTCCCTGATGTCAGCAATCTTGGGCTGCACGCGCCGCATGTTGGCCATTGACCGGTAACTGGTAGCCGACAGCTTGAAAAACAGCGCTTTAATCAGCACCGTCAGAAGGATGATGGCCGCGCCCCAGTTTCCAACGAGAGCGTAGATTTTGGTCAGTAGCCAGAACAGTGGTTGCGCAACCCACCACAGCCAGCCGTAGTCGACACTGAGCTCAAGGTAGGGCGAGATTTCCTGAAGACTGTACTGGTCTTTGGGTCCGGCGTAAAAACGAGTGTTTATTTCCCCGCTGGCGCCCGGATCGATGGTCACGGCCGGGCTGGTGAAACCGGCGATGTTAAAACCACTTTTGGTGACGCGGGTGCTGTAGGTATGCACGCCCTCTGGCGAGGGAATCCAGGCGCTCAAAAAGTAATGCTGGATCATGGCTATCCAGCCACCTTGTAATTGCGCGCGGAAGGGCTCCTTTTGCATTTTCTCGAAGGTGAACTTTTTGAACCGATCGTCGGGGGTGGTGGTGGCGGCACCAAGGAACGGTTGCTCTGACCAAAGAGATTGCCCTGCCAGCGCGCGTCTCCCTGATTGTTGATGATAAATGTGACATCGACCACGTAGCTGTCACGCGTAAAAGAGAAGCGCTTGGTCACGGTGACGCCGTTGTCGCCGGACCAGGTGAGGTCAACCTGAAGAGAGTCTGCGCTCCCCATGTCGTAGCGGGTTTGTGCGCTGCGATAGTTGGCGCGGCCGTTGGTGTCGATACCGTTTTCACCGATGAGTCCGCTCTGGGCGACGTAGACGCGTTGCGTATTGTTCTCCAGCAGGATGAAGGGCGTGTCGGGGTCGTCGATCTGGGCGAGAAACTGCGGTAATGCGACTTCGACAATATCACCGCCTTCCAGGTCAATCGCCATTTGCAGGGAGTCAGTGAAGACCTGAATGATGTTGGCACTGGCGGTATCGGCAGGGTTCGCGGTTGAAGCGTCAACGGAGTCACTGACGCTTGGGATATCCTCGATGCTGTCTGTCGGGGCTGCTGCAGCAGTCGATGCGGAGGGCAGATCTTCCGACCCCGTATTTGCGACCGCGCTGTTGCTCTGGGCCGGCGGCGCCGTCAGTCGCGTATTGCTGGCGATGGACTCTTCCTTCGCAGCGCGAAAATCTACCCATTCGGTGAGCAGCATAAAAGAAAGCAGCATGGTTGCGCCGATAAGCAGCGTACGTTGGATATCCATGTAGTGTCAGTCCTGGTGGTGACAGGCCGGAGGCACGGGATCTGCGCCTCCTTCATGCCAGGGATGGCAGCGGAGAAGGCGGCGAAGGGCGAGCTGGCTGCCCTTGATGCTGCCGTGTTCCTCTATTGCCTCAATGGCATAACGAGAACAGGTTGGGTAATAGCGGCAATGGTGACCCAGCCATGGGCTGAGCAGTAACTGATAGCCACGGATAAAAGCTTGCAGCAGTGATTTCACGGTGACGCTGCGCTTAGTCCCAGACGGGCAAACTGCTTGTTGAGCGCTGCCTTAATCGTCTGGCGATCAGCTTCTCTGGCACCGGGCCTGGTTAAAACCACGATGTCCATAGACTGTTTGTCCTGTGCCAGATGCCGAAAGTGTTCTCTGGCGAGGCGTTTGATGAGATTGCGTTTCACGGCAGTGGGAACGTGCTTTTTTGCGATTGCCAGCCCGAGGCGGTGCCTGGGCTGGTCGCTATGCCGGGCGAGGAGAAGAAACTCCCGCTGGCCCGCCTTTTGGTCCGGGGCTTTAAAGACCCGTTGATAATCGGCGGCCGTCAGGAGCCGCTGGCTGGGGCGAAACACAGATGCCACAGCAGCGGCCCTTTATAACCGCGACGACCAGATAAGCCGGTATCAGGCAGCGAGACGCTTGCGACCCTTGGCGCGACGCCGGGAGATAACGGCACGTCCGTTTTTGGTCGCCATACGGGATCGAAAGCCGTGGGTGCGCTTACGCTTGAGTACGCTGGGTTGGAAAGTCCTTTTCATGTTGCTACTCGCTTAAGTTTTTTCTGACAGGGGCTGCGCAGTGTTTTGCTTCAGCGGGGTGTTCCCACTCTGGCCTATATTCGATCCCGTGTACATCCGGCGTCTATCAGCCTTGTACGTCGACCTTTTATCTACAGCCGGAGTAGAGAGCCTCGCCAGTTACAGCGTACAGCCTGTCCGTCATTAGTGGTTGTCATTTACTGCCGGTTAACCCGGCAAAATTGGGCCGCGCATTGTAGTGAATCAGTCAGCAGTATTCAATGCATGTGTTTGTGCTTAATTCGACCGCCGGTTGGCGGTTGATCAGAGGTTTTTACACATTGGCGAGGATCCCAGCGTTTACGCGCTGTAGGTAAATCCGCACACAATTTCCCCCGAAGATAAACACAGCTTATCCACAGAAATGGGCCTGTGGGTGTATTGGGAATAAATTTTCACGCCGCGGCCGTAAAAATACCTAACCTTATGAAAAACATAATAAAAAAGATAAAATAATTTTGCACCGAGGGTGTGGATAAGCGCCTCCGCTGCGGTTATGATGCCCCCATCGACGGGGTGGGGCCGCTGGATATCAACAAGCGCAGGCGCTTGGATATTTGTCGGGCGAGGCAAGTCGTAACAGGCCACGATGGCAGTCTGGCAGGGACGTCTCTGTGTGCGGTGCACACAGCGTCTGACCGCGCAGGGTAGCGGACTCTGTCCGCGAATCGTTGGCCCTTTATAAAAACCATGAGAAGAGATCACCGTGGCGGTGAGATATTGCGCGGGCTGTTGCTAGTCGCTGCCCGAGGCCAATACAACGCTCAAACCGAAGCTTGGGTTCTGCTGTCACGAAAGGTCAAAGAGAGTGAAGTTTGTCTGACGCTATCTGGATACAGTGCAAAAACCGTTTGCAGGACGAATTACCTGCGCAGCAATTCAACACCTGGATACGACCCCTGCAAGCAAGCCAGACTGAGCACGCACTGCAGTTACGGGCGCCTAACCGGTTTATCAGTGATTTTGTAAACGACAAATACGCGGATCTGATTGCGCGGCTTCTGGCTGAGATACAGGCTGCCGGAGAAACTGACTTACAGCTGGAAATAGCCTCCGGCGCTGCTTCATCAGCGGGGTCGAGCACCGTGCCTTTAATGGCGCCGCCGGTGTCGCGTGGTCCGGCACTGGCGGTGGTTGGCGGTACTGCGGCTGTGGCATCTCCAGAACGGGCATCCGCGGAGCCGGTTCCGACGCCTGCCATGCCCTCGGCGCCGTCACTCGTAGAAACCACCCTGCACTATGGCCAGGCCTCGCAGTCCGAGGTTCACGAGGCGTTGCAACATCAACACAACCTCGTGAGTAACTACACTTTCAGTAATTTTGTGGAGGGTAAGTCCAACCAGTTAGCGCTTGCGGCGGCAAACCAGGTCGCGGAGAACCCCGGCGGTTCTTACAACCCCCTGTTTTTATATGGCGGCGTGGGTCTGGGTAAAACTCACCTGATGCATGCGGTGGGTAACGCACTCAAGCTGAACAAGCCCGACGCGCGAATTGTGTATCTGCACTCCGAGCGCTTTGTCGCGGATATGGTTAAAGCGCTGCAGCTCAACGCGATTGCAGACTTCAAGCGCTACTATCGTTCCGTCGACGCACTGCTGATTGACGATATTCAGTTTTTTGCCAAGAAGGATCGTTCCCAGGAGGAGTTTTTCCACACTTTTAACGCGCTACTCGAGGGGGGTCAGCAAATGATTCTGACCTGTGATCGCTATCCGAAGGAGATCGAGGGGCTCGAGGAGCGGCTTAAATCGCGTTTTGGCTGGGGCCTGACGGTGGCCGTTGAGCCGCCGGATCTGGAAACGCGAGTGGCGATTTTGATGAATAAGGCGACTCAGGCGCGCCTGGACCTGCCTCCCGATGCAGCCTTTTTTATCGCCCAACGGATCCGTTCTAATGTTCGCGAGCTAGAGGGTGCGCTTAAGCGGGTGATAGCTAGCGCTAACTTCACGCGCCGAGCCATCGACGTTGACCTGGTGAAGGAAAGCCTTAAGGATCTCCTTGCACTGCAGGACAAGCAGGTCAGTCTGGATAATATTCAGCGCACCGTCGCCGAGTACTACAAGATTAAAGTTGCTGACTTGAATTCGCGGCGGCGCAACCGTTCGGTCGCCCGGCCACGGCAGGTTGCCATGGCGCTGGCTAAGGAACTGACGAATTACAGCCTGCCGGAGATCGGAGACAGTTTTGGTGGTCGAGACCACACAACCGTTTTGCATGCCTGCCGCAAAATCAAGGAACTGCGTGAAACCAGTTCTGATATTCACGAGGATTATAAAAACCTGTTACGGCTGCTGACGACCTGATCAGCAGTCGATGTCGGGTTTGCTTGTGTTTAGCCCAGTTTTTAGGCATTTTTCATCGCCACGATACGGGCACGATGCGTTAAACTAGCGCGTCTTTTAGAGTCGTACGCCGCCGGATTAAGGATTTTTGATGAAGTTCCGAGTTTCTCGAGATGCGCTGCTAAAACCCCTGAATCTGGTAGCCGGCGTGGTAGAGCGTCGCCAGACCCTTCCGGTGCTGTCCAACGTGCTGCTGAACCTTGATGGCGATCGCCTCTCTATCACGGGTACTGATCTGGAAGTGGAGCTGGTTGGTCGGGTCAAGCTCGAAGCCCCGGGTGATGCGGGAGAGATTACCGTTCCGGCACGTAAGCTCGCCGATATCTGTAAAAGCTTGCCGGATGGTGCAGATCTGGAAATATCCGTAGCAGATGGAAAGGCTACGGTGCGCAGTGGTCGCAGTCGCTTTACCCTGGCAACACTGCCCGCGCGTGAATTTCCCAATATCGAAGACAGCATCGGCACGCATCAATTTTCCCTTCAGCAGGGACAGTTGCGCCGTCTTATTGAGCGCACGGCTTTTGCCATGGCCCAGCAGGACGTTCGTTACTACTTGAACGGGATGTACTGGGAGCTGCGCGCGGGTCGCTTGCGCGCCGTTGCGACTGACGGCCATCGTCTGGCGATCTGCACTTTCCCGGGTACCCTGAAAGATCTGGAAGATACGCAGGTGATTCTCCCCCGTAAGGGTGTTCTTGAGCTCGGTCGACTCATGCAGAATGACGAGGAAGAGGTCACTATCATTCTCGGCAGTAATCATCTGCGTGCGACCACCTCAGAATTTACTTTTACCTCCAAGCTGGTCGATGGCAAATTCCCTGATTACGAGCGGGTACTGCCTCGCTCAGCCGAAAAGGTGTTGCAGGCGTCGCGAACAGAGCTTCGTCAGGCGTTTACGCGTACAGCAATTCTGTCGAACGAAAAGTATCGCGGTGTCAGGCTCAAGCTATCAAACGACAGTCTCGAGATTGTGGCTAACAATCCGGAGCAGGAGCAGGCCGAAGAGAGCCTGCCGGTTGCCTACAAGGGCGATTCGCTCGAGATTGGCTTTAACGTAGGGTATCTGCTGGACGTGTTGGGGGTATTGAGTGGCGAAGAGATTCGTTTTTCGCTGTCTGACCCGAACAGCAGTGCGCTTCTCGAAGAAAGCGATGGTGGCGACTCGCTCTACGTCGTCATGCCCATGCGGCTCTAAGCCGCGGGCGGAGGGCTATACCTCTGCTAGCCTCTTTAACGGTTCACCATCTACGCAATCTGGCCGAGGCGCGCCTGGGGCCGTTGGCGCTGCACAATATTATCTACGGCAGTAATGGCAGCGGTAAAACCAGTCTTCTAGAAGCCGCCCACATATTGGGAACAGCGCGCTCTTTTCGCAGCGGAGGTGCGAAATCCCTGATTACTCATGGTGACGAACGCTTTGTCATCTATGGGGAGCAGCAGCTTGCTGGCGGAAGAAAAACATCGTTGGGTGTCCAGCGTGAACGCGGCGGCGAGATTTCCCTGCGCGTCGCCGGGGAATCTTGTCGTTCCGTGGCTCAGTTAGCCGACGAGTTACCGCTTCTGCTAATCAACACAGATAGCTTTGATCTGCTGGTGGGTGAGCCGGCGAATCGTCGCCGCTTCCTGGATTGGGGTGTGTTTCACGTGGAACATGATGTGCGGGAACATCGGCGGCGCTTTCAGCGTGCATTGATACAGAGAAATCATTTGCTCCGGCATGATAAACTGGATGCTTCGCAGTTGGAGGTCTGGACTCATGACCTCGCTGTACAGGGTGAGCTGGTGTCGGCTGCCCGCGGACGGTTTTTAGACGCGCTGCGTGAGGGGTTTCTTCCGATAATTGCGCAGTTGGCGCCAGAGATAGGCAGTGTAGACCTGGCTTACCGGCGGGGTTGGGATGCTGCCATTGATTATAAAGGCGCGCTGCAGCGTGGTTTAGCAACGGACCGGGAGCAGGGCTTTACGCGGTCAGGTCCACAGCGAGCCGATATTCGTGTGACGGTGGACGGACACTCTGCGGCTGAGACCCTGTCGCGAGGCCAACAGAAGCTCCTGGTTTGTGCGTTAAAGCTGGCGCAGGGGAGCATACTGGCGCAACAGCAGGGCGAGGTCTTGTATCTCATAGATGACCTGCCCTCTGAGTTGGATGAAGAACGCTGCGAGCGTGTTTGTCGCGCCCTTGCTGACATGGGCGCACAAACGCTGATTACCTGCGTCAGTCCCGAGGCCGTGCCCCGCAGCTGGCTGGGTTCTTCCACGGATGTGGCGATGTTTCACGTGGAACATGGGCGGGTTGCCCGGGTGGGGAATTAGAAGCGAATTTAAACGGTAGAATTATCTGCCAAACACTGGAGAAAACATCATGAGCGATGCATCAGACACTTACGATGGATCGAAAATCAAGGTTCTTAAGGGCCTTGATGCCGTGCGGAAACGTCCCGGTATGTACATTGGAGATACCGATGACGGTACGGGTCTGCACCATATGGTGTTTGAGGTGGTGGATAACTCCATCGACGAGGCGCTTGCCGGACATTGCAGCAGCATTGAAATTACTA
>CAZGGN010000048.1:15755-16875 GCA_964525195.1 uncultured Congregibacter sp.
CCGCGGTATCCCGACTGAGATGCATGAAGAGGGCGTGTCAGCCGCCGAAGTTATTCTCACGGTACTGCACGCCGGTGGAAAGTTTGACGATAACACCTACAAAGTATCCGGTGGTCTCCACGGGGTGGGTGTTTCTGTTGTAAACGCCCTGTCCGAGGAGTTGTGGCTGACCATTTGGCGTGGCGGCAAGCGTTTTGAACAGCGCTATGCGCACGGCGTACCTCAGGGCTCGCTCCAGGAAGTCGGAGACGCCGACAAGACCGGCACATTGATCCGGTTTAAGCCGTCGGCAGAGACCTTCACCAACATCGAGTTTGACTTCGAAATCCTTGCAAAGCGCCTGCGTGAGCTGGCGTTTCTCAATTCAGGCGTCGAAATCCTGCTGCGCGACGAGCGCTCTGGAAAAGAAGACCGCTATTTTTACGAGGGCGGGCTGCATGCCTTTGTGGCTTACCTTAACCGGAATAAAACCCCCATCCATAAGGCGTTTCATTTTCAGACTGAAACAGAAGACGGCACCGGGGTCGAGGTGGCGCTGCAGTGGAACGATTCCTACCAGGAAAATATCTTTTGCTACACCAACAACATCCCCCAGCGCGATGGCGGTACACACCTCGCGGGTTTCCGTTCGGCACTGACGCGGACGCTCAATAATTACATCGAGAAAGAAGGATTGGCCAAAAAAGCCAAGGTGAATACGACCGGGGATGATGCTCGCGAAGGATTGACCGCGATTGTCTCGGTCAAAGTCCCTGATCCCAAGTTTTCGTCGCAAACTAAAGACAAGCTGGTGTCCTCAGAGGTCAAAACCGCCGTCGAACAGGCGATGAACGCGCGTTTTGCTGAATATCTGCTGGAAAGTCCGGGCGAAGCCAAGGCCGTCGTTACAAAGATGATGGATGCTGCGAGAGCGCGGGAGGCAGCTCGCAAGGCGCGGGAGATTACCCGACGCAAAGGTGCGCTGGACATTGCCGGCCTGCCCGGCAAGCTCGCCGACTGCCAGGAAAAGGATGCTTCCCTGTCAGAACTGTATCTGGTGGAGGGTGACTCTGCCGGAGGGTCGGCCAAGCAGGGGCGTAACCGCCGCTTTCAGGCCATTCTGCCGCTCAAGGGCAAGATC
>CAZGGN010000048.1:16885-18330 GCA_964525195.1 uncultured Congregibacter sp.
AAGGAAGAATTTGATCCCGATAAGCTGCGCTATCACAAGATCATCATCATGACGGATGCGGACGTTGACGGCTCGCATATTCGAACGCTGTTGCTGACGTTCTTTTTCCGTCAGATGCGCGAGTTGATCGACCGCGGGCACATCTATATTGCCCAGCCTCCGCTGTACAAAATTGCCAAGGGCAAGCAGCACCAATACCTGAAGGACGACGCGGCCCTGCGCGAGTTTTTGACGACGGCGGCTTTGGACGGTGCCTCCCTGTATGTGAATGCAGACGCTCCAAGTATCAGCGGTGAGGCCCTTTCTACCCTTGTCCTGCAATACCAGAGTGTCGAGGCAATCGTTTCACGTCGCTCCCGGCACTACCCGGAGGAACTGCTATGGGCTCTGGTTTGGGGTCCGCGCCTGCCGGGCGATGCGCTTACCGACAAGGCGGCCGTCGATCGGTATTGTGAGGCGCTAAGTGAGCGCTTACTAACCCTTAAAACCAAGGGCACCAGCTACTCAGCGACGACGATGACCGACGACGATGAAACCTGGTATCCGGTAATTCGGATGATGGCCCACGGCGTTGAGCGCCCAATTCAGCTCAAACCTGAGTTTTACCGTTCCAAGGATTACGCGGCCATGGCCGACCTTGGCGAGACCCTGGATGGGTTGATCGACGAAACCGGTTACTTCCAGCGCGGCGAGAAAACCCTGCAGACCCGCTTCTTCACCGAGGGCTGGGAGTGGCTGATGGCTGAGGCCCGCAAGGGTTACAACATTCAGCGTTACAAAGGTCTGGGTGAGATGAATCCCGAACAGCTTTGGGAAACCACCATGGATCCGGAAAGCCGCCGGATGCTGCAGGTGACGGTTGATGACGCGATGCGCGCTGACGAGATCTTCACCACGTTAATGGGTGATCAGGTGGAGCCGCGTCGGGAGTTCATCGAGCAGAATGCGTTGTTTGTGGCGAATTTGGATATTTAAGATCGGCGGGAATGCAATTCAGCTCACATTCGGGTCTGGCCGTGCCAGACTGCCTGCGAGCAATCCACCGTCCAGGGTAATCTCCGACCCGGTTATGTACGCCGCCTCATCTGAGGCCAGCAGTACCGCCAGCGCCGCGACTTCTGATGGCTGTCCAAAGCGTCGCTGCGGTACGTCCGCGACCATCGCCGCCATGCGCGTCAGCCGCTCGGGTCCGCTTCCTAAAAATGGTTCCCACATCGGTGTAAGAATCGCTGCCGGATGCAGGGAGTTACAGCGGATGTTCCAACCGTTCTCTGCGCAATAAAGCGCAACGGTCTTGCTGTGATTGCGGACCGCGGCCTTGGAGGAGGCATAGGCGGCGGCACCGGGTATCCCAACCAGGCCTGACCGTGAAGAGATATTGATAATCGAGCCGCTGCCCTGTGCTTTCATCGCAGCAATGGCATAGCGGCAGCCCAAAAACGTCC
>CAZGGN010000048.1:18340-18705 GCA_964525195.1 uncultured Congregibacter sp.
TCCAGATTTACTGCGTGTACAGCACGCCAGGCCTCCAACGAGGCATGTTCCGGATCCTGCGCCACGCCTGGACTTTCGAAACCCGTGATCCCGGCATTGTTCACTACAATGTCGATTTGCGGAATGGCATCGGCAACTCGCTGCCAGTCGGTTTCACTGGCCACGTCGAGAACTACGAATCGCGCGCCCAGTTCTGATGCAGTACGTGCACCTGCTTCTGCGTCGATATCGCTAACGACAACCTGGGCGCCTTCTTCGATGAAGGCTCGCGCTATTGCTTCGCCGATACCTCGCGCAGCGCCGGTGATAAGGGCACTCTTGCCTTCCAGTCGTCGTCCCATTGTCTCCCTCGCACTCGCAACACC
>CAZGGN010000049.1:0-2313 GCA_964525195.1 uncultured Congregibacter sp.
AGGCACCGGAATTCAGGACTTCTGCGGAGGTGGTGAGGAACTGCTGGGCGACGCTAACGCCTGCGAAGGCTCCCCTATCCCGAATATTCCCGAGTGGACTGCCTACGGCACGCTCGACGCGGTGTTTCCCATGGGCAAAGGTGAGGTTTACGGTAACCTGACCGCCAGCTGGGAAGACGATGCGGTCACTGACTGGGAGCCCTTTGCACCTGAAACGATCGCCGCCGGTCTTCGAGAAGCCGGTAGCTACACCGAGGTGCAGGCTATCGGCGGCTATCGCTCGCCAGATGGATGGGCCCTGGCACTGTACGTAGAAAACCTGCTCGATGACGAATACTTCGATCAGGAAACCGGCATTAGCTTCGACGGCTCTCCCTACGTGCAATTCGGCTTTGGTCCGAGTCGTCCAAGAACCGTGGGTATGCGCTTTACCTGGGATATGTAAGGCTCAAGTATGCCCTCTCGCCTGAAGATCAGCCGCCGGGACTTTCTCGGCGGCGTCGCTCTGGGGACAACGGCAGGCGCGCTAACCCCCCTGGAGCTGCTGGCACAGACGGGGGGCACGAGCCCTTATCCACCGGCACTTACCGGACTTCGGGGTAGTCAACCGGGTTCCTTCGATGTAGCGCATTCGATGGCCTGGGGAGGCAAGCACTACAGCCCGCCGCCGGATCAGACAGACACCGACTATGACCTTGTCGTTGTGGGGGCCGGCATTTCCGGTCTGGCCGCGGCATTCTATTGGCAGCAAGCCAAAGGCCCGGACGCGCGCATCCTGATTCTCGACAACCACGATGACTTTGGTGGTCACGCCCGGCGCAATGAATTCACCGTGGATGGGGAGTTGCTGGTCGGCTACGGCGGCAGCCAGTCGATCGATACCCCGGGAAGCTACTCTGAGGTGTCCGCGCAGCTTCTGAAAGACATCGGCATCATGACCGATCGCTTCTACGATTATTTTGACCAGGATTTCCACTCGCGGCACGAGCTCGGTCGTGGTGTGCATTTTGCCAAGGCGGTCTACGGCGAGGATCGTACTCTCCCCGGGTTCAATACCTGGGGAAGTCCGGGCGATGCATTGAGTCCTGAGGACTTTCGGGATTACCCGATTTCACCAGCGGCCCGCGAGGCGCTTTACTCGTTACTGACGACTCGGCGCAATTACCTCAAGGATATCCCGCGCGAAGAACGCCCGGAGTGGCTGCGCCAGCGGAGCTACCGCGATTACCTGCTACAGACCGTGGGCGTGCCCGAGGATGTCTACTACCTCTTTCGTGATGGTGTGCGCGGCTGGTGGGGCGTCGGGTGGGATGCGGTATCAAGCCTGGATGCGGCGCGTATGGAAATGCCCGGCACGCGGCATCTGGACCTCCCGGAATTATCCCGCAGCGCGCCTGAGCGCGATGAGCCGTACATCTTCCATTTCCCCGACGGTAATGCGGGGGTTGCGCGAGCCATCCTGCGCAAGATTATGCCGGGCGTCATCCCCGGCTCAACAATGGAAGACCTTGTGCTGGCACGAGCAGACTATGAGCGTCTGGATCGTCGCGATACCCCCTGCCGCCTGCGTCTGAACAGCACGGTGGTCGATGTGCGCCACACTCCCGACGAGTCCATGGTTGACGTGAGCTATGTCCGCGATGGCAAGACCTACCGGGCGCGCGCCAAACACAGCGTCATGGCCTGTTACAACAGCATACTTCCGTACATCTGCCCGGAGCTGCCTGAGGACCAGCGCGAAGCGATTGATTACGGCACCAAAGTTCCGCTGATTTACATCAGCATTGCGCTGCGCAACTGGCGTCCTTTTGCGGAGCTGGGGATGTACAGCATCAGCGTGCCCCAGTCGGACTTCATGCATTCCTTTGGTCTGGATTTTCCGGTCAGCATGGGTGGAGTGCAGTTTCCCGAGAGTCCGGAACAGCCGACCATTCTGCACGGCTCAACGATCCCCTGCGCTCCGGATCAGGGACTGACCGCCCGAGAGCAGCATGTTATTGGTCGTCGCGCGATTTATGAAATGAGCTGGAATGACATAGAGAGCCGCATTATCCGCCAGCTCGATGGGGCCCTGGGCAAGGCAGGCTTTGACCCGGAGCGGGATCTCGCGGCGATCACCGCCAATCGCTGGCCTCATGGCTACGCCTATGAGTACAACGACTTTTCGGATCCGCCGGAGTACAACCGTTACAACGGGCCGCATATTCTCGGCGCGCGGCAGCTGGGCCGTATTTCGATCGCTAACTCCGACGCGGCGGCCTATGCTGAGACGCTGTTGCCGGAAGCCGGCGCCCGTCCGGCGGCCTGACCGCC
>CAZGGN010000049.1:2323-3100 GCA_964525195.1 uncultured Congregibacter sp.
ATGGAGCCATCGACGCGGCCTATCGGGCCACTCAAGAACAACTCGGCTAACCCGTGGACGCAGCTTCACCCGGGTTACTTAGCCTGGCCCCGACCGCACTGGTGTTTTTTCTGGCGATCTGGACCCGGCGCCCGATCGAATCACTCCTTTGCGGTTCCCTCCTCGGGTTGCTGATGCTGCATGGCGGTGGCTTTGTCACGGGCATGGCAGAAGCCTCCATCGCCGTGCTTACCGACCCCGATGTCGCCTGGGTTATCCTGGTCTGTGGACTGATGGGAGGACTGATTGCCCTGCTGATGCGCAGCGGCGCCACCAGCGCGTTTACAGATTTTCTCACGGGGCGCGTTGGCAATGAACGCGGGGCGCTATTCGCAACCTGGCTTCTGGGTATTGCCATGTTCGTCGACGATTACCTGAACTCTCTGGCGGTCGGTGCAGCGATGCGCAATATTACGGACAGGTTCAGAATCTCCCGGGAGAAACTCGCCTATGTAGTGGATTCCACGGCAGCACCTATCAGCGTGATTATCCCGTACTCGACCTGGGGCGCGTTCTTTGGGGGGCTCCTCGTGGCCAATGGGCTGGCGGACGAAGGCCAGGGACTGAGCGTGTATATAAGCGCCATACCCTATATGTTTTATGCCTGGGCTTTCAAATTGTGCTGTTGGATTTATGGTAAATGAATTTTGAATCATTTCAACCTTGAGCTGCAGTTCCTCTCGTTCTTCATCCGTCAGGTCGGCATTGAGCGCTGCGGGTTGGTCGGCAAAACGGTAC
>CAZGGN010000049.1:3110-12007 GCA_964525195.1 uncultured Congregibacter sp.
GACTGAGCGTGTATATAAGCGCCATACCCTACATGTTTTATGCCTGGGCCGCGGTTCTTGTTGTCCCCCTGGTGATTGCGGGCTGGATCCCGGCACTGGGCAGTATGGCAAGCGCCGAGCGCAGAGCTCACGACACGGGCATTACTGTGCCGCCAGAAGCCGCGCATATCGAAGCTGCCAATCGTTCGATTCAACCCAAGGCGGGACTGAAGCCCCGTCTCTGGCTGTTCATCGCGCCGATGGTTTGTCTGATCGGCGCGACGATCGCGGCCGATAACGACTTTCTGGTGGGCATCTACATCGCTTTGGGCGCGACGATACTGGTCATTCTGGCGCTGCGCATTCTCGACCTGCACGATACCTTCGATACGGTGCTCGACGGCTTTAAAACCATGCTCGAACCACTGGCAGTGCTGGTCGCGGCATTTATTCTCAAGGAAGTCAATGATGATCTGGGGCTTGCGACCTATGTCGTGGAAAATCTGCAACCGCTACTGAGCGCCGAACTGCTTCCTCTCGCTATTTTTATCAGCATGGGTCTGGTCTCATTTCTGACCGGGTCCAACTGGGGCGTATTCGTGATTATCCTGCCGATAGTGGCCAGCCTCGGCCAGGGGCTGGATGCCAATATGACCCTCCTTATTGGCGCAACCCTGTCGGCGAGTACCTTCGGCAGCCACGCCTGCTTTTACTCGGACGCGACCGTCCTCACCGCCCAGGCCACGGGCTGTACACCAATGCAGCACGCTCTGACGCAGCTGCCCTATGCACTGATTGCGGCCGGAGTTGCTGCTCTGGGCTATCTTGTGATGGGATACTGGATTTAACTTTACCTCAGGGGCTACTGCCCGTCTGAATACACAGGAGCATGACGATGAAAGTAATGACCCAAAAGCGACGCCTCAGTCTCGCCCTAGCCACCTGCGCTCTCGCGGTTGTGCTACCGCAGGCTCAGGCTGACGACACAATCTATCCTGCGGAGATGAGCAGCGAGGATATTGCCGGTGCAATGTTCCAGCGGCCGGACACGCTGATCAAAGGTGAGGGCGCCGATACGGTAATGGATATCACCTCGCTCAAATCCAGCGACGGACGCTTTGCCAGCGGGATGTACAGTGCGGGCAAATCACGCTGGGAAATCAGCGAGCCCTACGGTGTGGATGAGTTTATGTACTTTCTCGAAGGCGGCGTCACACTCACATCAAGCGACGGCACGGTGACAGTGATCGAAGCCGGTGAGGCAGTCACCGTCCCCAAGGAGTGGACCGGTATCTGGGAGACCGACGGCTATAAAAAGATCTGGGTCATTTACTCGGAGGACGGTTCGGCGCTCTGAGGCGCTTAGTGCCCTGCTCGCCTCCTCGCCGGCAAGGCGTGTCCGAGGAAAAATTGCGCCTTTGCCGCGCGATACCGTTGCCTGTCGGCGAGCAGCAGGTATAATCGCGGCCTCGCCCTTGAGGCGAAACATTCCGGTGGGCTGGCTGAGCGGTCGAAAGCGGCGGTCTTGAAAACCGTTGAGGGTTTATCCCCTCCTAAGGTTCGAATCCTTAGCCCACCGCCATATTTTTTTAGTAAAAAAGCGCCCTTGGGCGCTTTTTTGTTGTGCGGCTTTTATTGTGCGGCTTTAGTTGCAAGGCTTTTGCTGCGCCTATTTCCTTGTTGGGCGTCTTCGTTTGGCATATCAGAGTTTGGCTCATAAAAGCGCCCCCGATGCCGTCGAGCTCTCCATCATTGAGTATCATGCGGATAAATCGACCGTAGTCGCTCATGGTGCCCTTCAGGCTGCCACCCCCTTCGTTGAACTCGCGCGCCTGCCAGCACCCCGGGGCAAATTACGTCATCGGTAGCCCGACTATGCCAAAATAGCCGCCCGCTTATTGCTTCGGAGTACTCATGACGAAAATCCTCAGGCTGGCGACTCGACATCTGCTGGCCCTCGCCACAGCGTGGGGCATTGCTCTCGCTGCAACTCCGGGTCTTGCCCGCGATTCCGATACTGCTCCCAGCCATTCCAGCGTGCAGCATGCGATCGAGCTTCGAAACACGGCGATGGCCGGATCGCCGGCTTACGCTATCGTCGAATCATTAACCACTGAAGTGGGGCCCCGACTCGCAGGCACCGAAGCCGAAGCGCGGGCGCGCGACTGGGCGGTGGCCAAGCTTGGGGAGCTCGGCTTTGAGAATGTCCGGATCGAACCATTCACGATGCAAACCTGGGAACGCGGTCCGGAGAGTGGCGAGATTCTCGCGCCCTACCCCCAACCGCTGTCCCTGACGACCCTGGGCGGCTCCGTTGCGACGCCCCGGGAGGGAATCGAGGCCGATATCGCTTTTTTTTCCACCCTCGCCGATCTCGAGGCCGCTCCCGAGGGAAGCCTGACCGGCAAAGTCGCCTTCGTATCCCATGCGATGCAAAAGAGCCAGGACGGCTCGTCTTACGGTTTCCACGGCAGGTTGCGCCGCAGTGGCGCCAGTGTTGCCGCGAGCAAGGGGGCGATAGCGATCCTCATTCGCTCGATTGGAACAGATTCTCATCGCATGCCGCATACCGGTTCCATGCGCTACGAGACGGATGTTAGAAAGATCCCCGCCGCCGCAATATCCAATCCGGATGCAGACCAACTCGAGCGCATCCATGCCCGCGGCGAGACAATGCGCCTGCGACTCAATTTACAGCCCAGGTTTCTCGGCGAGATGACCAGCGGCAATGTCATCGCGGATATCCGGGGCACGGAGGCTCCCGATGAAGTCATCATTATTGGCGGCCACCTCGATAGCTGGGATCTTGGGACAGGCGCCATTGACGACGGTGCCGGCGTTGCCATCACGACGGCGGCGGCAAAGCTGATTCTGGATGCCGGTAAACGCCCCAAGCGCACGATTCGCCTGGTCCTGTTTGGCGCAGAAGAGGTGGGGCTGCTCGGTGGTTCTGCGTACCTGGAGCGCCATAAAGATCAACTGGACAAGCAGATCATTGGCAGTGAAAGCGATTTTGGCGCCGGCCGGGTCTGGCGACTGACCTCGAACGTAAGCGACGAGGCACAGCCGCTGATCGACACCATGGCTCGCCTCCTCGCCCCGATTGGCGTGGCTCCGGGAGCAAAGAAAACACCGGGCGCCGGCCCGGACCTCACGCCCCTGGTGAAGGCCGGCATGCCCTCCGTGCGCCTCGATCAAGACGGCACGGACTACTTTGATCTGCACCACACCCCGGACGACACGCTGGACAAGATCAATCCGCATGACCTCGATCAGAATGTCGCGGCCTTTGTGGTGTTTACCTGGCTGGCAGCCGACAGCAGCGTCACGTTTTAACGAGCCAGCCCAGGACATCGCGCATAGGGCTGAATCTACTCGCAGCCCGAACACTGACCGGTCGGGCCGTCAGAAGGCCCCGGCGGGCCCCGGAAACACCACCGGGGTCTCACTGCCATCGAGGGCCACCGCGGAAACGCCAAAGAAGTAATTGTCGATCACCAGATTGCTAAACTCCCATTCGGTGACCTTGCCGACGAAGCGCGAGTGGGTCCACTGCGGTGCAGTTGTCTTGCGCCACCACACGCGATAACCCGCAAGGTTTTTGCGAGCCTCTGCATCTCCCCCATCAGACCACTTGAGCATTGCTGACGCGCGTACCGCACCGCTGGCCTGAACATCCTTCGGGAACGGCGGCGCGCCGGCCATGCCGGCAAGGGTAATCGCGTTTAGTGCCGTGAGTTTTGCCGCATAGGGCGCGTTCACACCCTCCAGGGTGTCGCCGTAGGGTCGACCATTCTCCACACGCAGATCCTGGTGTTGTCGATCGTAGTGCTCGTGGGTCTCCATGATCCGCACGCCGGGGATACCCACCGCATTGAACGGCCGGTGATGTCCACCGCGGCCAAAGCGATCCAGGCGATACACCATTTCCACGTCGAGATTCACCAGGTACTGCTCGGCCATGGCGTCGATGTAGCGGGCAAGATTGCGCGAGGGGCTGTCGACTTCGCCGCCGGTAAAGCGCCGCTTGCGCGCCTCTTCCTCGGTCTCGACAAAGCGTGTCCCTTCGGAGAAAACCCGGGCGACCGTGTTGTCGATGACTCCGTCGATACCGGCGATGTTGGAGATCATGTCATTGTTGAGCACCGCTTTGATATTCCAGTTGTTCTCCAGCGCATATTCCGCAACGATTCGCCCGCCAACCAGGCCCTGCTCTTCTCCGGCAAGCGCCGCATACACGATAGAACCGTCAAAGCGATAGGCACTGAGAATCCGCGCGGCTTCGAGAACCCCCGCCACACCCGATGCATTGTCATTCGCACCGGGGCTGTCAGAACTCGAGTCCATGACGTCTGACACGCGACTGTCGATGTCACCGGACATCAATACCATACGATCCGGGTCAAGGCTGCCACGCTGAATTGCGAGCACCGAAATCACGTCCACGGGATCTGGAATGCGGCGCTCGCCTGAAACGGTCTTGCCGACGTAGATCACCTCCAGACAGCCGCCGCAGGCAGCCGATATCGTCTCAAATTCGGCGAATATCCAACGGCGCGCCGCGCCAATACCCCGCTCGTCACTATCAGTTTGCGAAGCGCTGTGGCGCGTACCAAAACCGACCAGGGTCTCGATATCGCTGAAGATTCGCTCCGGGGACGGTGCTGCGGCGATGTCATGCAGCGCCATAAGTTCACCGGGAGGCGCCGTTTCGGCATGCGCCCACTGCAATGGCGCGCAAAGTACAAGAATCCCCAGTCCTGCGGACCATATATTCATTCTGATTACCCCTTGTGGTTTTTGGTCGGTGGCGCTGGAATCTATATCATGGGGCTTTACGTCTTAGAGGGGAAAGCAGTTTGGCACTCTTGGACTGGTGGGTGATCGGAGGTTACCTGCTCGCCATGCTCCTGCTCGCCGCCTGGCTCGGTCGCAGTCAACACTCGCGCCGCGATTACTATCTTGGTGGTGGCTTGCCGGCGCCCGCGCTGGCAACGTCGATCCTCGCAACTCAATGTTCCACCAACAGTCTGCTTGGCGCGCCTGCTTTTGTCGGCTTTGCGGCCGGTGGCGGCATGCTGTGGCTGCAGTATGAGCTGGCCGTTCCCCTGGCTATGCTCGGCCTGGCCTTTCTGTTCCCGGCGATTCATCGCAGCGGCGTCATCTCAATCTATGGTTTTCTGGAGCAGCGTCTGGGGCGCGGCGCCCGCCTCGCGGCGAGCAGCTGTTTTCTGTTCTTCCGTGGCGTCGCTACCGGCGTCACGGTGTATGGCGTCGCATCGGTGCTGGCGCTGATCACGGGCATCGGCTACTTGCCCTCGGTGGCGCTGTTGATGGGCGTGACGATCACCTATGACGTCATGGGTGGCATGCGCGCGGTCGTCATATCCGATGTCGTGCAAATGCTGCTCCTCGTCTGTGCTGTCCTTCTCTCGCTGGTCTGGCTCACACCAGACCTCCTGGCGAGCAGCGGCGCTCTTGTCGAGCGAAGCCATCCGCTCCTGAATGACTGGGGCACCAGTGGCCAGACCAATTTCGGATTTTGGCCCATGCTGTTTGGAGGTTTTTTTCTGTATATGGCTTACTACGGTTGCGATCAGAGTCAGGCGCAGCGCCTCCTGGCAGCGGGTAGCGCCAGAGATCTCAATCGCATTTTGCTGCTCAATGGTCTGCTGCGCTTTCCCCTGGTGCTGGCCTATTGCCTTCTGGGTCTCGGACTTGCCGCCTATGCCCTGCAGCAACCGGATTTTATTGCCACTCTGCCTGAGACGGCGAGCGGCGAGCCGAATCTGAATCTGGTTTTTCCATCCTTCGTACTCCGCGAATTTGCCCCGGGCCTGGCGGGGCTTGCGGTTGTTGGCCTATTCGCCGCAGCAATGTCCTCGATTGACTCGGCACTGAACAGTCTCTCGGCGAGCACCCTGGAAGATTTCGGCCCTCAGGGGCGAGACGATGCGCGAGAGGACAAGGGGGCGGAACGGCGGCGCTTTCTCCTCTCGAAAGGCGCGACGCTCGCCTGGGGGCTCTTCGCCGTCGGATTCTCGTTCAGCGTCGAACACATCGCGAGCACGCTGCTCGAGGCCATCAACAAGGTCGGCTCCATGGCCAACGGCCCCTTGCTGGGCCTCTTCGCGATCGCCGTCGCCGCGCCGCGGGTCGGGTCCCGGCGTGCTGTTGCAGCCTTTTTTATCGGCATACTCTGCAATGCCGCCCTGTGGTTGTTCCTGCCCACCCTTTCCTGGCTCTGGTGGAACGTCGTCGGCTGCCTGGCAACGCTAGTCCTCGCCCTGCTGCAGCTGAGGCTCCCCTCGACCCGCGGCACCGCTGCGCCAGCGCGGGAGCCCGCGGCGGCGGAATTCAGCGTTCCGCCCGGAAAACTGACGATCACCTTGTTGCTCAGCTTCACGCTTATCCTGCTCATGTTGGCGATAGCTCAAAGCTATCACTAAAGCCTTGGAATTGCTTTGTCCTTGGTTCTAGGGCCGGTATACTCGGGTCACTGAAAAGCTTCGGCGTTAAGACGAAGTCGCTTTTTTCCATTGAAAAAACAGTCTGTTAGCTCCACATTAATGGAGGCAGAGCGAAAAGCAGTGGAAACGAATCAGGAGACGAGATGCAACGCGCAGAGTAAACAGGCAGGCGACGTCGAAGGGAACTTGCGGCGGCGCCCGGAGTCAAAAATCCAGTCAACAACCACCAAGCTAAAGGCGAGGTAATTGAACATGGCAAATCCAAGAGTGTATGACGTCGATACGGCGATGAACGCCGCTGTCAGCACTAACAAAGTCCTGAGAAACACCTACATGCTGCTGGGTATGACGCTCCTATTCAGCGCCATGACCGCAGGCGTCTCCATGGCGGTAGGCCTTGGGCAGGGCGCAGCCCTCATGTTGACGCTGGTCGGTTTCGGACTGCTGTTTGTGGTCAATCGCACGGCGGACAGCTCCAAGGGTCTGCTTGCGATTTTTGCTTTTACCGGCGTGATGGGCGCATCCCTCGGCCCCATGCTGAACTTCTATCTGGCCATGCCCGGCGGACCCGCGCTGGTGCTTCAGGCATTGGCGGGCACCGCGGTGGTGTTCTTTGGCTTGTCGGCCTACGCCCTGACAACCCGCAAGGATTTTTCCTTCATGGGCGGGTTCCTGATGATCGGCCTGATCGTCGCGGTCGTAGCGATGATTGCGAATATTTTCCTCGCAATCCCGGCGCTGTCCCTGACGATCTCCGCCGCGGTGGTGATGATCATGTCGGGCCTGATCCTGTTCGACACCAGCCGCATTATCAATGGCGGTGAAACAAACTATATTCGCGCCACCGTCGGGCTGTATCTGAACATCTACAACCTGTTCATCCACATCCTGCATCTGCTGACTGCACTTTCGGGCGACGACTAATCCCGTCCCCCATCCTGCCACACTCCGAGAGTGTGGCGCAGCGCCAAGAGCCCTGGCATCCGCCGGGGCTTTTTTTTGTCCAGATTGTTTATACTCCGCGCCCATGCGCTACACCCTACTTGTTCTCACCCCCCCGGATGGCGGCAGCAGCGCGCGGCATGCGCTCGAGTTTGCTAAAGCCCTGCTAGCGGCCGGCCATGACATCGGCTGCGTTTTCTTTTACGACGCCGGCGTACTGACCGCATTAGCCGGAGCCGAGTCTGCACAGGACGAGTTCGACCTGCGCACAGACTGGGGGATATTCGCGCAAGACTGCGGCATCAGGCTACTGGTCTGTGTCGCATCGGCGGCCCGCTTTGGCGTCGGTAGCGGTCCGCTGTCAGGGCAGCTGCTCCCCGCTTTCGCCATCGCCGGATTAGGCGAACTGATAGAGTCCAGCGGCCAATCCGACCGTTTGCTGACGTTCGCGGGCTAGGGTCTGATGTCAATGGAATCAACACAGCGCCGCCCTTTGATCGTCATGCAAAGTGCACCCTACCGGGGATCTCTGGCCCGAGCTGCCCTGGACGTGGCACTCAGCTACGCGGTGTTTTCGCAACAACCCTCGATCCTGTTCATTGGAGACGCTGTTCTGGGGCTCATCGCGGACCAGCAGCCCGAAACACTGGGGCGTAAATCCCTGCGCAAGGTCGTCGACTCCATGCCGCTTTACGACATCGATGAAATCTATGTCGACGGAGACGCACTGGATAGTCATGGTGTGCCGCGGTCAAAGCTACCCGAGTTTGCACGGATACTGGGCCCGGCTGAGTTGCGATCCCTCAGGGAGCAGGCGAGTCATGTCCTCAGTCTCTGATAAAACGCTCAACTGTCTCTATGGCAGCGCGGCCTCCCCGGCGGCGCAGCGGCTGCTCGCGACGCTTGAGGACGGTGATGTGGTACTGCTTTTGGGAGAGGCTGTCAGCCTGGCGAGAGCGACACACCCGGCGCTCACCGATTGGCAGTCCCGCGGCGCCAAGATTTTTGCACTCAAAGAAGACATAGAGGCCTACGCGATAATACCTGTGCACGCGTCTGTCAGGGTGTTGGACTATGCGGGCTGGGTGAACTTAAGCGAACTCCACCGCACCCAGACGCTGTGGCGCTAAGTACATGACGGTGCGAGACTTGCCGCCGCTCACGGATCAGGGTTTTTTGCAAAACGCCGGAGACTGGGATCGCGATGTGGCAGAGGCACTTGCCGCTGAGGAGGGTATTACCCTTTCGAGCGCCCATTGGGAGGTGCTGGAACTGCTGCGCGATTACTACGATAGCTATGACTCTTCGCCGGCAATGCGCGCTCTGGTGAAGTATTGCAAACAGCGCCTCGGCGATGAAAAAGGACGCAGTATCTATTTACTCAAGCTGTTCCCGGGATCCCCCGCGAAGATCGGCAGCAAGATCGCCGGACTTCCCAAACCTGCGAATTGTCTCTGATGCTGCCCTGGGAGACGGATCCAGCGCGCTATGAGACGCTGTTCGAGG
>CAZGGN010000049.1:12017-18095 GCA_964525195.1 uncultured Congregibacter sp.
GAAAAATGCGACCGCGTCGAGGGCGATTTTGGAGCATTGGAGGTCCCCCGGGCGCAGCGTTTCCCCTCCCCTCCGGAGTCCTATCGGGTGCGTGCGGAGTTTCGCATCTGGCACGAAGCCGAGGCTCTCAACTACGTGATGTTTGACCCGACGGCGCCGAAAATGCCGGTGAAGATTGGTGATTTTGCGCCGGCGCTGGCGCCAATTCGCAAGCTGATGCCCCGGCTGCGCGAGCGCCTTGAGGGTCAGGATAGTCTGCGTCGCAAGCTGTTTCAGGCAGAATTTATGGCGACAAAAGCCGGCGAAGTAGTGACCACCTTGATCTACCACCGTCCGTTGGATGAGGCCTGGGAGACGGAGGCCGAAGCGCTTGGCGAGGAGTTTGGCATGTCAATTGTCGGACGCAGCCGAAAGCAAAAACGGGTGATCGGCCGGGACCATGTAACCGAGTACTTCCTCGTCGGTCAGCGCTGCTATAGCTATCGGCAATACGAACAATCCTTCGTGCAGCCCAACGCACCGGTCAACGAGCAAATGCTCAACTGGGCGTGGTCCCGGGCGGAAGGTGCCCAGGGTGACCTGCTGGAACTGTACTGCGGCAACGGTAACTTCACCTTGCCTCTGGCAACGCGCTACTCCCGGGTCCTCGCGACCGAATTGGCCAAGAGCGGCACTCGGGCGGCCCTGGAAAATCTCGAAGCCAATGCGATCAAGAACGTCGCTGTGGTGCGCCTGAGCGCCGAAGAAGTCAGCATGGCCCTGGCCGGCGAGCGCGAGTTTCGGCGCCTGGCGAGCCTGCCGCAGCCTTTGGGAGACTACCAGTTGGACACGGTGTTTGTTGATCCGCCGCGCGCCGGGCTGGATCCGGCAACCCTGGAGTGCGTGCGCCGCTTTGACACCATCCTCTATATATCCTGCAACCCGAACACCCTGCGGGCGAATCTCCAGGCGCTTGCCAGCAGCCACAGCGTTAGTCATTTTGCGCTCTTTGACCAGTTTCCCTATACCGCTCACATTGAATGTGGCGTGGTTCTCAAGCGACAAAAAGGCTAGTTACCTACGCAGATTGAGAGACTTCATTCGTTTGCTGAGTAGCTCATCAATGCGCTCGATATCGGCCGCTGCGATTTCCTGATAGGCCAATCCCAACTCACGGCACACCTCGCGGGTCCGCAAGCGCCGGGTGAGTTCCGCCGTGGGCACATCGCGCTCCCAGCACTCGATGTACAGCCCCACGGCCGGCACGTAAAAGTCCGCGCTAAGGCGCTCCTCTACCGGCAGCCGCCGCTTGTGTGCATGGGCGAGCTGAGCTTCGTAAAGCCAGTCACAAACCCTCAACTGCAAGAGTGAGTCGACACAATGGCCGTCAAGGCCGTGACGTTGCTCGGGCGGCGTGGGCTGCGAATCGTTTGCGGCCGGCGCCCGCGTGGCCTCGGCAAAAAGATCAGGGGCTACAACGTCGGTTTCGGACGATGGGGAAGGAGACGCTGCTGCCGCTGCCGCTGCTGCCGTGTCAACGTCACTATCGGCAACATGTCCATCGCTGGCCAGACGGTTCAACTCCCGATGTATCACCGGATTGTCGACAATCTCGTGGGGCCAGCTCACGATTAGCAACGCGTTGTCTTCATCCGTTTCCTGACGTCCGCCAAATCGCTCCCCCAGACCGGTCAGCTCCAGTCCCCGCGGGGTTATCTGGACCAGACCCAGTTCTGCAAAATTGCGGTTGATCTGCCGGACGGACAAATGCCCGTAGTAACGGCGCATGCCACCGGGCGTGATTCGCTGATTGCTTTCAATTGCCACAAGCAGCGGGTGCTCAATCAGCGACTCCGGCCAGACGATGTAGCGTCCAAAACGCTGACTGTCCTGATACTCACCTCCGTGAAGCTCCCCCTTTGCGGTCAACGCCCAGCCCTTACCCCGGCGATCAATCCAACCGTAATCGCGCAGGGTCACAAACAATTGCTGAATCGGCAGTTTCAGGCGCTTGGCCAGCGCCGAGGTGGACAGCCTGGTATCACTTGGAGCGTTCATCAGGCCGTTGCTGCGTAGCGCTCGACCAGCGCGGCATAAAGCGCTGCCTCGGCGTCATCTGCCGCCGTGTCGATACCCGCCAGGAGTTCCATCAGGTGTTCGTTGTCCTCGCGCCCGCCCCAGAGCTTGCGGTAGCTGCCATCTTTGTAGCCGTGATCCTGACGAAAGAAGTTCAACACGTTTTTACCCAGGTATTGCCGGTACAGCTCCGCAAAATCCAGAGACGCCGCGCCCAGCAAGGTGGCAAATGCCGCTATGCAAAAGCGACGCTCCCCTGCTGCAATCGCAGCAAGCTGTTCTGCGGCATCCAATACCCCGAGCGCAGTGGGTTCCTGCGGCCATTGGCTTGCAATCTCAGGAGCCAGGCGCTCGGGCGTTGTATCCGCATCGAAACAGGCGGACATACCAAAGTGCCAGATATCGATAACTTCCAGCTGGACCTGCTCCAGGTCATGCTCCTGATGCTTCCACCATTTATAACCGTAGTGATCGACAAGCTCGGCACACTCGACCCAGATAGCCCGGTGCCAGGCAAAGCCCTGAGCCTTCCACTCGGGATGCACTCGCCTATTCATTCGATCCTGCATACGCAGCATGGTCGTCAGTGCTTCCAGCATTCTTGTTTCCTTGCTTTCTGAGTAGTCCGGGCTAGCGATGGACGGTATCACGCTGCTCTTCAAGTGCCTTGCGCGCCCAGTACTCGCCCGCCGCAACCAGTTCGTTGGCTTTGTGAAACTCGTGAGACTCGCAAATGTTGCAGGGGATATCAATGAGAATATCCGGAGGATTGGCCGCCAACTGATGCCGGGCGATGGTGTCCTGCATCGTGTTGAACATGCCCAGCATGACATCGGTGAGCGCAGGCCTGCTCCTGCCATTGAGTGCGCCAGCAGCCCCGATGAGCGTACCGCCGCCACTTTCCCGAGTCGCAGCCCCCCCTACTGGATCCTCGTCGACACGTTCGCGCCCGAAAAACCGCTGCAAACTGTCCAGAAACCCGTCGATCGGCTGATGATAATCCTCCTCCTGATCAGACAGTGCCGGCTCCAGCACATCGTTGGCCGCAGCCTGACTGGGGTTGCGACCCTGCGGGGAGGAGACGGCCGGCGGGTCGCCATAGGGGTGACGCAGCGCCCGTCCGCTCGCACTCACCGCGACGGTGATTGAGCTGCTTTCCATTCTTGCGCGGGGTACCGGCAGCGGATTGAGAATCCCGCCATCCACCAGTACCCGGCCATGTTTGACCACAGGGGTAAACACGCCGGGCACGGCTATTGAGGCGCGCACAGCTTCGAGGAGATCGCCACGGGAAATCCAGACCTCCTTCCGGGAGGCGATGTCCGTGGCGACCACGGTCAGGGGAATCTCCAGGGACTGAATCTGTACGCCGCTGAGCCACTCGGCCAGACGGTCCATGAGTTTGTCGCCTTTGACCATCCCGGCCCGGTCCAGCAGCGAGATATCCAGAAAACGAAAAACATCCCAGCGCGTGAGCTGCCTGACCCACTCCTCGTACTCGTCAAGATGACCGCTGACCAGCAGCGCGCCGATCAGGGCACCGATCGAACAGCCGGTGATCGACTGAATCGCATATCCGCGCTCACGCAGCACGCGGACCACGCCGATATGCGTGAGTCCGCGCGCGCCGCCGCTGCCAAGCACCAGGTGAATGGGGATCGAATCTTCGGGCATCCAGCTACCGTGAAGTCAGTTCTGTCGATACATCATCGAACAAGCGGAAAGCGCTGGCAATCAGCCAGATTCAGCGGGCAGAGGCGGGCCCCCGACTGCATCGGCCTGACCGGGACCGCCAATTCATGCCAACCCGACAAGTCCTTCGGTCAGCGACCAGAGCGCGCGCGATCGCTCTGCATCCGTGGCTTTGGAAGACAGACCCTGAGCGAACGCCTCCTGCCCCGGGCGCTGGCGATTGCCCCAGCTCCAGTGCACCCCGGACTGAGAGAACTCAGCTTTGGCCACGACATCGGCAACGCGCTCCCCGGCAAGGGGCTGAGACACGTAACCCTTGGTTATATTCTTCTGAAACCAGGGAAAGATTTTCTGGAACAGTGGCGGCGCATTTCGAAACAGCGGCGTATCCGCCACACAGCCCGGGTAGAGTGTGCTGAACACGATGCCGGTAGATTTATGGTAGCGGCTGTCAAGCTCGCGGCTCATCATCATCGTGCAGAGTTTGCTGTCCTTGTAAGCTTTGCCGGCCTTGAATGGTTTGCCGTCGATCATTGCAATCGGAGCCTTGAATCCGGCTCGGAGCCCCTCAAAATCACCAAGATCGGCCGGCGCAGGGATTGGAATCCGCCCGCCAAATTCTTCTGAGTTTGCGGTGACCGTGCCAAGGGTGACGAGTCGGGGCGCCTCGGCGCGCTGCAGATCCTCGAGGCATAGACGAGCCAGAAGGAAGTGGCCCAAGTAGTTTGTGGCAACACTGATCTCGAATCCCTCAGGCGACCGGGCCGGTTCTTTCAGCAAGGGCAGGTACACCGCGGCGTTACATACGAGTGCATCAAGGGGCCTGTCCTGGGCGCGGAAAGACGCATGAAAGGATCTGACACTCTCCAGCGAACCCAGATCCAGATGCATCAACTCATACGCCTCTGCGGGCATATTCAGTGATCGTGCCGCCGCCTCGGCCTTGGTCAGATCACGACAGGCCATAATTACCTGCCATCCTCGCTTCAACAGTGCGTTCGCCGCGTGAAGCCCTACACCGGAGGATGCGCCGGTAATCACAACGAGCGGTTTTCGGGGTGCATTCATACTGGATAAATCTCGATTAAGATTTCAGCGCGGCTTCGGGAGCGAGCGCATTCAAAAAATCACTCCTGCAATTCTTTCATTGGTCGTTAGACTGGGCAATGGCAAAGACCTGATTCATCGCCACGGAATACAAGGAAACAACATTGGAAGTTAGCTGGCTAAGACCGACACTGATCCTCGTGGCGCTGTGCGTCCTGATTACTCTGAACATTGTGGAGTTTCGCGGCAAGCGGAAGCGCGATGCGGTGGAATTGCGCGATCTGCCGACGGACAATCGACCCGAGCTACAGCTTGCCCATAAGCAATACCTGCAGACCCAGAACATTGAGCAGGTACTGCATATTGTCAATACAGTCCTGATCGCCCTGCTTGTAGCGGTGCTCAGCGCGTGAGGCTTCTTGTCTTTGGTGCAACGGGCGGTACCGGCCGCGCCGTGCTCAAAAAGGCCCTGGCTGCAGGCCATGAGGTGACGGCGTTTGTCCGTGACACGCGTCAGCTCTGTGCGCAGGAATCCCTAAGCGTCATTGAAGGCGATGCGCTGCATGCACCGGATGTCCGGAAAGCTCTCGCCGACCAGGATGCGATCGTGCTCACCCTCGGCAATCCCCAGAGCTCAGTCGCTCGACTGCTTGGCGCAAAACGAACCGTTGCGCCGAACATCTGTGAGGTTGCAACGCGCAATATCCTCGCCGCCCTCCCCGCGGCCGGCCAGATACCGATCCTCGTGGTCAGCGCGTTTGGCGTCGGCGAAACCAGCAGCCAACTCCCGCTGAGTTTCAGGCTGTTTTATGCGCTACTGCTTCGCGAACAAATGGCCGACAAGGAAAAGCAGGAAACGCTGCTCAGAGGCTCTTCCGCGAATTTTGTTCTGATACAACCCGTGGCGCTGACCGACAAGCCTGAGACCGGAGCATACAAAGCGACGACCGATGGATCCATTGGCGCCTATGAGGTTTCGCGTACCGACCTGGCCCAATTCATTGTGCAGGAACTTGAGCAGCTGCAGCATTCGCGCAAGACCGTCAGCTTCTCCGGGTAAAGCGCCCTGTCAGTCACAATCGACCGCATACCATTGCTCGTTGCTGAGCGGCTCCAGCGGATTCGCTTCGATGACCTCTAAACACAGATTTCCGATCTGCACAAACGATTGCCAGCGTCCGGCCTGGAAGGAAGTGGGGTTCTCAGCCTGGGTCGCGGTCGACGTTTGCGTACCCGAACCTGAAGTAAACCGACTGCGCTGCAGGTTAATCTGCCGGGCAAGCT
>CAZGGN010000050.1:0-5784 GCA_964525195.1 uncultured Congregibacter sp.
AGCGCGTTCGGCGCGCTCCTGCTGCTTTCGCTCGATGCGCCAATTTTGCCGCCGGTTAAGTTTTCGTTTGCTCACCGACGCATTATTGGGGTCAGCCGGGGTACTGTCGAGCGCATGCTAGACTTCTGCGCCTTGTTATGGGGAGAAAAGCTATGCGTGATGAGCGAAACCTCATCTGGGTCGATCTGGAGATGACCGGTCTGGACCCCGATCGGGACCGGGTGATTGAGATCGCCAGCATCGTCACCGACAGCGACCTCAACACCCTCGCCGAGGGTCCGGTAATTGCGATCCATCAGTCCGACGAAACGCTGGCGGCGATGGATGAGTGGAACACCACACATCACGGCAACTCAGGTCTGAGCGCCCGGGTGCGCGCCAGCACTGTTGATGAGGCGGAGGCGGATCGCCTGACCCGGGCGTTTTTGCAGGAATGGGTGCCCGCCGGGGCATCACCGATGTGCGGTAACAGTATCTGTCAGGATCGGCGCTTTATGGCGCGCTACCTGCCGGAACTGGAACGCTATTTTCACTACCGCAATCTCGATGTCAGCACCGTGAAGATTCTGGTGCAGCGATGGCGACCGGATATCGCGGCGGGCCTTAGCAAGCGGGGGGTACATCTCGCGCTGGAAGATATCCGCGATTCGATCGATGAACTGCGCTACTACCGCGAGCATTTTCTACGCGGCTAGCGCTGCGAACCCTGTCGCAGCTGTTGCGGCTTGCACCTAATCGGCGCCGTGCTGCGCCAGCGCCCATTTCACATGCTCGCGAACCAGCGGCGCGTCGTGCTCAGCTCTTGCGCGCAGGGCGCCAAGCGTTGCCTCGGAAGCGGGCGCGTTACCCAGGGCCACGGCCAGGTTGCGCAGCCAGCGTTCGTAGCCAATCCGGCGCAGCGCCGACCCTTCCGTACGGGTGGCCCAGGTCGCCTCATCCCAGCTAAAAAGCTCGACCAGTCCGGCATCGTCCAGGGAGTGCCGGGGCTGAAAGTCACCCTCCGCGCTGTGCCGGGCGAACTTGTTCCAGGGGCAGACCAGCTGGCAGTCGTCGCAGCCAAAGATGCGGTTGCCCATGAGGGGCCTCAGTTCCTCGTCGATACTGCCTTTGTGCTCAATCGTGAGGTAGGAGATGCAGCGCCGCGCATCGAGTTCAAAGGGCCCGACGAAGGCCTTGGTCGGGCAGATATCGAGACAGGCGCGACAGCTGCCGCAGTGTTTTTCGGTTTTGGGCGGGTCCGGCGTCAGGGGCAGGTCCGTGTAAATCTCCCCCAGAAAAAACCAGGACCCGGCCTCCTGGTTGATCAACATGGTATTTTTCGCAATCCAGCCAAGACCGGCACGCTCGGCGATGGCGCGCTCCAGTACCGGTGCACTGTCGACAAAAGCCCGGTATTGGCCGCCACCGAGACGCGATTCAATCCGTTGTGCCAGTTGGGCGAGGCGCTTGCGGACGAGCTTGTGATAATCCCGGCCCAGGCTATAGCGGGCGATGTAGGCCTTCTCCGGGTTCTCCAGCACGCTGAGCGGCTCGACCCCGTCGGGCAGATAATTCATGCGCAGCGACAGCACCCGGCAGGTGCCCGGCACCAGCTCACCGGGACGGGAGCGCTTGTTGCCGTGCGCACCCATCCAGACCATCTCCCCCTGATAGCCGGCATCAAGCCAGCGCTGGAGATAAGCTTCGTGCTGGGAAAGATCAATATCGCTGACCCCGAGCTGGGCAAAACCCAACTCCCTGGCCCAGCTGCGAATCTCCTCAAGCAGCGAGGCCTTGTCCTGTGCCGACCAATGATCTGCCATCAGGCTACAGCCCTTTGGGCGAGACGATCGTATAATTCATGCATGCTGTATGACTCCCTAGTGATGATTGTGCCAGAGGCAGGCCCGCGATGAGCACTGTGGATCCCCTGTGGTTGTACACCGCCGAACAGAGTCGGCGGGTAGACCGCGCCGCGATTGACGACCAGAGACTCCCGGGGCCGATTCTGATGGCGCGGGCCGCGCGGGCGGCGTTTAGCCTTTTGCTGGCCAAGACGCCGGCACCGGCATTGATTCAGGTGCTGTGCGGCCCCGGGAACAACGGTGGTGACGGCCTGCTGCTCGCAGCGCTAGCACAGGATCGGGGCATTCCTACCCGGGTATTTCTGATCGCCGGCGAGCCGCGCAGTGACGATGCCCGCGCAGCCGCCGCTCGCGCCCGATCCACAGGTCTGGAACTGGAGGCATTTGACGCCCTGGCGCTGATCGATGACGGCGTTGTCGTTGATGCGATGCTCGGTACGGGCATAAGTGGTGAGTTGCGCGAAGAGTATCTCGAAGCAGTGAATGCGGTGAACCGTCTGGCTGCGCCGGTTCTGGCACTGGATGTTCCCACAGGCATCAACAGTGACAGTGGCCAGATCTGTGGCAGCGCGGTTTCTGCGTCCTGGACGATCATTTTTATTACCCGTAAACGTGGTCTGTACACGGCCGAGGGTGCTGCGTACGCCGGAGAGATCCACCATGACCTTCTGGCGGTTTTGCCCCCCGCTTTTGAGGTCGCCGGGGATGCCTGCGAACTGCTGCAGCTGCCGCGCGAGATCCTGGCCCTGCCGAGCAGGGGCGCGACGAGTCACAAGGGATCTTTTGGCCGCTGCCTGCTCGTTGGTGGAGACCGGGGAATGGGTGGGGCGATAGTGTTGGCCGCGGAGGCGGCTCTGCGCACCGGAGTGGGTCTAGCGCGGGTTGCAACCCGGGGGGAGCACCTGACGCCGCTCCTCGCGCGCCTCCCTGAGGCAATGGTCAGCGCGGTGGAACACCGCAACGCCCTCATGCCGCTCCTGGACTGGGCCGATGCCATCGTGATCGGCCCCGGTCTCGGGCAGGAGCCCTGGGGCGAGCAAATGTTGCAGGCCTGCCTCGGGGCGGGCAAACCTTTGCTGGTGGATGCCGACGCCCTGAATATGCTCTCCCACAAGGACAGTGTTGTTCTGCCTCCGGGATCGGTGATTACGCCGCATCCGGGAGAAGCGGCCCGGCTGCTGGGGGAGAGCAGTGCGGCGGTGCAGGCCGATCGATTTGCCGCGGCGCGGCGACTGGACGAGCGCAGCGCTGCCGCTGTGGTGCTCAAGGGTAACGGCAGTATCGTGTCCGCCGGGGGTGAGCAGGCCGTGTGTGGGGCCGGTAATCCGGGTATGGCCAGCGGCGGTATGGGCGATGTGCTGAGCGGCGTTATCGGTGGTCTGCTTGCCCAGGGTGTGCCGTCGCCAGCGGCGGCTCGCCTGGGAACGTTATTGCACGCCGAGGCTGGTGATGAAGCCGCCGCCGCCGTTGGACAGCCGGGCCTGCTGGCCTCGGATCTGTCTCCGTTTATCATGGCTTTGCTCAAGTAAAGAGACTCAGTACAAACTGCGGTGTGACATGAAGTACCTGGAGATTGAAATCGATTCAGAAGCGGCGATGGTCAGCTTTGGCGTCCGGCTCGCGGCAGCCATGAGCGGAGGGCTCGCGCTGTTTCTGCGCGGAGAACTCGGCGCGGGCAAGACGACGCTGACCCGCGGTATCGCCCGGGGCCTCGGTCACGAGGGTGCGGTGAAAAGCCCTACCTATACGCTGGTGGAGCCCTATCTTGAACTGAGCACGCCGCTCTATCACTTCGACCTCTATCGCCTGGGTGATGCGGAAGAACTTGAATACATGGGCATCCGGGATTATTTCGACAGCGGTGCCGTGATTGTTGTGGAGTGGCCCGAGCGCGGGGGCGACTTTTTGCCGGTCGCGGATCTCGAGATTCGATTGGATGTCGGGGCGCGGACACGTAAGCTGCGTCTGGATGCCTTCAGCGTCGCGGGTGAAGCCTGCATCGACGCCTTGGTATGACGAATTTCCGGGTGTCAGAACCGGAGCTTACGGAGAGGAGGACGGCGATTTACCGCGAAGACAACAGACGCTTGAGTCGCGGCGCTCGGCTGCTCTGGGGATTCTGCGTGGGCGTGCTTTTTGCTGCGGCCCAGGCCGGGGCGGTGGAGGTCCGTGACGTGCGCCTGTGGCGCGCGCCGGATCACACGCGGCTGGTACTCGATCTCTCGGGTCCCGCGGAGCATCGACTCCTTGAGCTGAAAGACCCTGCGCGGATTGTGATTGACGTTATTGACGCACGTCTGGACGCGAGGATCGATGCGTTGCCGCTCGCGGATACGCCGATTGAGCGCGTGCGCAGCGGCGTTCGTGAGGGTGATGATCTGCGCCTGGTACTGGACATGCGTGAAACCGTTCGACCGCGCAGCTTTGCCCTGAAAGCCTCCGACAGGGCCGATGATCGACTGGTGATCGACCTTTACGACATTGATACGGGCAAAACACCGGATGCACCCAGTGTCAAAAAGAGTGCGCGCAGCGCGGATCGCCGGGACATTGTTATCGCGATTGATGCGGGTCACGGGGGAGAGGATCCGGGTGCCCTGGGGCCCGGAGGGCTGCGTGAAAAACAGGTGGTCCTGGAAATCGCCAGGGAACTGCATGCGCTGTTTGAGGCAGATCCGGGTTTTTCGCCGACCCTGATTCGCAGTGGCGACTACTATGTGAGCCTTAGCGGACGCCGGGAACTGGCGCGCAAACGCCAGGCGGATATGTTTGTGTCGGTGCACGCCGATGCGTTCCGCGACAAGCGCGCTCGCGGCGCTTCGGTGTACGCGCTGTCTACGCGCGGTGCGACCAGCACCACGGCAAGTTATCTGGCGCAGCGCGAGAACGCGGCGGATCTGCTGGGTGGCGTGAGTCTCAGCGACAAGGAGGATACCCTGGCGATGACCCTGGCCGATCTGTCCATGACAGCGACCCTCGACAGCAGCCTGAATGTGGGTTCCAGTGTGCTTGGCGAGATGGGGCGTTTCGCGCGGCTGCACAAGAAACAGGTCGAGCAGGCAGGGTTTGTCGTCCTCAAATCGCCGGACGTGCCTTCGATTCTGGTCGAGACGGGCTTTATCTCGAATCCCGAGGAGGCGCGCAAGCTTGCCAGCGCGAACTACCGCAAGCGCATGGCCCAGGCTATTCATCGCGGTGTGGTGCAATGGTTTCGGGCGCATCCGCCGCCCGGCTCGCTGCTCGCCTACCAGCGCGATGCGGGGGATCGGGAATACACCATTGTTCGCGGTGATACGCTGTCGGGCATCGCCCAGCGCTTTAACGTCACAGTGGCGTTGCTCAAGCAGTACAACGCTTTGAACAACAGCAATATCCTTGTCGGGCAGACTCTGCGCATCCCCGCCAGCTGAATCGAGCAGTAGACCTTATGTCTCTTATCAAGCGCCTTCCCCCGCGCCTCGCCAATCAGATTGCCGCCGGCGAGGTCGTCGAGCGCCCGGCATCGGTGGTCAAGGAGCTGCTGGAAAACAGTCTCGATGCCGGCGCCTCCCGAGTGGATATTGACGTCGAGGCCGCCGGCACAAAGTTGATTCGCATCCGCGACGATGGCCTGGGTATCAGTGCTGAAGATCTGCCGCTCGCGCTGGACCGTCACGCCACGAGCAAGATCAGCTCCCTGGAGGAGCTGGAGCAGGTGGGGAGCTTTGGTTTTCGCGGCGAGGCGCTGGCCAGTATCGGTTCCGTGTCTCACCTTACGGTGACCAGTAATGATTCCGAGCAGAGTGCGCAGGGGCACGCCGCGAGCTGCTCCGGTCGCGATATGCAGGTCAGTCTGAAGCCGGCGGCGCACCCGAGGGGAACGACCGTGGAGGTACGGGACCTGTTCTTCAATACGCCGGCCCGGCGCAAGTTTTTGAAAAGCATCGACACGGAGATGGGC
>CAZGGN010000050.1:5794-18075 GCA_964525195.1 uncultured Congregibacter sp.
TTGTGTGGACGAGGCGGACCGGCTGCGCCGCGTGGCGCTGCTCTGCGGTCCGGGATTTGTGGAGCATGCGGTCGCCATTGAGCGGGAGGCCGGAGGCCTGCGGCTGCATGGCTGGGTGGCGGAACCCACCTTTTCGCGAAGCCAGGCCGATCTGCAGCATTTTTATGTCAATGGCCGCTATATTCGCGACAAGCTCGTGGGCCATGCGGTTCGCCAGGCCTTCAGCGATGTGCTGTATCAGGGTCGGCATCCGGCTTTTGTCTTGTACCTCGAGCTGGAGCCTGCCTCGGTCGATGTAAACGTCCACCCTACCAAGCACGAGGTGCGTTTTCGCGATGGTCGCAGTGTGCACAGTTTTATTTACAGCACCCTGCATAAAGCCCTGGCAGATATCAGGCCCAGCGATAGCGCGGGGAACGCCTACGATGCGCCTTCCCCGCTCTCGGCGCCGGCGGGGCGACTCGATCTGCTGACCGGTGAGCTGATCCGTCAGCGCGAGATGGGGCTGGCGGAGCCTCGCCCCGTGGCGGGCGATAGAGAGATTTCCGGCGCCAGGTTTTCAACGCTTTCTTTCTCCCGCGGTGGTTCAGCGCATGGCGCTTTGTCCGGAATCGTCGACGGTGCAGCGGCGGCGGCAAGTTATCAGCGACTCTACGGGCCGAGCGGTGATGAGACTACTGGCTCTGGTAAAGATGAGCCGACGATCCCGCCGCTCGGTTATGCCCTCGCCCAACTCCACGGGGTATATATCCTCGCCCAGAACCGCGAAGGCCTGGTGCTGGTCGATATGCACGCGGCACACGAGCGAATCACCTATGAGCGTCTCAAGCAGGCCAGGGATGAGCAGGGTATTCGCACGCAGCCCCTGCTCGTGCCGCAGAGCCTCGCCGTCAGCAGTCGCGAGGCGTCCCTTGTTGAAGAGCATGCGCAACTGTTTCGCCGTCTTGGTCTGCGCGTTGAGATCGCCGGTGAGGAGAGTCTGCTGATCCGCGAAATCCCTGTTTCCCTCCAGGGCGCCAATGTCGAGCAATTGCTGCGCGATGTGCTCGCCGATCTTATTGAGCACGGCAGCTCTGAGCGTTTGTCCCGGCACGAGGACGAACTTTTATCGACCATGGCCTGCCACGGCTCGGTGCGCGCGAACCGGCGCCTCACGGTGCCGGAGATGAATGCTTTACTGCGCGATATGGAGATCACTGAGCGCTCGGGGCAATGCAATCACGGCCGCCCGACCTGGACGGCACTCAGTCTCGCGGACCTGGATCGGCTATTTCTGCGCGGACGCTGATATGTCGGCTCCCCTACTGTGCATTATGGGCCCGACGGCATCGGGGAAGACGGATCTGGCGATTGCCCTGGCCGAGGCACTGGATGGCGAACTGGTCAGCGTGGACTCGGCGCTGGTCTATCGCGGTCTCGATATTGGCAGTGCCAAGCCGCAGTACCCCCATCATCTCATCGATATCTGTGATCCCGCCGAAGCCTATTCTGCCGCGCGTTTTGCCGACGATGCGCGGGCAGCGATTGCCGCGATTCGCGAGCGGGGTCGTCGTCCCATTCTGGTGGGCGGCACCATGCTGTACTACCGCGCGCTGCTGGAAGGCCTTGCACCCATGCCCGGAGCTGATCAGGCAGTGCGGGCAGAAATAGAGCAGCGTGCTCGTGCGGCGGGCTGGCACGCCCTGCATCGCGAATTGGCACAGGTAGACCCGGTTTCCGCGGCGCGCATTCATCCCAATCACTCCCAGCGTATCAGTCGGGCGCTGGAGGTCTATCGTGTGAGTGGCAAGACCCTGAGCGAGCTTCATCGGGAGGGCGATGCCGGGGGTGGCTCCCCGAACTCCCTGATGATCGCCCTCGCGCCGAAGGATCGCGCGGTATTGCACCGGCGCATAGAGCGGCGTTTTGAAGAAATGATGAAAGCCGGGTTTCTTGAGGAAGTTCGGGCGCTGCACGCGCGCAAGGATCTTCGTCCACAGCTGCCGGCAATACGTGCGGTGGGCTACCGTCAGCTCTGGGAGCATCTCTCGGGCAGCTGTTCCCTCGAAGAGGCAACTCAGCGGGCCGTCGTTGCGACCCGCCAGCTCGCCAAGCGACAATTGACCTGGCTGCGTAAATGGCCGGATCTGCACTGGATTTATACGGATGCACTGGGCCGGGTACTGGAAAGCGATCTGAGCAATGGGGTGCTTCGCGCTGAAGCCAGAAGCCCGGAGTTTATTCCAGCCAATCTGGTCTTGAATTACCTTACGTATAACCCAATATAGTAAGCTGGCACGGTGTTGAGACGCGGCAGTGCGGCGAGTTCGTCTGTCCGGTGCCGCGAATGCGGGACAGGTCCCCGGTTTCTCTCCGGAAGGCGTGGTCGCTCAACGCGAGGTCTTCGCCGGAGCGATTCGCAAGTCTATGATTTGCCTTGCTTTTTGTTTCGGTCACATTGTGTCGGTCAGACTATTTGGTTTTTTTTGGCTCGATTTGAGCCCCAACGAGCGCCCCCGAGGCCAAGGAGAAGTGTCATGTCAAAAGGGCATACGCTACAAGACCCTTACCTGAATCTGCTGCGTAAAGAGCGCGTTCCGGTATCGATTTATCTGGTTAATGGCATCAAGCTGCAAGGCCAGATTGAGTCATTTGATCAATTCGTCGTGTTGCTGAAGAACACCGTCAGTCAGATGGTGTACAAGCATGCAATCTCTACCGTGGTGCCCGGGCGTGTTGTACGCATGCCTATGCAGAACCCGCCTGAAGACGATGAGGACAGCTGAGCCAGCGTCCCGACTTCAGGCCTTGCCCCATCGGCGTCTAGTCGCTGGGGTCTTTGGTAAACACTGGATCCCTATTGTTTTTTGAGCGGCCCGAAAGTGGCGAGCGCGCGGTGCTCGTCAACATCAGTCTGGACTCCGACGCGGATGGCATAGATCCGCGGGAGTTTGAGGCACTTGTGATTTCCGCAGGTGGCGACCCCGTGGCTTTTATCAGCGGGCATCGGGCCGCGCCCAAGGCGCGCAGTTTTGTCGGCAGCGGCAAGCTGGAGGAGATTCGCGACGTGCTCCGCGCTGAGGACGCCTCCCTGGTGATCTTCAATCACACGCTGAGCCCCAGTCAGGAACGCAACCTCGAGCGCGAGCTTGAGGCGCGGGTTCTCGATCGCACGGGTCTTATCCTGGATATTTTTGCCCAGCGCGCGCGGACCCATGAGGGCAAGCTTCAGGTTGAACTGGCCCAGTTGCGGCACATGAGCACGCGCCTGGTTCGTGGTTGGACTCACCTCGAGCGGCAGAAGGGCGGGATTGGCCTGCGCGGTCCAGGTGAAACCCAGCTTGAAACGGACCGGCGACTGCTGCGTGCCCGGATCAAGGCGATTAGCGCGCGCCTTGAGCGCGTGCGACGCCAGCGCGGCCAGGGCCGACGTGCGAGACAGCGGGCCGAACTGTCAACGGTGGCGCTGGTGGGCTACACCAATGCGGGTAAATCGACCCTGTTTAATATGCTCACCCAGTCCGATGTTTATGCGGCGGATCAACTCTTTGCGACCCTCGACCCGACGCTGCGGCGGCTGGAGGTGCCGAATCTCGGGCCGCTGGTGCTCGCCGACACGGTAGGGTTTATCGCTCGCCTGCCACACGGCCTGGTTGAGGCGTTTAAGGCGACCCTGGAGGAAACCCGCGAGGCGGATCTCTTGCTGCACGTGGTTGATGCGGCGAGCGAGGAGCGTGACGACAACCGGCATGAGGTCCACGCGGTGCTGGAGGAAATCGGCGCTGCGGATCGTCCGATGCTGGAGATTTACAACAAGATTGATTTATTGGAATCCGAGCCGCGGATCGAACGCGATGATCAGGGGGTGGCGATCCGGGTCTGGCTGAGCGCAGTGAGTGGCCAGGGGGTTGATTTGCTGCTGGACGCCCTCGCTGAACGCCTCGGCAACGAGCTCTTCGCTGAGGATGTCGAACTGCGACCCGACCAGTCCAGGCTGCGTGCGGCCCTGTATGAGCTGGGCGCGGTAGAAACCGAACGATTTGGCGACGACGGTAGCGCACATTTACACGTGCGCCTGCCGCGTTCCGACTGGGAGCGCCTTATGGCGCGGGAATGTGTTTAAGCGTCGCGATGTACGCTGATGGCCGACGCGAGACTTTGCTAGAATGTCGGCCTTCCAAATTAAGGAGATAGAGCATGGCCTGGAATGAACCGGGTGGTGGTAACAATTCCCGCGACCCCTGGGGTGGTGGTAATCAAGGCCCACCCGACCTCGACGAGGCACTTAAAAAGCTGCAGCAACGACTCGGCGGCTTGTTCGGCGGTCGATCGGGTGGCAGTGGCGGTGGGGGTGGTGGCGCGTCGGCGTCATTGCTGATCGTGGTGCTGGGTGGCGCGGCGCTGATCTGGGGCCTGATGGGCTTTTACCAGATCGACGAGCAGGAGCGTGCCGTTGTACTGCGTTTTGGCAAGTATCACTCCACCGTGCGTCCCGGTCTGCAGTGGAATCCACCGCTGATCGACGAGGTGATCCGGGTGAACACCACCAAGGTCCGCGCGGCCAGCTTCCGGGAGATCATGCTGACCCAGGATGAGAATATCGTCGAAGTGCGCATGTCCGTGCAGTACATCATTGATGACGTCAAGGACTATGTGCTGCAGGTCCGCGAGCCGGAGAACTCACTCCAGCAGGCGGCCAAAAGCGCCCTGCGGCATGTGGTCGGCGGGATGACCATGGATCTGGTCCTGACCGAAGGACGAACCCGTATCGCCACGGAAGTCGATGAGCGCCTTCAGAATTATCTGACGAACTACACGACGGGTATTCGGCTGTCGGCGGTCAACGTGGACGACTCCAAGCCGCCAAGCCAGGTACAGGCAGCCTTTGATGACGTGATCAAGGCCCGTGAGGACGAGGAGCGGGTAAAGAACGAAGCCCAGTCCTACGCCAACGGTATCGTGCCTGAGGCTCGCGGACAGGCTCAGCGGCAGATTGAGGAGGCGAGCGCCTATCAGGAGCAGGTGATTGCGAATGCCGAGGGTGAGGCTGATCGCTTCAAGAACCTTCTCGCCGAGTATCGAAAAGCGCCGGAGGTGACTCGCGAGCGTCTCTATCTGGACGCGGTACAGAATGTACTCACCAATACGAGCAAAATCATGGTTGATGTGGAGGGCGGCAATAACGTGATGTATCTGCCTCTCGATAAGTTGGGCACGGGCACCGGATCGGTGCGACGAAGCGCCCCGATGGAAATCAACTCAAGCAATATCCGTGAGCTGACGGACGCTGTCACGGAGCAATTGCGCCGTGATGCTGCCGCTCAGCAGGCGCGTCGGGGAGGTCGTTGATATGTCTGGACGTTCATTAACCCTGACAATGGTGGTGCTTCTGGCCTTGCTGGTCGGTAGTAACGCGCTGTATGTCATCAAGGAAACCGAGCGGGGGGTGCTGCTGAAGTTTGGTGAAGTTGTTGATCCGAACCTTCAGCCCGGACTCCATGTGAAGATACCCTTTGTCAACAATGTGCGGAAATTCGACGGGCGCATCGTGACTCTGGATTCACAGCCTGAGCGATTTTTCACCCAGGAACAGAAAGCGCTGATCATCGATTCCTACGCGAAGTACCGGATCGCTGACACAGCAACCTTTTACACCGCGACCAATGGTGAGGAATCTCGTGCGGCGGGCCTGTTGTCCCAGCGCATCAATAACCGGCTGCGCAACCAGGTGGCGATTCGTACGATCCAGGAGGTGGTATCCGGAGAACGGGATCAGCTGATGGAGACCATCACCCGTGAGCTCGATGTCGTGGCACGGGAAGAGCTCGGCATCGAGATTGTTGATGTGCGGGTCAAGCAGATCGATCTGCCGCCGGAAGTGTCTGAGTCGGTCTACCGGCGGATGAACGCCGAGCGCGAGAAGGAAGCCCGTGAGCGTCGCTCCCAGGGACAGGAACTGGCCGAGGGAATTCGCGCTGCTGCTGACCGGGAAGTCACGGTGATCAGCGCAAATGCTTACCGCGAAGCGCAGCAGATACGCGGCCGCGGCGATGCCCGAGCCACGGCGATCTATGCGGAAGCTTTTGGTGCGGACCCCGAGTTCTACTCCTTCACCCGGAGCCTGCGCGCTTATCAGGACTCCTTCCAGAGCAGTGGCGACATCATGCTGGTTCGACCGGATAGTGAGTTCTTCCGCTACCTGAAGGATTCGAGCGGCGGTATTAAATAAAGCAGGGGCTGCGCCCGCAGCCCTGTGCTAACATTCTGCAACCGTGGAGGGTGGTGCGCGATCAATTGCGTACTCACATCCGCGGTTTTTTCTTGGGAGATGGTTTTTGCGGGACTTCTGGCAGGTGTTGCCCGTCGCGCTGGCGCTCGTATTCGTTGTTGAAGGCATGCTGCCCTTTCTGAGTCCGGGGCGCTGGCGAGCGATGATAGCGACCGTGATGCAGCTGGATGACGCGAGCATCCGGCGCTTTGGTCTGGGCAGCATGCTGTTCGGCGTCGTTTTGTTGTATCTGGTGCATTAACGTGGAAAAGCAAAGCCCGGCAAGGGCCTGGCAGCTGCCTGATGGTATTGATGAGCTTCTACCTGAGGCAGCTGCACATGTGGAGACGCTGCGTCGCTCGCTGCTCGATTGTGCCGCACGCTGGGGCTATCAACTGGTTATTCCCCCGATGCTGGAGTTCACCGACTCGCTGCTCGTCGGCGTGGGCGAGGATCTGGATTTACTGACCTTCAAGGTCCCTGATCAGCTCACCGGGAGGATGCTGGGTCTGCGGGCGGATATGACACCACAGGTCGCGAGAATGGACGCGCACAGCCTGGGCGGTGATCAGGTCAACCGCCTGTGCTATGCCGGCTCAACGCTGCACACTCGCTCCGGCTCGCTGGCGGCATCGCGCTCGCCCCTTCAGCTCGGCGCGGAGCTTTATGGCGCGGAAGGTCTGTCCGCGGATATCGAAGTGATTAACCTCATGCTGGATATGCTGGAGGTGGCGGGCATCGAGCCCGGTGCACAGCTCACCCTGGATCTGGGTCATGGCGATATTTTTCGGCACGTGCTGGCGGCCAGCGGTGCCAAGAGCGCGGGACTTGAGGGCGCCATCTTTGACGCCCTGCAGCGAAAATCCCGGCCTGATCTTGAGGACCTGCTGCTTCGCCTCCCCTCCGAGTCGGCGGATGCCTTGAGTGCGCTAATGGATATGCACGGCGATCTGGGCGTACTGGATCGTGCCGAGGCCACTTTCGCCCGGATGGCTCCGGGCGTGAGCCAATCCCTGAGTGACCTGCGCGCTCTGGCCGACGCGCTGCAGGCCCGTCATCCCGAACTGTCCCTGTACATCGATCTTGCAGAGCTGCGTGGCTATCGTTACCACACGGGCGTGGTGTTTGCGGTCTACGCTCAGGGGCTCGGCGAAGCGCTGGCGCGTGGAGGCCGCTATGACAATGTTGGTGAAGTCTATGGGCGGGCGCGGCCGGCTACGGGCTTTGCGACTGATTTGCGGCTCCTCGCGGCCCAGCTGAAGGTGAATTCAGGACAGGTAAATGGGGCAAAGTCGATCGCTGTGCCCGATATCGAAGATATCTCGTTACAGGAAGCCGTGCGCGCTCTGCGAGCCGCGGGCGAAACGCTAATTGTGTCTCTCGGTGGCGAAGCGGATGCCCGCTGTGACCGGGAAATGCTGAAGATTGATGGTCAGTGGCAGCCGCGGTCGCGGTCTGTGTCACGCTCTGGAGAGGATGAATGAGCCGCAACGTAGTGGTACTGGGCACCCAGTGGGGCGACGAGGGTAAAGGCAAGATCGTGGATTTGCTGACCGACCGGGCCGATGCAGTCGTGCGTTTTCAGGGCGGACACAACGCGGGTCATACGCTGGTCTGCGATGGTGAGAAGACGGTGCTGCACCTGATTCCCTCGGGCATTCTTCGCGAGAACGTGATCTGCTGTATCGGTAACGGCGTGGTGCTGGCTCCCGATGCGCTGCTTAAGGAGATCGCTGAGCTTGAGGCACGGGAGGTCCCCGTGCGGGAGCGGCTGCGTATATCGCCGGCCTGCCCATTGATTCTCCCCTATCACGTGGCCCTGGATAATGCCCGGGAAACCCGTCGGGGGGATGACAAGATTGGCACCACAGGCCGCGGTATTGGTCCGGCTTACGAAGATAAGGTCGCCCGGCGCGGTCTGCGTCTTGGGGATCTACAGGACCCTGCACGGTTTGAGCGGAAGCTGCGTGAGGTGATGGAATACCACAACTTCCAGCTGCAGAACTATTACCAGGTGCCTACCGTAGACGTTGACGAAGTGCTTGAGTCGAGTTTGCGCATGGGTGAGCAACTGTTGCCCATGATGTCCGATGTCACGGCGATGCTGCACCAGTTCCGCGCCGAGTCGCGAAGTATCCTTTTTGAGGGCGCCCAGGGCTCCCTGCTGGACATTGACCATGGCACTTATCCCTACGTCACCAGCTCCAATACCACGGCGGGCGGCACGGCAACGGGCTCAGGCTTTGGTCCCTTGTATCTGGACTATGTGCTGGGGATTACAAAGGCTTACACAACGCGCGTCGGCTCCGGGCCTTTCCCGACCGAGCTATTTGACGCCACCGGTGCGCATCTGGCCAAGCGGGGTCATGAGTTCGGAGCGACCACGGGGCGGCCGCGACGCTGCGGCTGGTTTGATGCGGTCGCGTTGCGCAATGCCGTCAACATCAATTCAGTCAGTGGTCTGTGTCTGACCAAACTTGATGTTCTGGATGGCCTCGAGTCTATTCAGATCTGCATCGGGTACACCAACGCCAGGGGCGAGACTGTCCCCAATCCCATGGACTCCGACGACTACGCGGGACTTGTGCCCGTGTATGAGACCGTGCCCGGCTGGTCCGATAGCACCGTGGGCGCCAAGTCGCTGGACGATCTGCCGCAGGCTGCGCGGGACTACATCTCGCTGATTGAGACCGTCGTGGGCGCGCCCATCGACATTATCTCCACCGGCCCTGATCGAGTCGAAACGATCATTCTTCACGACCCGTTCAGCTGATCGAGTGCCCGACTTCAATGCCGGAGCGCCACAGCTGCGCCGCCCCTGCGGACTGGCACAGCAGGATGACCAATAGCTGCGTCTAGTGATACTGCTGCCGGTAGTCGCTATAGCTCAGGCCGGTCCAGCGACGGAAGGCGCGGTAGAAGCTGTTCACCTCAAGATAGCCCAGCTCATCCGCAAGGCACTTGCCCGGTAACCAGCGCTCACGCAAGCGTGACTCGCAGCGGTATTGGCGCACCCGGTCGAGGAGAAACTGGTAGCTCGTGTGATCGTTGCGCAGGCGCCGGCGCAGGGTTGTACAGCTGATGCCGAGAGTTTCCGCAACACTCTCCGCTCTCAGTCTCGACAGGTCCCCATCGATAAGAATGCGCAGGACCCGATCGGTAGTCCGCGACAGAGGAAGGTAGCCCGGTTCGTCAAGATCGCCTGTGCCGCCTCCACAGCTGCTCCGGCGTGTAATCTCGCGGCGTTGCAGGCCGTGATGCACTGCCGAGCCGGGCGCCCCCGCCATGTCCTGGCCTGTGGGTACTTCCTGTGTGCCTGTGGGGATCTCGTTGACTGATTTCATATCACTAGCTTCCTTGCTGTATGTATGTGCTGTATGGATGTGCTGTGTGGAGTTCCAAAACTGATCCACCGGGGGATCGGGAGTCGTCATCGTCCCTGATGACCGTGCCCCTCAAGGCACAACAACAGCTTAGCAGAGCAACTTCAGATGAAAAGTTCCGGCACCCGGCGTGGCCGAAAATGCCCGAATCCCTGGCCTGATCCGGAGCGGTGCCCTACAGGGGGGTTGCGCGCCGCGCTGGCGTATACTAAGGGTTACTGCAGCGCCAGCTCCGGTGGCAATGGGCAGTCCATGACCGCCGCCACCGCAATCACCAGTTCACGCTCAATGGGGCAGACTTTTCCATCGTCAGCCGCCGCCAGGGCCATCGCCTTGAGGATTTTGGGCTTGAGCAGGGGGTAGCAGTCCGCGAGCGTGTGTACGCTGCGGCTGAACTCCAGAATACTGCAATCCTCAAGGGGTAGCAGCGCAAGACCTTGTAGCTGAAGATCCTCACAGGCAATGGCAAACGCCCGCTCGCTGCTGCCTTCGCCCTCATGAGCGAGCACGGACAATACCGTACGCAGCGGTGCCCGGACTTTGCTCAGGTGTCTATAGCGCGGACGACTGTTTTCCACCCGCAGATACTCTGGATCGAGATAATGGCGCAGCAGCTGGAAAAGGCACCACTCGAAAAGATCCGTCTTCCCATCGGCGCGAATCACCGCCAGGAGCGTCGATTTGAACTGTCGATATTGCGGCGTCGAGAGGCTCTTGAGCGCCGGCATCGCGGTGGCCATCAGCGGAAAGCGCTGGCCTGCTGCGAGCTGATCGATTCTGGGCAGTAGCTCGGCGACCATAGCCGCCTGGCCCTGGACGCCTTGTTCACGGATTAGCGCGAGGGCAGAGGACCGATGTTCACCGTCCCGGCGTCCCGTTACCAAAGCCAGTGCCGCGGCGGTGGCGCCCAGCGGGTCCAGCACCGCGTCGTGCAGGGCTTTGTCCAATGCTGCAGTTTCCGAATGACTGGCACCGGCGGCGTCCTGTGGAGTACCGGAGGCAGTGCTGTCCGCTGCAAAATCGGCATCGTCTTCGATGCTGTCGCTCGCCTGTATGCCAACGCTGGCCATGGCCGCCGCTACCAGTGCTGCTCGACCCACACCTGCCTGGGTTCGATTTTCGTTGAGCGCTTCAGTTCCGTAGCGCAGTTCCGGTCGCTTGATGAACTGGCCGTCCCAGTTTGGATCCAGTCGTCGGATGCGCTGTTCCAGCGGGGGATGTGTCGCGAAGCCATCCCACAGCCGATGACGAACCTCGCCAAAAAACAGATGTGACATTTCCTCTGCCCGGGCCGCATGTACGAGAGTTCCCGGAAGAAATCCACCGATCACTTTCAATGCGTTTGCAATACCGCTGTTGTCCCGGGTGAATTGCACAGCACTGGCATCCGCAAGATATTCCTTTTGCCGGCTGATGGCCGCCTTGATGAATCCGGCTGCGAGGGAACCCAGCCAGCCGATAACCATCAGCCCGATTCCGAGGATCGGGAGGGCAGCGCTGCGCTCATTGCGGCGATGGGAGCGGCCCACGCCGTAGGCTCCGGCACGGAGCAGGAAGTGCCCGACATCGCCAATGAACGTGATGCCCTTCAGGAGGGAGGCCAGGCGAAGGCCGAGACGCATGTCGCCATTGAGGATGTGACTGAATTCATGACCAATAACGCCCAGCAATTCATCCCGCTGGAGTTGCAGGGCGGCGCCGCGTGTCACCGCGACAATGGCGTCGCCGGGATTAATACCGGCGGCGAAGGCATTGATACCCCTCTCGTCGGGGAGGATGTAAAGGGCGGGTACCGGCATATTGGCCGCGAGGGATAGTTCCTCAACCACGTTCAGGCAGCGCTTCTCGTAGGGGTCGGCACTTTGGCGCAATACCCGGCGGCCGCCCATGCTCTCGGCAACGGCCTTCCCGCCGGATGCGAGTTGGATCCAGCGAACCAGTGACACCAGCAGGACCGTCGCAGTGACCGCGAGACCTATACTGGCAAAGCGCTCCCAGGAAAACAGCGCCAGATAGCCGCGCCAGCCGCTGCCGCCAACGTAGATGTTGTAATCGTTACCAATCCACAGAAACGCCGTGACCAGAGCGTTAACCAGTGCCACCAGCATGAAAATTGCGAATGTAAAGAGCAGCAGCAGGTAGCGCGTGTTGCGTCGCGCCCGGTCCTGCTGGGCAAAAAAATCCATCGCAGGGGACGCTCAGTTGCGCATTAAAAACTGACTTTCGGCGCTGCCTGAATCTGCACGGAGTCATCGAACTCCAGCAGCTCCGCATCTGCCGGGTGCCCGAAGGTCGCAGCGAGGAGGACCGGTGGAAAACTCTGGCGATAGGTGTTGAAGGCCATGATAGCGTCGTTGAAACCCTGGCGTGCAAAAGCCACGCGATTCTCGGTGCTGGTCAGCTCTTCCGACAGTTGCTGCATGTTTTCGCTGGCCTTGAGGTCCGGATAGGCCTCCATGGTCACATTCAGTTTGCCCAGGGCACCCTGCAAATTGTTTTCGGCTCCGGCGAGACTTGCCATTGAGGCGCCGCTGCTACCGTCACCCAGCGCCTTGAGCACCGCCGCAGCTTCATTGCGGGCGGTGACTACCGCGTCGAGAGTTTCCCGCTCGTGGGCCATGTAGGCTCTGGCTGTTTCCACGAGGTTGGGA
>CAZGGN010000051.1:0-6270 GCA_964525195.1 uncultured Congregibacter sp.
GGCACTTGCCGGGTAGTTCAGTGGGACGTTCCCGCCATCCACTGAATCCTGCTCTGTATGCTTTGCCCTTTTTTCCTCGAGGAAAGCGGCCTGGCCGGGATCGACCTGTGAATCCGTGATCATACCGATCGACTTCATATGACGCTTGATCACAATGCCGATCTCCGCCACCAGAGAAGGCACAAAACGTCCGCCCTTAAAATACCCTCCCGCCGGGTCGAAGACCTGCTCAAGCTCGTCAACAATAAAGGTCACATCTCCGCCTTTTCTGAAGATCGCGCTCAGTACCAGGGTGAGGGCACTGACCCACTGGAAGTTCTGCATATCCCGGGAGTTGATGAAGATCTCGAAGGGCTGTCGGCGTTCATGCTCCGTGCCTTCGTTAAGAATGATGTCATTGATCGAGATATACAGCGCATTCTGAACGTTGGGCGATTTTACTTTGTAGGTCTTACCGTGAAGATGCTCCGGACGCTTGATCTTTTCGTGCATTTCAACAACGGTCGCAACACTCATTGGCGCGCTGGCCTCCTGCGACGCTTCGGGTGATTTGGTTTCGCATTTATCGACCGACCAGGAAACGATCTTTTTATCTATTTTGACTGCCATGACTCAACCTTCGAACAAGAGAAGTGTTTACCAAATAGTGGCGGGTTTAAGATCTGTGAGAACGGCGCCAATTAAAAGCGCCCATAGAGGCCTTCTTTCAGGGCGTCAAAAAGATTCGACGCAGAGTGAATTTCTCCGTCGTATTCAATCTCTTCATTACCTGCCACTTCTACTACCGACCCGTCATCCAGAGTGAACTGGTATCTGGTGTTGGCCAGATCATCCTCCTTTACCAACACGCCGGAGAATGCTGCGGGATTAAAGCGGAAGGTGGTGCACCCTTTTAAGCCCTTTTCATGGGCGTAAAGATAAAGCCCTTTAAAGTCTTCATAGGGTATGTCTGTTGGCACGTTTACTGTCTTGGAAATCGAGGAATCAACCCACTTCTGGGCCGCAGCCTGCATATCCACATGCTCCGCCGGACGAATATCATCTGTGGTTATGAAATAGTCCGGCAGCTGATGTTCAGGATCCTGGGCGAACGGCGCAGCATTTTTGTTCACCAGGTGCCGATAAGCGAGTAGCTCATAGGACTGAACCTCGACCTGCTGTTTGGTTTTTTTCCCCGCGCGGATGATGTTGCGCATGTAGCTGTGAGCAAAGGAGGGCTCAATGCCGTTCGACGCATTGTTGCCGAAGGACAGTGCAATGGTGCCCGTCGGTGCGATGGAGCTGTGGTGCGTAAACCGTGCACCGTACTGCGCGATATCATCCACAAGCTCCGGCTCTATCTCGGCAACCTTTTGCATGTAGCGCGAGTATTTGGCCATCAGGATTTTGCCCGAGACCGAGTCGCCTTCTTTGTAGCCATCAGCCACCATCTCGGGTCTCAGCGCCAGCATTTCCCGACTGACCGTCCAGTCGCGAGCGAGTGCTGGCGCCATACCTTTCTCTTTGGCGAGTTCAAGACCGACTTTCCAACCTTCAATCGCGAGCTCTCGGCTCACACGCTCAGTAAACGCGACAGCTTGGGGTGAGCCGTAGCGCATTCCCATGAGTGTGACCGTTGAACCCAGGCCGAGATAACCGATGCCGTGTCGGCGCTTGGCGAAAATTTCTTCCCGCTGACGTTCCAGGGGCAGTCCATTGATCTCGACGACGTTATCCATCATGCGGGTAAAGACACGCACAACCTCGCGAAACTTCTCCCAGTCAAAAGACGCTGTCTCGGTAAAGGGAGAGTCAACAAAGCGCGTAAGATTTACCGATCCCAGCAGGCAGGAGCCATGATAGGGCAGCGGCTGCTCGCCACAGGGATTCGTGGCACGAATGTTTTCGCAATACCAGTTGTTGTTCATCTCATTCACCCGGTCGATCAGGATGAAACCGGGCTCCGCAAAGTCGTAGGTCAGGGACATCACTTCGTCCCAGAGCTCCTTCGCCTTGATGATGCGATAAATCTTGCAGGCCACCTCGCCCTTCTCGTTGGTGAAATAGCCGTCCTCCGTGGGGAAGTATTTCCACAGAAGACCCAGCTCTCCTGCCTTTGCCTCCGCTTCTTCGCGCGATGAGGCTTTTACCGGGAATACGAGCGGCCAATCGCCGTCCGCTTTCACCGCTTCAATGAAGGCATCAGTAATCAGGAGTGACAGATTGAACTGACGCAGCATGCCGTCCTTGCGCTTGGCGCGAATAAACTCGAATACATCCGGGTGTGAGACATCAAAGGTCCCCATCTGCGCCCCGCGGCGGCCGCCGGCGCTGGAGACGGTCATGCACGTGCGATCAAAAATCTCCATAAAACTCAGCGCGCCGCTGGTCTGTGCCCCTGCACCGCTGACCGGGGCACCGGAAGGGCGGAGCGTGCTGAATTCGTAGCCAATCCCGCAGCCGGCTTTCAGCGTCAGTCCTGCATCGAGGTTTGCCTTGAGGATGCCCTCCATGCTGTCCTGGATCGGACCGGAAACGGTGCAGTTGATGGTGGAGGTGTTGGCCTTGTATTGCAGCGCTCCGGCGTTGGACATAATCCGCCCCGCCGGCACGGCGCCATTCTCCAGCGCCCAGGTAAAGCGTTCTTTCCAGAATCTACTGTTTTCTGTCTCTACCTCAGCGAGCGCAGTCGCAACGCGTTCAAAAGTACCGTCCATATCCTGATCAATGGCATTGCCATCGCCATCAACCAGGCGATATTTGCTCGCCCAAATGTCGATAGAGGTCTCCTGATGCGGGACTTCGACATCTGTTGCCACGTTTTCGCTAACAAGTTCCATCCTGGTCATAAGGCCTACCCTGTATCAGTATTTTTATCGCAAACAGCAGGGGGGCCGCGAAAGCCGTCCCGCCCGGTGTGTTGCCTGAGCGTTTTAGTAAGCAATGAATCTTAGCCACTGTCCGGGGCCAAAAGGCTGCCTGTGATCAATAAAAAACGGGATTTGTGGAATATTTAACAAGAACACAAGATTTTGTGCTTTGCGGTGACCAAGGTACCCATGGATTGTATCTATACGCAAGTGAAAACGTGCTTGCCTTGGGTCGGGATGGGGGGCGTCAGGCAGCGTAGCGCTGCAGTAAAGATAACGGGCTGTGTCAGCCGAGAGTGTTTAAGTGGGAATCTTCAGACCGAGCTCAGGACTTGGAGATCAATAGCAGTTTATGCGACACGGTTTCGGCGCGATCAGAAATGTTACCCAGCCACACGATGATCTGATACAGGAACATGACTTCCACTGGCTCCAGATCCTTCTCGAGTTTGTACAGTCGGGCCCGGAGCTTGCTCTGGGCTTTATCGGATCGTCGTTCCAGGCGCTCGATTTCGGCAATGTTGCGCTCTACCTCGCGCGCTTCCTGAGAGGCAAAGCCGCTACGAAAAAGATTGTGGGTACTGTTGATTGCATCCAGAGCCGCCTGGGTAGACTGCACTGCTAACGCCGCAAAGCTGTCGACCTGTTTATTGAGTTTATTGGGGAAGGCCATATTTCGCCCGATCATCAGGCCGGCAATATCTTTGGCGCGGTTGGCGATTTTATCCTGCGCTGCGATCAGTTCCAGTAAGTCCGAGCGGGGAATGGGCATAAGCAGGCGGCCGGACATCTGCCCCCGGAGTTGTTGTTTTATCTTATTGGCATCCTCCTCTTTGCCCATGATTTGTGCCTGAATCTCTGCGGCTTTTTCCCAGTCTCCTGCCTGAGCTGCGGCCAGGAACCGTGCCAGATCTTCGACGATTTGAAGTACAAGCTGCATATGCTCCTGAATGATCAGCATGGGCGATCGGACAAGAACTTTGCTGACGAGTGAGCCTAGGGCCATGGTGGGATCCCATATAGGGTTCTAAAAGAGAACAAACAGACTTGCTGGTTGTCATAAAAATGACACATAAGTGTAACATAAGCTCGGAAAGCGCGGATTCCGCAATGAGCCCTCTTGCTTCCAGGCGCTTTAGACCATTCCGCGGCGGTTTTCACCCTGGCACATCGCAACGAGCCGACTGAGTTGCGCAAGGCTCCTCCCTGACTCTTCGCTCAGTTCATTGAAAAACGCCTGGGTTGATTCGAGCGCTTTGCGGCTGCCGATGCCGGTATCGACAATGCCATGATTGCGCAAAAAACCTTCGACATCGCGGGTGAGCAAAAATGTATCCACGCCGAGGGCGCGAAGTGCGTAGGGCCCCGTATTGCCACCGAGGCGATCCCCGTGCTTTTTGAGGTGAGCCCAGAGACCGACGATATTATCCGCAGGCCAGCCAGCGATGAATCGGCCAAAGCTCTGCCCCTCATGGCGCTCGGTTTCGGCGATCATGGCGGCATTGTTACGAATCGTCTTAACCTTGCGGAGATTCCGAACAATACTCGCATCCTGGGCTTTTCGCTCCAGCATCTCATCGGGCATCATCAGGAGCTTGTCGACATCAAAGCCCCAGAACAGAGTCTCAAAGTTTTCCCATTTTTGATCCACTACCCGCCAGACAAACCCCGACTGAAACACCTTGCGCGTGAATTCCGCCAGATAGCGATCTGAGCCCAGTTGTTTTAGCGCCCGTTGGCTGCGGCCTTTGGGTAACAGGGCCTCGACGGCTTTTTCGCCGCCCTTGCGCTCGCAAGCCATCTGGTAGAGGTTTGAGTATCGGGGCGTTTTCATGCTGTGCCTGTCGCTCGGCCGACCCTAGTCGGGCTTGGATTCTTTTTCGGCATGCTCGCTGGCGGTTTTCGCCGCCTGTTCTTCGCTCAGCGCCCCCAGACGATCATGCTCGATGGTGGGATGCTGGGTAACCGGCCGGGGAAGTTCCCCTTTGGCATTTGCTGCGGTGCTTTTGAATCGCTCTACCTTCCCGTAGAGACCCTGTTTACCCACGAGTGCGGTGACCGTTTTGTTGTATTTGTCCGTTGCGGTATTGAGCGTTTTACCCATGTCTTCGAGACGCTGACCGACCAGCAGTACCTTGTTGTAGATATCGCCTGCCATCTCGCTGATGGCCCGGGCTTCCTGATTGCTGCGATAGGAAATCCACAGGCTGGCGACCGTGCGCAGCATGGGTAAAAGCGTCGTATGGGAAACCATAATGACGTTTTTGCGGTAGCCATCGTTAAACAGCTCCCGATTGAACTTGAGCGCCTCGATGTATGCCGACTCGATCGGCATAAACATAAACACCAGATCCGGGCTGTTCATCCCCCCGAGCGCCGAATAATCTTTGGACGACAAATCGTCGATGTGCCGTTTCAGTGCCTGTCCGTGCGCTTTGAGCGCGTCCATTCGCGCTTCATCGGTCTCCGCCGCAACGGCGCGATCGTAATCCACCAGGGACACTTTGCTGTCGATGACGAGATGCTTCCCGTCCGGCAGTTTGATGACAAAGTCCGGGATGCGCAGTTTTCCACCGTCGTCGCGAAAACCCGTCTGTGCCTCATAGTGTGTGCCGCGCTCAAGGCCGGCCAGTTGCAGCGTTCGCTCCAGCTGTACTTCGCCCCAGTTCCCGGTGGTTTTTTTGTCTCCTTTGAGTGCCCTGGCCAGGTTCTCGGCCTGATCACTCATTTTCAGGCCTACACCCATGAGGTTGCGAAGCTCGCCCGCGAGGCTCTCATTGCCGCGAATGGACTGCTCATGGACCTCGTTGATGCGCGACTGAAAACGATGAATCTGCTCGCCAAAGGGCTTGAGTAGCGACTCGATTGTCTGCTGGTTCTGACTGCTCAACTGCTTGCCGCGTTCCTCAAAAATCCGGTTCGCGAGATTTTCAAATTCCACCGCCAGCTGCTGTTTGCTGCGCTCGAGAAGTTCAAGTTGCTCTCGATGTTTTTCCTGCTCCGCCTGTTGCCGGGCGCCGAGCGCCGCATGGGCTGATGACAGCCCGTCACGCTCGCTCTGAAGAATGTCGACGCGCTGCTTGAGTGACGTCAGCTGCTCGGCCAGCAGTTCCCGCTCACTGAGCAGACTCGCATGACCAATCTCCAGTTCCTGAAGACGCTCTGTCTGGTCTCTCAGTTCGCCTCTGCTCTGGCTGAGTTCGGCACCGCGCCAGAACCAGGCAATGACGCCGCCCCCCAGCAGACCGAACAGCGCATACAGAAGCGATGGGTCAATCAGTGCCGCATCAATCACTGGCGGTCCCGCGCAGTGGCCATGGTCACTCGCTCTTGCCGCCGGCGAGCTGGGAGATATCGGCGATCAGCATGAATTGCGCGCGCAGGTGCGCCAGCAAGGCGAGCCGGTTTTTCTTCAGCGCCG
>CAZGGN010000051.1:6280-13186 GCA_964525195.1 uncultured Congregibacter sp.
TAAAGACTCATAGAGCGCTTTCTCGGCTGGCTCATGAAGTAAGTCAGCGCTTACCTCCACCACGCTTCCGACGTCTTTCGCTTTGGCGAGAATGTTGCTCACGCGCTTGTTGGCGGCGGCCAGGGCCTGGGCCTCGGGACGGTCGCCAAAGGCCTGCACCGCCTGTATGCGCCGGTCAAAATCACTGGGTTTGACGCAGCCACTGCCGCGGACGGCGCGGAAAACCTCAATGGGAATTGCCTTGCCTTCGTAGAGCGCGGGCAGCCGGTCCAGCATGTAATCCAGCACGACGTCGACGCTGCCATCACGAATCACGCCTGCGGCGAACCCTTCGGCCGCCGTTTCAAGGCACTGGCGCAGATCCAGATTCAGCTCCTTTTCAATAATGATACGCAGAACCGCAATCGAGGCGCGGCGCAGAGCAAAGGGATCCTTGGAGCCCGTGGGCGGCTGCCCGATACCAAAGATACCCATCAGCGTGTCCAGCCGGTCTGCCAGCGCAACTGCCAGCGCGACGGGCCCTGCGGGTAATGCACTGCCCGACTGGGTCGGCCAGTAATGCTCCGCGATTGCTGCGCACACCTCGGCGTCTTCACCATCCTGGCGGGCGTAATAGGAGCCGGCGATACCCTGCATGTCCGCGAACTCGAGCACCATCTCGGAAACCAGATCCGCTTTGCACAACTCCGCAGCCCGTTCCGCTTTCAAAGGATCGGAGCCGAGCAGCGCCGCCAGCGCGGAGGCCAGTCGCTGTATCCGTCGGGTCTTGTCGAGCAGCGTGCCAAGCTGCTTTTGAAAGACTACACCCGTGAGGCGCTCGACCCGGGATTCAAGGCGGTGCTGGCGGTCTTGCTCATAAAAGAAAGCCGCGTCCGCAAGCCGGGGTCGAATCACCCGTTCGTTGCCTGCAATCACCTGTGTCGGGTCGCGGCTTTCGATATTGCTCACGGTAATGAAATGCGGCAGCAACGCCCCGCCGGCGTCGACTACGGGAAAGTACTTCTGGTGGCTCCGCGGGGACTTTGAGAAAAGCCTCATCAAAGCTCCCGGTCAGAGCCACGGGCCACTCCACCAGACTGGTGACCTCGATGAGCAGGTCCTCGTCAATTACAGCCGTCGCACCGAGCGTCGCGGCCACGTCATTCACCTGCTGGCGAATCATGTTCTGGCGCTCGTTGAAGTCCGCGACCACCCGCGCATCGCGCAAGGCCCCTTCATAATCCTCGGGCGACTGAATGCTGACCAGCCCCGGGGCGTGGAAGCGGTGGCCGCGCGTCCGGTTGCCCGTGGCAAGACCCAGCACTTCACCAAATCCGTATTCCTGGCCGTAGAGCAGCACGACCCAATGCACCGGCCTGACGAACTCCCTGCGTGATGCGCCCCAACGCATGCGCTTGGCGATGGGTAGTTCATCCAGTGCCTGGTTGACCAGCGCGGCGAGGCATTCGACCGTTCGGGCGCCCGTTACGGTCTGCTGTAATCCCAGCCGTGGACCCTTGGGCGTATCGATCACCGCCAGCTCCTCGGGGCTGACTCCCTGATTCGCGGCAAAGCCCTGGGCCGCGCGGGTCCAGTTGCCGTCGGCATCGCGGGCTTGCGCCACCGGTGGTCCGAGCGCCTCCCGGGATTCATCAGGCGCCTGCTCGACCAGGTCCTCAACGATCACTGCCAGACGGCGAGGAGATGCCAGCCAGCGGCTGCTGCCATGACTTAAACCCTCGCTCGCGAGCTGCGCCAGAAGACAGCGCTCGAGTGACTCTCCGAGCTGTTTCAGGCTGCTTGAGGGCAGTTCTTCGCAGCCTATTTCCACTAGTAACGGCCGCTGCTTCATGCTGCCGCCTCCTTGAGGTTAGTAAGCACTTCCTCGCGTATAGCGGCATCAGCCATGGGGAATCCGAGTGCCGCGCGGGCATCAAAATAGGCCTGGGCACAGGCCCGGGCGATGGTTCGTACGCGCAGAATATAGCGCTGCCGCTCGGTGACCGAGATCGCGTGGCGGGCATCCAGAAGATTAAAGCTGTGGGAGGCTTTCATCACCATCTCGTAGGCGGGTAATGGCAGCGTGAGTTCCACCAGTCGCAGCGCCTCTTTTTCGCAATGGTCGAACTGCGCAAGCAGGAAATCCACATCGGCTTCCTCGAAGTTAAAGCGGGACATTTCCACTTCATTCTGGTGAAACACGTCCCCGTAAAGCACCGGCCCCTGGGGACTCCGGGTCCAGAGCAGATCGTAGACACTGTCGACGCCCTGCAGATACATGGCGATGCGCTCCAGCCCGTAGGTGATTTCACCGGTAACCGGATAGCACTCGATACCGCCGGCTTGCTGGAAGTAGGTGAACTGCGTGACTTCCATGCCGTTGAGCCAGACTTCCCAGCCCAGGCCCCAGGCTCCCAATGTCGGCGACTCCCAGTTGTCCTCTACGAAGCGGACATCGTGCACCAGCGGATCAATGCCCAGCGCCTCAAGGGACTGCAGGTAGAGCTCCTGAAAATTTTCCGGCGAGGGCTTCATCGCCACCTGAAACTGGTAGTAGTGCTGCAGCCGGTTGGGATTCTCGCCGTAGCGGCCGTCCGTGGGTCGTCGGCTGGGCTGGACGTAGGCCGCGTTCCAGTTTTCCGGGCCGAGCGACCGCAGGAAGGTGGCCGGGTGAAAGGTCCCGGCGCCAACTTCCATATCCAGTGGCTGCAGTATCAGGCAGCCCTGCTCCCCCCAGAATTGCTGCAGTTTAAGGATCAGGTCCTGAAAGCTGATCGGGTCGGTGGTGTCTCGGGGTGGGTGCTGGCTCACGGGAAATCCTGTGCGAATAGCAAAAGGCCCGTAGTATACCGCCAGTAACAGCGGCACAATATGCGTAAACCCGCTCACCCGACAGCAAAACACGACAACAACGAGCCGTGACAGCCCGCTTTATCGCCTTTTTACTGTGGATAGCCTCCTTACTGCCGCTGGCAGTCAGCCGGGCGATCGGCCGTGCCCTGGGTCGCCTGGGCTGGTACCTGGGCGGAAGCGCCCGGCGCGTCACCGAGCGTAATATTGCCCTGGCTTTCCCGGACCTGAATGAGAGCCAGCGCAGGACTCTGGCAAAGCGATCGTTGCAGGCGACCGGCGAGCTGGCCGCCGAAATGGGCTACGTCTGGAATCGTCCCTGGTCCCGGGTCCGTTCGCACATTCTGGAAGTTCTCGGCGCCGACGCTGTGCGCGATGCGCTGGCCCACGGCCAGGGCGTCATGATGCTGGGGCCGCACCTGGGGAACTGGGAAATTCTCGGCCTGCACCTCACTGAGCTTGGCAAATCCGTCGCGCTCTATGAGCCGCCGCACTTGCAGGCGCTCGACAGCATGGTGCGCAATGCACGCCAGCGCACCGGATCAACGCTGGTTCCCACGGATGCCCGGGGGCTTGCGACTCTGGTTCGTGCGCTAAAACAGGGTGCTATCGCCGGGATCTTGCCGGATCAGGTGCCGCCGGTAGTGGAGTCCGGTGAAAACAGCGAATTCATGGGCATCCCATGTTTTACTATGACCCTTGCGAGCAAGCTACTTGCGCGTAGCGGCGCGACGGCCTTTTTTGGTTTTGCCGAACGTGTTCCGGGGGGCTATCGCCTGCACTATCTCCCGGCGGACCAGGCGATTTACAGCGACGACATTCAGCTGTCGCTGAGGGCACTGAATGATGGTGTCGAGCAATGTCTGCGTATTTGCCCGGAACAGTATCAGTGGGAATACAAGCGTTTTCGTGTACGACCGCGGGAGGCCCCGGATTACTACGCCCGCGATTGGCGGCCTCAAGCGCATAAATGACGGAGTATTAAATGGTTGTCGGCAAGATAGTAGCGGGTCTGCTGGGTCTGCTTGTGGTGGGTTTTCCAGGACTGATCTTTGGTCTTGTTCTGGGCCATCTGTTTGATCGCGCTCTGGCGAGCGCCCTCGGCCGGGGCGGCGAGCACCTGGAGGAGATTCGTCAGCATTTTTTTCGTACCACCTTCCTGCTCATGGGTCATATTGCCAAGGCCGATGGCCGTGTGTCCGAAGATGAGGTCACCCACACGGAGGCTATTTTTCAGCAGTTGGGTCTCGGGGACGAGCAGCGTCACGAAGCCATTCTGCTGTTCAAGGAGGGCTCCGACCCGTCGTTTTCCATCGAAAACACCGTGCAGCGATATCTGATGGCCGGTGGTGCGCATCCGGCCCTCAAGCAGACCATGATGCTGTTTCTGATTGCGCTGGCGTTGGCGGATCGACAGCTGCACAGCGGGGAGCGCGAAGCGCTCCTGCGTATCGGTGAGCTTCTGGGCTATAGCCAGCAGCATCTCGATGAACTTCTGCGCATGGCTACGGCGCAGGAGCAATTTCACGAGTATCCGGGCAGTTCAAACGCACCGACCCTGGAGAATGCCTACGCCGCCCTGGGCGTCAGCGCCGAGGCCTCCGACAGTGAGATCAAACGCGCCTACCGCAAGCTGATGAGCCAGAACCATCCGGACAAACTGTCGTCCCGGGGTGTTCCGGAAGATATGCTCAAGCTGGCGACGGAAAAATCCCAGGAGATTCAGGCGGCCTACGAGTTGGTGCGCAAGTCCCGCGGGAGCTCGAAAAGCGCCTGATCGACTTTGCCGTGCGCCCGATTCCGCTCTGCGCTATTAGTTGCGCCAGAACATGGGGGTGAACAGTACCAGCAGCGTAAACACCTCCAGCCGGCCGAGAAGCATTGCAAAGCACAGCACTGATTTGGCAAAGCTCCCCACCTCACCGTAATTCGCGGCGACTGCACCTAGCCCCGGGCCAAGGTTATTGAGTGCGGCGGCCACCGCCGAAAACGCGGTAATAAAGTCCAGTCCCGTCGCCATCAGAACCAGCATGATCACGATGAATGCGAAGGTATAGACCGCAAAAAAGCTCCAGACGGCACTGACAATAGTCGCTTCAACACGCCGATTGCCCACCTTCAGCGGGATGATCGCATGCGGGTGAACCAGCTGTTTAAGCTCCCGGATGCCCTGCTTGTAGATCAGCATCAGGCGCATGGCCTTGATGCCCCCGCCCGTCGACCCTGCACAGCCGCCCATGAAGGAGAACATCAGCAGCATCACGGGCAGGAAGCCTTCCTCGGTGCCCAACGTGCCGGAAAATATCAAATAGCTGCAGGTAATCGCTACGCAGACCGCCATCGCCCCGGCAAAGAAGCGCGCTTCCGAATCCTGTACGTAGCCGGACAGGCTGCGGTGGCGAAATGCCGTGAAATGCAGGCCGATATTGAGCGCCGAGATGAACATAAAAACTGTACTGATCAGGTATATAGCGTCACTTTCGAAGTACCCCATGCTGGCGTCGTGGGTGCTGAATCCGCCGATTGCCACGGTGGCGAAGGCATGACAAACGGCATCAAAGCCTGACATGCCGGCCGCCGTGTAGGCCAGGGCACAGAGCACCGTCAGGGTCAGGTAAACGCTGAAGAGGGCTTTTGCGGTTTCGGTGATACGCGGAGTCAGTTTGCTGTCCTTGCTGGGTCCGGGAGTTTCCGCCCGGTACAGCTGCATACCCCCGATCCCCAGCATTGGCAGTACGGCTACAGCCACCACGATAATCCCGATGCCGCCCAGCCACTGAAGCATCTGTCGATAGAGCAGAATAGAGGACGGGAGCGTATCCAGCCCCGTAAGCACCGTCGCACCGGTCGTGGTCAGCCCCGATACGGACTCGAATATCGCGTCGGTTACGCTCAGCTGCATGGATTCGGTCAGCGCGAATGGCAAGGCACCGAACAGCCCGAGTACGGTCCAGAACAGCGCGGTGATCAGAAAGCCGTCGCGGATCTGCAGCTCGCGCTTCACTGAGCGAAGTGGTAACCAGAGCAGAGCCCCGGAAAGCAGCGTGATCGCAAATGCCGACACAAAGCCGGTCACGGTGTCATCGTCCTCAAGCACGCCGATCAGGAGCGGGGGCAGCATGGTGACGCTGAAGAGCGTCAGGAGCAGGCCGAGAATACGCAGGGTGACAGTCAGATGCATGGGTCCGGCCTAGGAGAAGAACCCGAAACCGACCGCGAAAAGCTTTTCTACCGCGTTGATCTTCTGTTTATCCACCAGGAACAAAATCACGTGGTCATCGCTCTCTACCAGCAGATCGTGGTGGGCGATGAGCACCTGCTCTTCGCGCACGATTGCCCCGATGGTCACGCCCTCCGGGAGGGGTATCTGCTCGAGGCGCCGACCCACCACCTTTGAGGAGTAGGCGTCGCCGCGGGCCACGAGTTCGATGGCTTCAGCAGCGCCTCGCCGCAGTGCATGGACGGCGCTGATATCGCCTTTGCGCACGTAGGTGAGGAGGCTGCCAATGGTGATTTCCTGGGGCGAAATGGCGATGTCGATTTCATCTCCCACCAGCTCCGCGTAGGCCGGATTGGTGATCAGGGTGATCACCTTTTTGGCGCCCATGCGCTTGGCGAGCATGGACATCATAATGTTGGATTCGTCATTTGCGGTAAGGGCACAGAATACATCCGTATTTTCGATGTTCTCTTCGGCGAGCAGTCCGGGCTCCGAGGCGCTGCCACCGATAACCAGCGTTCGCTTGAGACGCTCGGAGAGTACCCGGCAACGCGCGGGATTGTTTTCAATGACTTTTACGGAAAAGTCATTTTCGATGGCCTGCGCCAGCCGCGCCCCGATATTGCCGCCGCCGGCAATCATGACGCGCTTGTAGGGCTTGTCGACGCGCCGCAGTTCGGACATGACCTGGCGAATATGCTTGCTGGCGGCGATAAAAAAGACTTCATCGTTGGCTTCTACCACCGTATCGCCCTGGGGAATGATGGCCCGGTTGCGGCGAAAAATCGCCGCCACGCGCGTATCCACTTTTGGCATATGCTCGCGAATGGTGCTGAGCTGCTTGCCCACTATCGGCC
>CAZGGN010000051.1:13196-17707 GCA_964525195.1 uncultured Congregibacter sp.
CGTGCACGGCGCGCACGGCCACCAGCTGAGCGCGACCTTCGGCAAAATCCATGACCTGCAGGGCGCCGGGATTAATTATCAGCTGGCGAATAGCCGAAGTGATCAGTTGCTCCGGGCCAATAATCACATCAACCGGGATGTTTTCCGGGGTAAACAGCTTTTCCTGATGGTTCAGGTAGGCTTGGGAGCGAACCCGGGAAATCTTCTGCGGCGTGCGAAAGAAGGTGTGCGCTACCTGACAGGCCATCATGTTGATCTCGTCACTGTTGGTGACGGCAATCAGCATTTCGGCCTCTTCGGCGCCGGCCTCCCCGAGGGTGTCCGGATGGGATGCGCTGCCCGTGACCGTGCCGATGTCCAGACGATCCTTCAGCGCACGCAGCCGCTCGCCGTCGGTATCGACAACGGTGATGTCGTTCTTCTCGTTAGCGAGATGTTCTGCGAGGGTGCCGCCCACCTGCCCGGCCCCCAGAATGATGATTTTCATGCCGCTGCTGTCCTGCCTCTGCGGTGGCTGCACATTACTGCAATCATTGCGGCCAATACAGACTTTTGGCTGGCAATACTGCGAGACTCGTCATGTTTTTGCTTTGCGCAGCAAGGCAAAGTAAAGCCCGTCCGCACCCTCCGGATCCGGGAGCAGCTGTTTTCCATGCAGGCAGCTTTCGCCTTCTGTCAGAGCGACAGGCTCCTCCCGGGCATCGCGTTGAGCCGCGAGAAATTCGCCGATGACCGCGCTGTTTTCCTGCGGCAGGATTGAACAGGTAACGTAAAGCAGTCGCCCGCCATCGCGCAGCAGCGGCCACAGGCCTTTGAGGATTGCCCCCTGTTCCCTCGCGAAACTCGCACCATCCTCGGGCCTGCGCAGCAATTTGATATCCGGATGGCGGCGAATCACGCCCGTAGCGCTACAGGGAACATCCACGAGCATGGCGTCGAAGGGGGCGGCCTCACGCAGGCTCGCCGGCGGATCTGCCGCATTACCGCAAAGGAGATCGGCGCTCAGCCCCAGACGGTGGAGATTGTCCTCAACCCGCTGGAGACGTTCGGCACTGATATCCATTGCCCGGAGGCGCGCCAGTTTGGGCTGCAGCTCCAGCAGGTGTCCGCTCTTCCCCCCCGGCGCAGCGCAGGCATCGAGTATGTTTTCTCCGGGCCGGGGCGACAGCAGCATGGCGGCCAGCTGCGCGGCCTCGTCCTGCACACTGCACAGGCCTTCACTAAAGCCCGGCAGGAGGGCGACATCCCGCGGTTCCTCCAGGGTCAGTGCGGCCCCGCTCAGGCGTCCGGCCCGGCTCGCGATCCCCGCGTCCTCGAGCTGCTGCCGGTAGCGTTCCCGATCGATACGGGAGAGATTCACGCGCAGGGTCATCGGCGGGCGCAGATTACTCGCTTGCGCGATTCGGTCGCGCTGCGCCGGCCAGTGCTGGCCGAGGGCCTCCCACAACCACTCGGGCTGTGCCATGGCCGCTGCTGGCGACAGGGTCCCTTTGAGTCTTTCTTCCTCGCGCTGAAAACGGCGTAACACCGCATTCACCAGTCCGGCCGTCTGGCGTTTTCGCAGCACCGTTGCCGCATCAACGGTGGCACTGACTGCAGCGTGTGCTGGGATGCGCATTGCCGACAACTGGTAAAGGCCGCAGAGTAGCAGGGCCTCGATGTCGCGATCCTTGTTGCGCAGGGGGCGATCCAGAAGCTGGGCAAGTATCCCGGTCAAAAACGGGTATTGCCGCAGTGTGCCAAAGCAAATTTCCCGGCACAGCGGCCTGTCCCGCTCATCGACGCCATCGATATGCGAGCCCAGTGCCCGGTCCAGCGAGTCACCGCGCAGCACATCGACGAGAATACGAGCGGCGGCCGCGCGAACGGCCGCCCCGGGCTTCATCGGCCTTGCGGCGCGCTAAAGCGCGTGCCGGGACTGAAGGTATCGCCGTGACCTCGCAGGATATCGGCACTATCCATCGCCCGGGAGCCGGGGAGCTGCAGCCGCTCAAGGAGCAATGCGCCCTCGCCGCAGCGCACACAGATGGCCTGTGCGTCTGCAGCGGTAATAACGCCGGGCAGCTCCGCTCCCCGGGCGGGCATCGGGGTGGCAGCCCAGATCTTCAGACGCTGGTCCCCCAGAAACGCAAAACAGCCGGGTGCAGGATTAAAAGCCCGTATGCGCCGGGCCAGGGTTGCGGCGGGCAGAGACCAGTCGATCTCCGCCTCGGATTTGCTGATTTTTGCTGCGTGAGTGGCGCTTGCGTCATCCTGGGGTTCAGCCATGCGCAGTTTCGCCGGCAAATCTGCGAGCACTTCCAGCAGCAGGCCCGGGCCCAGCTCGGCAAGTTTTGCGTAGAGATCGCCGCTGGTGGTCAGCGGCGTGATTTTGCAGGGACCATGCGCGAGCATCGGGCCCGTATCCAGCCCCGCATCCATCAGCATGATGGTCACGCCGCTTTCGTCATCTCCGGCTTCGATCGCACGCTGGATTGGCGCAGCGCCGCGCCAGCGCGGCAGCAGCGAACCGTGCACATTCAGACAGCCATAGCGGGGTAGGTCGAGAACCGTCTGTGGCAGTAACAGGCCATAGGCGACGACGACCAGCGCGTCGAGCTTAAGGGCGGCGATTTTGTCGACCGCTTCCGGGTCGCGAAGGGTCGGGGGCTGAAGGACCGCAAGTCCCCTGTCCAGGGCCAGCGATTTGACCGCGCTTGGCCGATCCTTTTTACCTCGACCCGCCGGCCGGTCGGGCTGGGTCAGGACGCCCACGACCTGGTGGGGCGAATCAATGAGTGCAGCTAGATGCCGGGCGGCAAAATCCGGCGTACCCGCAAACCCGAGGCGCAGTGTGTTCACGCGGCCCTCAGGCCCGAAGCCGATGAGCTTTTTCCAGCTTCCGGCGAATACGCTGTCGCTTCAGCGGGGAGATATAGTCGACAAACAGTTTGCCTTCCAGATGATCAATTTCGTGCTGCAGCACGATAGCCAGCAAACCATCGAGCTCAGTGCTGAAGGACTCACCGTCGCGACCTATCGCATCGACGCGGATGCGCCGCGGGCGGTGAATCTCTTCGTAGAAGCCCGGCACGGAAAGACAGCCCTCGTCATAGCTGCCCAGATCCTCGTCCAATACGGTGATTTGCGGATTGATAAACACTTGTGGACTGTCGCGATTCTCGGAAATATCGATCACCAGCAGGCGTTTATGTACATTGACCTGCGTGGCCGCAAGGCCAATGCCGGAGGCTGCGTACATGGTCTCAATCATGTTATCGATGAGTGTTCGCAACGCGTCATCGACTGCGTCGACGGGCTTGGCCACCGTACGCAGGCGCGGGTCGGGAAATTCCAGAATATCGAGGACTGCCATCAATCAAACTTCTGCCGTAGACTGCGATAGTATAGCGTGCAGTTAAATGCGCGAACACAGCGTAAGCTCCGCGCCCAGGGAGATAGATCAATGACACAGTGTTGGACCCAACGCCCGGCAGATTCCCAGCCCCGAGGCACGCTCTGGCGTGGATGCTGCGCAGGCCTGCTTTTGTTTGTCGCGATGGCCGCGCCAGGATTGGTATTCGCGCAGGGCATATCTGTTCGCGATGATGCGCCCAGGGAGTATGTGGTCCAGAAAGGCGATACGCTCTGGGGTATTGCCGATATGTATCTTGAGGAGCCCTGGCTCTGGCCCGAGGTCTGGGATGTCAATCCACAGATTGATAATCCGCATCTGATATTTCCCGGCGACAAACTGTACCTTAGCTATGTCGATGGCCGGCCACGTCTGTCCCTGAGTCGCGGGCGGGATGTCAAACTGACGCCCAATATGCGGGTCACACCGCTGGACCTGGCGATCCCTGTTATTCCCCTGGATCAGATCAACGCCTTTTTGAAGCGCCACCGAATCATAAGCGCCGAAGAGCTCGAGAAGTCGGCCTATGTTGTAGCCGGCGGCCAGGAGCACCTGATCACTGCCAACGGTGACATTATTTTCGGGCGGGGCTATTTCCCCGAAGGGGAGCGGGCCTACGGTATCTACCGTTCGGGCGATATTTATCGTGATCCAAAGACTCTGGAGATTCTGGGTTATCAGGCGCAGGACATTGGGAATGCGCAGGCCAAAAGCAGCCTGTCAGATCCGGTGGTAGAGCTCGAAGTTACCCGGGTCACGGAGGAGGTGCGCATTACCGACCGCCTGATGCCGTTGGAGGAGCGCATTCTCGATGCGACCTTCCAGCCCCGCGCGCCGGATGAGCCCGTCGAAGACGCTTTCATGATCGCAGTCGACGGTGGGGTAACCCAGATCGGCACGACCGACATTGTGGTGATTAATCGCGGTGCCCGGGAAGGTCTGGAAGTCGGCCAGGTACTGGCCATCTATCAGGCGGGTCAGCTGGTGTTCGACGAAATATCCAATACCAATGTATTGCTTCCGGATGTCCGGGCGGGGCTTGCGATGATCTTTGAGGTCGCCGAAAAAGCCAGCTATGCGCTTGTCCTCAAAGCCAACCGTCCGCTGAAAGTGATGG
>CAZGGN010000052.1:0-17609 GCA_964525195.1 uncultured Congregibacter sp.
ATATGCGCATCACGCAGGAACTGCCTGGCTTTATGCCGGAGCACCGTGGCAGCGTATTCATGGTGGTGGACAACCTCACCAACCTGATCAACGACGAGTGGGGCATCTTCCGTCAGCCGAACCGTCCGGGTGTCACCCAGGCGGATCTGGACAACGGCGCGGCACAGCAGCGCGTCGGCGGAACGTCACTCTGGAGCATGCGCGTCGGTGTGAACTACAGCTTCTAACGGCGTGACGCAGAGGCCGTGGCAACGCGGCCCTGTGCTTTCATAGCCCCCGTTCAGTAATCCTGAGCGGGGGCTTTTTCGTGAAGGACCTTACATTACCCTGATGCATGCAACTTAAGGGTGGAAAAATCATCCAAGCAGGAGTAAGAAGGGTCTTGCGATAAGGAGGTGGCGTGCTTGCATGCTGACAATCGACGGTAGCAGCAGAGGTTCTGGCAGGGGTCGCGGCGCCCGGGCCCGGTTGCATCTCGCTCGTCGACCTGTTGCCACTGCGCTACTGCCTGCGCTGCTGCTCGTCCTGCTATCACTCTGGGCCAGTGCGTCTGTTGTTGCTGCCCAGACCGAAGTCTCCCTGCACGCGGTATTCAGCGTTGATGACGGAGATTCGGCCGACGGGCCGGATGCGGCGCTTCCGCAACAAACCTCCCGCAAGGAGCGCCTGGCAAAGCCGACCCTGAAGGCTCTGCTAGAACCTTTCCAGTTAGCCACCACCCGGCCTGGTGACAATCACCGGATTCGCGCGCCACCTCGATAAACCCTGTTCTGTGATTGACCTGCCCGTGCCGCGCATCAACAAAAGGCGCGCCCGGCAGGAGCGAAAAAGACACTTGGTTTATCGAGGAATTTACATCATGAAACAACTCAACATGCTTTCTCTGAGCCCGACAGAACATCTGGTTCATCCGGAGGAGTTCCACGAACTCCAGCTGGATTCTCCCGCACTCAGTATCTTTACCGATTTTAAGAAGCACCAGCCGATGGAGATCGATGCGGACACACCCGCTACGCAGGCGGAGTACCTGATGCGCAAGGCCCATGTACGCCTCAAACTGGTCGTCGACAGAAAAGAAGAGCTGATTGGCATGATCAGTCTGCGCGATCTGGACGAGCAGAATTTCATGCTCCAGCAGCGCAAGGGTTTTGCCCGGGAGTCGATTCAGGTGCGTCACCTGATGTTGCCCCGCGAGCGTATCAAAGCGCTGGCCTATCGTGATCTGCTGTCGGCTACGGTCGGCGATGTGGTCGGTGTGCTGAAGCAGAACGGGCAGCAGCACTGCCTTGTTATCGACCCGCAGCTGCACCAGATTCGTGGATTGATCTCGGCGAGCGATATTGCGCGACGCCTGCATATCGCTCTGGAGGTCGAGCAGGCACCCACGTTTATCGATATTTTTGAGGCCTGCAGACCCTGATTTCGGCAGGACTGTGATTGCCGTGTAAAGGGCCGGAGGTGTCATAAGTGACGGGCTCCCTGGCTGATTCGCGTCGGTCAGGGTAGGCTCCCTTTTGCCGCTTTTGGCTTATTCGACGTGGGGAGTTTTCAGTGACCGTATTTGGCGAGGGTAAGCGAACTGTCGGTTTGTTCATGTGTGCGGGGCTGCTGGCGGCAGGGCCGGTGGTCGCCGACGAGACGGAGCTGCCGGATCCTCTCGCCGCCGGCTGGAAGGGCAAAAAGGTCTGCGAGAAGCTCCATGACGATGCCGAGATCCGCGTATTGCGCTGCAGCTTTCCGCCAGGTGTGGGGCATGAGCGGCACTTTCACCGGCCCAACTTTGGCTACGTGTTGGCGGGCGGCAGCATGTCGATTAGCAGCGCTGAGGGAACACGGATTGCAGATCTTGTGACCGGCTCGAGTTACACGAGCGCAGGTACGCCCTGGCATGAGGTCATCAACGTGGGAGATTCAACGGTAGTTTATCTGGTGGTTGAGCCTAAGTAGCGCAGGCTTTGCTATGATTTGCGCTGACCCGCCGCGGCCCGCTCCATGACCCGTTCTACCTTCAACAAGCTGCCTCTATCTGCAGAACAGCTCTCTGCGCTGGATGCCCTGGGCTACAGGGAGATGACTCCGGTGCAGGCCGAGAGCCTGCCGGTGATTCTAGCCGGCGGCGATCTTATTGCCCGGGCTAAAACCGGTAGCGGTAAAACTGCGGCTTTCGGCATCGGTCTGCTGCAGGGTATCAACCCGCGTTTTTTCGGGGTGCAGGCTCTGGTGTTGTGCCCGACCCGGGAGCTCGCGGAGCAGGTGGCCAGCGAAATACGTCGGCTCGCCAGCCGGATGTCGAATATCAAACTGGTAGTGCTCTGCGGCGGCAAGCCCTTTGGTCCCCAGGTGGGCTCCCTTGAGCACGGAGCGCATATTGTTGTGGGTACGCCGGGGCGCATTCAGGATCATCTTCAGAAAAAGACCCTGAGTCTGGATGGCCTCAAAGTGCTGGTGTTGGACGAGGCGGACCGCATGCTGGACATGGGTTTTGCCGACACGATGAGCAGCATTATCGGTTTCACCCCGAGCTCGCGGCAAACCTTGTTGTTTTCGGCGACCTATCCCGACGATATCAGGCGAATGAGTGGTTCTATTCAGCGCAAGCCCACCATGGTGGCCGTAGATGACGCGTTGGGTCACGCCGATGAGGTCATTGAGCAGCTGTTCTTCGAGGTGCAGAAGCACGAGCGCAATATCACGCTCCTGGCGCTCTTCGAACACTACCGTCCTGCGAATGCGGTGGTGTTTTGCAATACCAAAAAGCAGTGTGACGAGGTCGCCAAACTGCTCTGCGAGTATGATATCGAGGCGCTGGCGATCCACGGGAATCTGGAGCAGCGCGAGCGTGATCAGGTCCTGGTGCGCTTCAGCAACAACAGCTGCCCGGTACTGGTGGCCACCGACGTGGCGGCGCGGGGCCTCGATATCAAATCCCTCGCCATGGTTATTAATTACGAGTTGCCGCGGGATCCGGAGGTCTATGTGCATCGGATTGGTCGTACCGGCCGCGCGGGAGAAACCGGCTTGGCGATGAGTATCGTCGTGCCCAGCGAGACCCAGCGTATTCGAGCGATCGAGGATTATCAGAAGACACCCTGCGCCTGTGACAGCCTGGCCTCGCTGGATCGCGATCCGAATTACTCCCTGACGGCACCCATGGTGACCGTGCAGCTCGATGCGGGGCGCAAGCAGAAACTGCGGCCGGGAGATGTGCTGGGCGCGTTGACGGGTGAGGGTGGTCTGCAGGGATCGCAGATCGGCAAGATTTCCATTTTTGACCAGTGGAGTTTTGTGGCGGTGGAGCGGGATGCGCTGCGCCAGGCCATGAATTACCTCGCCAACGGCAAGGTGAAAGGGCGCAGCATCCGCGCGCGCAGAATTCGCTGAGCTGTTTTATTTGACGTCCCATCAAGATGCTGAGTCAGCACCCCGGTGGGCTTTAGGATGACGCTGATGTTTGAGGGTGCCCTTTCCATTGCCGCCGTGCTGGCTTTTCTGATTGCGCTATCAGAGTGGCTGGCAAATCGTACCTGGCTCCGTCATTTTGGCGCAGCGCTGCTGGTCATCCTGCTCACGGCCCTGGTGGCTAATCTCGGCATTATCCCGACTTACAGCGATCAGACGCCGCTCTACGGGGCCATCTTCACCTACGTGGCGCCGCTGGGAATTTTCTGGCTCCTCCTACTGGTCGACCTTCGCAGCCTCGGGCAGGTGGGACTTCCGGTGTTGACGCTGTTTGTTATCGGTTCTTTTGGAACAGCGCTCGGTGCCGGGATTGGTCACTGGTTTGTCGGGGGTGCCGATGCACTGGGGCAGCACCATGCGGCGCTGGCAGGTATGTTCACCGGCACCTACGTGGGCGGCAGCGTGAACTACAACGCGGTGGCACTTGAATACGGGGTGATGGAGGATGCTGCCCTCTACGCCGGCTCGGCGGCCGTGGACAATGCAATGACCACGCTCTGGATGATCGTCTGTGTGGCCCTGCCGCGGCTGTTAGCGCCACTCTGGCCAAAGGCGGGAGAAGCGGGTGTAGTCGGCGAGAAGAGCGAGCCCGTCACAGATGAGGGAGAAGTGACCTATATTTTTGATATTGCCGTGATCATTGGTCTCGGCATTGCAGCGGTCGGCTCCTCCGAGTTCATTGCGGCCGCCATCGATCAAGCCATTGGCGTTGATATACCTGCAACACTCATCCTTTCCACCATCGCGCTGGCTCTGGCGCAGCTGCCGCTTATCCAGCGACTGCGCGGAGCGCGCATGCTGGGCCTGCTTTCGGTGTACCTGTTTCTTGCGGTCATCGGTTCACTCTGTGATGTGCGGGTGCTGTTGCGTATGGGGGAGCTGGCGCCGGTATTGGGGGTGTTTGTGAGCATTCTCGTCGCGACGCACGGGAGCATTGTGTTCATTGCCGCGCGCTTGTTCCGCTTTGATCTCGAAACCGCAGCGGTCGCGTCTCAGGCCAACATCGGGGGCGCAACCTCGGCGCTGGCACTGGCACGCAGCCTCGGCCGCGCAGACCTCGAACTGCCGGCCATTCTGGTGGGCTCTGCGGGCCTGGCGCTCGGGAATTACCTCGCTTTCAGTATGGTGGCGCTGCTGGCGAGTTGAGGGTTGATCGCTAAGGGCAGGCTGTCTGAGCTGACTATACAACCGGCAGTGGCGCATCCTGCTTCACGGTCTGCAGGCTGAAACTCGACTCAATGTCCTTGACTCCGGGAAAGCGCAGGATGCCCTGCATGGCAATTTCCGAAAAGTGATCCATGCTTTGCGCTACGACCTTGAGCAGGTAGTCGTAAGCGCCGCTCATCGCATGACACTCCACGATGTGCGTCTCCGCCGCGACCTCGTCGAGAAAGTCCCGGGTCTTCTGATCGTCGTGTTTTTCGAGTTGCACCTGCACGAAAGCAGTGACCTGCAGGCCTATTTTGCGCTGGTTCAGGCGCGCCGAATAGCCGGCGATCACGCCGTTTTCCTCAAGCCCGCGTACGCGGCGCAGGCAGGGGGACTCGGATAAGCCCACAAGCTGCGCCAGTTCGACATTGGATAGTCGCCCTTCTTTTTGCAGCACCTGCAGAATGCGCTGCTCAACTCGATCCAGATTGCTTGGCATAAAATGCCCTTTTAAATACAAATCAGGGTGTAATCCTGCGTTTAAATCGGAGAAAGTGCAATTAAAGGTGAAAACTGTCTGCATGACTCCGGTAGTCTGGGGGCTGATACATTCACTTTGAGTTTGGGAGACAGCAGGTGGCGGATTTATTTGAAAACCCGATGGGACTTGATGGTTTTGAGTTTGTCGAGTTCGCGTCGCTGGAGCGCGGCTTGCTCGAGCCGACCTTCGAGATGATGGGCTTTAGCCTGGTTGCCCGGCACAAGACAAAAGATGTGGATCTGTGGCGTCAGGGTGGGATCAACTTCATCATTAATTATGAAAAGGGATCGCCGGCGTTTTACTACGCCGAGGAGCACGGCCCGAGCGCCTGCGGTATGGCCTTTCGCGTGCGGGATGCGGCCAAGGCGTACTATCGCGCCCTGGAGCTCGGTGCCCAGCCTATTGATATCCCCTGCGGCCCCATGGAGCTGAAGATGCCGGCTATTCGTGGCATCGGCGGGGCGATCCTGTATCTGATTGATCGCTATGAGGACGGCACGGCCATCTACGATATCGACTTCGAATACCTGGAGGGTGTCGACCGTCATCCCCCGGGCTGCGGTTTCGAAGTCATCGACCATCTCACCCACAACGTGTATCGCGGCCGCATGGATTACTGGGCCAACTTTTACGAGAAGCTTTTTAATTTTCTTCTTCGATATCAAGGGCGAGTACACCGGATTGAAGTCCCGAGCCATGTCTGCGCCGGACGGCAAGATCCGTATTCCCTTGAACGAGGAGGGGCGTGCCGGCAGCGAGGGGCAGATCGAAGAGTTTCTGATGAAGTACAACGGTGAGGGTATCCAGCATATCGCCTTTGCCTGTGACGACCTGCTGGGCTGCTGGGATAAGCTCAAGGCCCGGGGGCTGCCGTTTATGACGGCTCCGCCGGACAGCTATTACCAGATGCTCGAGGAGCGCCTACCGGGCCACGGCGAGCCAGTCGATGCGCTCCAGAGCCGGGGGATACTCCTGGATGGCAGCACCGAGGGCGAGCCGCGCCTGCTGCTGCAGATTTTCTCTGAGACGCTGATTGGCCCGATATTTTTCGAGTTTATCCAGCGCAAACAGGACGAAGGCTTTGGTGAGGGCAATTTCCAGGCACTCTTCGAATCCATGGAGCGGGATCAGCTGCGTCGCGGGGCGCTGCACAGCGAGGAGATGAGCTGATAGGGGCGTTGTTTACGCCCTGCCGGTCGGCGGGCGTGGACGGTAGTGTTCGTCGAGCAGGGCGCGTACCAGCGGATTCTCAAAGCGGCGTTTCAGGGTGATGGCGTAAAAGCTCTCGCGCAGGGCATCGAAGTGCTCGGCCTCAATCAGGCGGCCACTTCGTAACTCATCCTGTACGACGACCGGCGGTACCACGGCAATCCCGTGGTCCGCGCGGGCCAGCAGACGGATCATGGCCATGTCGTCAACCTCCGCCACGATGCGCGGGCGTATACCCATACGATCCAGCCAGGCGTCGAAGTTATTGCGAATGCTGGTGGCGGTCGACGGCAGGATCAGGGGCTGCTCCGTCAGCAGTTGCAGAATGTCTGCCTGCGCCGACATGCGCGAGGGACATCCCACCAGGCTCACGGGCTGTTCGTCGATCAGGTGGGTCAGCCAGGGCATGTCGTGACTGACCGTTGGTGGCGTATTGACCAGCAGCACGTCGAGCTGCAGTGATTCGAGTTCCTCAAGAAGCACCTGCAAGCCATCGGAACGTACCACGATGTCGACGTCCTCACGCATCAGTAGGGGGGTGAGAAATCCCAGCTGAAAGTTTCTCGACAGGGTTGCCATCGCGCCGATCCGGATAATCTGACCGGCCTGGGCGTCGCGACCGCTCATTGTCCCGATCAGGTCTGCTCCTGCGGTAAAGATCGTGTCGGCATAGTCCAGGGCCACGCGTCCGGCTTCGTTCAGTACCAGGGCGCGTCCTTTACGATCGAACAGGCTGTGGCCCAATTGGTCTTCAAGTTTCTGGATTTGAACGGAAAGTGCTGGTGCGCTAACGTGCAAAACCTCTGACGCACGGCTCAGACTTCCTTCGTGGGCAACGGTCCAGAAATACTTTAAATGCTTAAAATTCAGATTCATAGACAAGAAACCTATAGTAAAATATAGATAAAATTTGGTTAGCTTTATATTAACTGTTTAGTTTAAACATTCAATTTTTTATTGGCCACTGCATTGCGTAGACTTCAGCTGTTGACGCCTACGGGGCGCCACTCGGCGATGCAGCGGCAGCGTTGAAATTGACAGGAGTCGATGCGTGAAGCAGTTTCGCGACATTCTCGTTTATGCCGAAGTCGACGACGAAGGTTGTCTGGCGCAGGTGGTGGCGCTGGCAAACGCCCACGGGGCGGCGATTACGGTCTGTGAGGTGGTGGAGCCACCCCCCCAGTTGCAGGATCCCCGCGGGGTTGTCGAGCGCGTCAGCAAGTTGCGCTGGTCCCGCGCCTTTCAGCGGCTGCGGCGCATCTGTGACCTCTTTGCGAGCCACTCGGTAATTGATTATTCGGTGTTTACCGGTGTGCCTTTCGTCACCATTACTGAGCAGGTTGTGCAGCAGGATTTTGATCTGGTGGTGCACATCAGCGAACCGGTACAGCGGATGACCGGTAGCGGCCTGAATGCGACCGGTATGCATCTGATGCGCAAATGTCCCTGTACCGTCTGGGCACTGCATCCGGATCGGGAAAGCTATTCCAAAACCGTCGTACTGGCGCTGGATCGCGAACTGGCGGAGGGCGCTGGTGCCGCCGAAGCCTTTGCCATTTCACTGGCAGAAACGGCTCTGGCCCTGGCCGAGGCCCGGGGTGGGGACATGCATGTTGTGCACGCCTGGGAGCCCTACGGCAGTGAATTGCTGGACGATCCCGAGCTGGCGCTGAGCGATGCGGAACGGCAGCACTACCGGACGCAGCAGCGTCGCGACGCCGAGCAATGGTTCAAGCGCATTGTTCAGCGTATCGAGAGTATTGCCGAGGACCCGGTTCGCGTGAAGTCGCACCTGCTGGAGGGCAGGGCAATACCTTCTGTTGAGCGTATTGTCGGTGAGGCCGACGCAGGGATGCTGGTACTGGGAACGGTTGGCACCTCGGCTAATCCCGGGGTTCTGATCGGGGCGACGACCGAGTCGATTCTGGCCGGAATTGCTACGCCGGTGCTTGCGCTGAAACCGCCGGGGTTCGTCTCGCCGCTGGTGCGTGCGCGGTAATCCTGAATTCCGACTCTTGCCTTGGCTGTGTCAAACTTATCGGGCTAGCGATGGGGCACGGAATCAGGGGGAGACAGCGTGGATATCACAGTGGTCAGTGGCAGGGCGGAGGCGCTGGAACAGGCGCTCTGCGGCGCGCTTGCAGGGCGGGTCCCGGCGGATGCGAGGCTGCGGTTTTTTGCGAGTGACCGTGAGGTTGACCGGGCCGGCCGGCTGGCGGAGATTGCCCTGGGCGCGCCGGATCTTCTGGCGCCTCTGATCGAAGACATGCCCCGGCTTCAGTGGGTGCAATCGACCTGGGCGGGTATCACCCCGTTTCTGGATGTGCCTCGCCGCGATTACCTCCTCACCGGGGTCAAGGATATTTTTGGCCAGAGCATGAGCGAGTACGTCCTGGGCTGGTTGCTGGCCTTGCAGCGCGGGATTATCCGGCGGGCCGTGACGCCGTGCTGGGATGATCGGCAGGATCCCGGGCTCTCCCGGCTTTCTGTGGGTATTGCCGGCGTCGGCAGCATTGGCAGCGCCGTAGCGCAAACGCTTTCGCCCTTTGTGGCTGAGATCCGCGGTTTGAATAGTGATGGTCGGGACGTAGCGGGCTGTGGTCAGTGCTTTGCGAGCGAGGACAAGCTGGCCTTCGCCGAGGGTTTGCATGTCCTGCTAATGATTCTGCCGGACACCGATAAAACCGACGGATTGATCGATGAGGCTGTCCTGGCGCGATTGCAGCCGGGAGCGATTCTCATCAATAGCGGGCGTGCCAATGCCCTTGAGCTGCCAGCGGCCCTGCGCGCCCTGGAATCATCGCAGCTGGGCGCAATGGTATTGGATGTGCTGGATCAGGAGCCCCTCGCGGACGAGGATCCGCTCTGGCAGGTCCCCGGTCTGTATATCAGTTCCCACACCTCAGCCCCGACGGACATGGAGCGTATCGCCGGCGTTTTCCTGGACAATCTGGAGTGTTATCGGGCGGGCCGGCCCCTGCAGGGCGTGATCGACTTCGGTCGTGGCTATTGAGCCGCCCCGGAGGGCGGCTCGCCTGGCGCGGTTCTAGCGATTACGGCCGAGGCGCTCGTGCGCGTCGACCCACTCGTTTTTGCGGGTTTTCTTGTCTACCCGGGTAGCTGCACCCAGAGAGAGCTCCCCTGCAACGACCAGGGCCGCGGCGATTTCCGCAAGCTTCAGCGCTTTGCCCTGGCCATGGCAGCCCATCATTTTAAGACACTCGCGCTGTGTGGGCAGGTTCGTGCCACCGCCGTAGCTCGCGACAATCAGGCAGGGCAGGGTGATCGAGAAGTGGTAGTCGCCCTCGCGGGTCACCCGGTTGTAGGTTGTGCATTGGTTGGATTCGCCGATATTGGCGATGTCCTGACCGGTGGCGAGGTAAAGCGCCGCCAGGCCGTTGGCAGGGTGCGCGGCATTGTTCGAGGAATTCGTCAGGAATGACGCGATCGTGGTGATGCCCTGGCCGTAATGCATGGCCTCCGGCGTGATGCGCAGATTGCGCTCGAGTACTTCCCGGGGGATGGTGATTTCCGCGGTCACGCGCTTGCCGCGGTTCTTGAGCAGATTCACGGAAGAGGTACGCTTTTCCGTATCGAAGTTGCCCGATAGCAGGTAGTTCTTCAGTGCGGGATAGTTCTCGCGGATCCACTCGCAGGCGACGAAGGTCGCTTTGCTGGTCATATTCTGGCCGGCCGCATCACCGGTGCTGTAGTCAAAGCGGGTGTAGACGAAGTTATGCGCGCAGTAGTGTTCTATCTCATTCAGTTTGCCAACCGACGTGGTGCTTTCAGCGACGGACTTGATGTCCTCAAAGTGCTCCATCAGCCATTGCTCGAAGTCTCGCGCGTCGCGGGCATTGCGAAACACAAAACAGGGCGCGCGCTGCATGGCCTGTCCCACCACCGTGGTCATGACGCCGCCAGCTTCACGGATGACTTTCATGCCGCGGTTGTAGCTGGCCAGCATGGTGCCTTCAACGGTGGCCATGGGGACATAGAACTCTCCCTGCGCATGTTCACCGTTCACCAGCAGGGGGCCGGCAACGCCAATCGGCACCTGCGCAACGCCGAACATGTTCTCGATGTTGCCGTCCATTTCCTTGGGATCAAAGGAGAACTGCTTGGTGTGATTCAGTTCAGCGCCGGTGGTTTCCTCGATAAACTGCTGACGTCTGGCAATGATGTCAGCGCTGTAATCGTTGGCATTATCCCGGGGGATGGACTTGCTCATAATCGTGTCTCCGTGAGAAAGGCGGCTAAACTACTGAAGCGGCTGCCCGAGGTCAATTCACGACTGTCAGCTGCGGTCGCCGTTGCCGCGGCGCAGGTTGCCGGTGGCGCTTATCTATGGGGTCTGTAGTCGGCCGCAGTGGGGTTTTGGAGGGTTTATGCGAGGAACGTTGAGAAATCTGGCCGTCGGCTTGCTGCTTGCTACTGCGCAGGTTCACGCGGATGCGATCGATGCAGCATTGGCGCTGGATCCCCCTTTTGATGCGCGCTTTCCCGCCGCGGTGGTGGAGCTTGCGATTCCATCGCAGGCTGAGCGTATGCCGGCCCACGCTTATCTGGCCGCCGGTAAAGGTCCGCATCCAACGGTGCTGCTGCTGCACGGCTTTCCGGGAAATGAGCGCAACCTCGATATCGCCCAGGCGCTGCGGCGTTTTGGCTTTAACACCGTGTTTTTCCACTATCGCGGTGCCTGGGGGGCTGAGGGGGACTACCGCATAACGCAGCTCCCGGACGATACGCTGGCGGTGCTGGATTATCTGCGCGATCCTGAGAACGCCACGCGCCTGCGTGTAGACACCGCGGCACTGTCACTGCTCGGACACTCCCTCGGTGGCTATACGGCGCTGGCCACGGGCGCAAGGGACACATCATTGCGTTGCGTGATGTCGCTCTCGCCGGTCAATCTGGGGCTGTGGCAGGCGGGCATGAAGGGGCCGCTCGATGCCAACGCAGAGCGCCTGGCAGCCTATGCCGACAGCCTGTTTATGCTCGAGGGGTTGAGCGCGGCGCGGATGCGCGAGGAACTCAGCTTTGCGGATTCAAAGATTCTCGATACCCGCAGTTTTGGCCCGGATCTGATCGGCAAGTCAGTACTGATGATCGTGGGCGAGCAAGATCAGGTGACGCCGGCTGCGACCATGTTCGATCCGGTCGTCGCTGAATATCAAAAGCTCGCTACACTCGATCTGAGTGCGGTCAAGCTCAGCGGCGATCACTCATTTTCCTGGAGTCGAATTGCACTGACCCGGGAAATACTGGGCTGGGCTGATGACCGCTGTCGCTCAGACGGGCAGTAACAGTTCGCAGCGTTGCTGGAAACGGCGAATTTTGCGCCGGGTTTTGCGTGCCGCGAAGAACGCCGACCAGGTCGACAGGGGAATCAGCTCGGCGTTGCCGATGCCGTCGACCAGCATGACCCGATAGCCGGCGTCTTCCCGCACGGCAATAATGTTGTGCGGGAGCAGGTCGCGACTGAGGATGCGCAACCTAGCAACGGCGGTCACAAATTCGTCGATCCCGGCCTGTAGCTCGTCGCTTTTGCCTTCGGGCAGCAGCTGCTCCAGGTTTCTGGGCCAGCTCCCGTCCCCATTGCGCATAAGCTGGGTCACGATACCCAGTCCCATGTCGGTCTCTTCGGTACCGTGATAACGCGGTACATGCCGCCAGAGTTCCTCGCTCGGCCGGGTCAGGAGTTCACGATAGGCCTTGATCTCCTTGCGCTGATCATCGAGAAAACGCGCGGGTAAATAACGTTTGAAATCCTTGCGTAATAGTTTTCGTGCGGCCCCGGTGCGATCCGGGCGCAGTACTTTAATACAGCGGTTCGGGTGTTCCGGGTGCTGAAAACAGTAACGCGTGCCGCCAACAAAGAGGGGGCGACTGTGGCGGAGTTTGAGCATTAGTCAGGGTTGGTCGCTAATCGCATCGCCAGTGTACCGCAGCCACAGCTTGCCGTGGCGCATCTTTTGACTGCCCCAGCTGCGCAACGCATAGTAGCGCTGCGAACAGTAGAGGAAAGCGGCTGTGATTATCAGTCACCAGCATCGGTTTATTTTTGTGAAGACGCACAAGACTGCCGGGAGTTCTCTGGAGGTGGCCCTTGGTCGGGAGTGTGCCGAGGACGATATTGTCTCGCACATGGAGGACAACATCGCTTCGGGGATTCCGCGCAATTACGGCCCGACATCGGGACTCGGCAAGGCCTACAATCATTCGAAACTGCTGCGCAAAGTGGTGCACCGGCACTCACCGCTACTCGGCGCCTTTTACTATGAACACATGCCAGCCTGGCGGATAAAAGAGCTTGTGGGCCGCGAGGTCTGGGAGGGTTATTTCACCTTTTGCTTTGAGCGCAATCCCTGGGACAAGGCCGTGTCCTACTACCTGTGGAAAAAACACGGTCAGGGCCACTCGCTTCCCCCTTTTGCAGACTATGTTGAGCGAAAAGCGCATCGACTACCGATAGACAGTCCGCTCTATTGCGACGATCAGGGCGTGATGGTCGATCGAATATTTGAATTCAAAGAGCTGGCTGCGTCCCTGGAGGAACTGCGTGAGCGTCTGGGTCTGGAGCTCTCCGAGCCTTTGCCGCGCGAGAAAACCGGCGTCGCCCGTGAGCGCAAACACTACAGTGAATATTATGATGAGCGCAGCAAGGCGCAGATTGCCCGCCTTTTCAGTCGCGAGATCGCGCTGATGGGCTATCGGTTTGGCGAGTAGTCGCCCCCCCGCCTCTATAGGGGGGCTCCGGTAAAGGGGGCCTCAGTCGCTGAGGCTTGCCGGTTTGCGCACGAAGTGAACAAAGCCGGTGCGCGCCCCATCGATCCCAAAGCGATGGCGGTTTTCCGGGCTCGGCTCCAGATCCTCAGGTGAATAGACCTGTACTTCAAAGCCCGCTGCTTCCAGGCGCTGACGGTAGTCTGGTCCGTAGTGTCGGACATGCTCATCCGGTCGCTTGTCCCAGCTGGCGCGAATGTTTCCCGGTGTATTCGCTTCGGCGGTAGCGTCGGCGAAGAGGGGGACGTTCATGACGGCCCAGCCGCCGGGGCGCAGCACGCGATAGCACTCGGCAATCGCCCTGTGGTCGTCGGGGACATCCTGCAGCACGTGACTGCAGTAAATCGCATCCATGGTCTCATTGGGATAGACCATATCCTGAACGTCCAGCCTGACCATCACGTCTTTGCGCATCAGGTCCGCGGTAATGTAACCCTCGCCTATGGCCTGGCTGAAAAAGTCGCTGAGCCTGGGCTCGGGTGCAATATGCAGGAACTGCATGTGAGCTTTGAGGAGCTCCTCTTGTCGGTCGCGCAGGAACAGCCAGCTGAGGCGATCGCGTTCGCGGCTGCGACAGAGTGGGCAGACGGCGCGATCGCGGGCCCGATCGCCACTACCGGCGGGTAAAAACCGGGCGAATTCATGGTCACAGACCGGACAATGCACCTCGCTGCCGCGATGTTTGATCGGTGAAATAATCCGGTTGCGCCATTGCCGGAAACGAACTTCGAGGGATTTTAATAGTTGCATCAGCTGATCCCGCTGTGACGCGATTAAGCCGGGGCGCCTCGGATGCCGCCGAGGGCAGAGCCGGGTCGCTGCAGCGCTGAGGAGCCGGGGCCTGCGGGCCGGGCCGCAGGCCGCTGTCAGACTCGCCCCAGAGGGGCTTCGCAAATGCTAGCCAAAGACAAAAAACGCGAGCTTGTTGCCGTCCGGGTCGCGCACGTAAGCGCCGTAGAACATATCCGGAATACGCTGACCGGGCTCGCCGTCGCAGCTTGCGCCGAGCTCAATCGCTTTGGCGTAGAGCGCATCGACGTTTTCCTTGGTGCCGGCTGTGATCGCCAGCATGTTGCCGTTGCCCGGGTGGTTAGGTTCACCGTCATAGGGAATGCACACGGCGACCATGGGCTCAGCCATGCTCTTGCCGATAAACGCGATGCGCTCCATATCCACGGTGACGGACGCGCCCATATCCTTGAGCAATTCCGAATAGAAAGTTTTTGCGCGCTCCATGTCGCTGACACCGACTGTAACGTAGCCGATCATAGGTGACTCCTTTGCGAAAGATGGTGGTTGGTCGTACGCGCTTGCGAGCGCCCGCAGAGTGTAAACCATCGGTCTGGGCTGGCAACCGTTGGCATGGTTGTTTTTGTCACCCTTGAGGCCATGTGCCGCCACCGCGTATCCTCGCGTTTCCGGTTCTGGGTTACGCCTGCATGCTCGAACAGCTGTTCATCGCCGCGATCTTTCTCGGTCTTTTCTATGGTCTTATTTTCACTGCCTATTCGCCGCCATGGCTGTTTACCGGTGCGATGGCCGCTGCCTATTTTGCGGGATTGATCGACACCCCGTCGCTGTTGCAAAAGGCTACCAATACCGGCCTGGTAACCCTCGTCCTCCTGCTGCTGGTGTCCATTGGTCTGGAGAAGCTCGCCTGGTTGTCACGCCTTTCCCAGGGGCTGGTGGTGCCCGGATATCGGCGTGCGCTGTTGCGTATGTCGGTTGTGACCAGCCTGTTCTCGGCGCTGGTGAACAATACGGCGGTTGTTGCGACCCTCGCCAATGCCCTGAGAGAAAATACCCATCACCTGCCGAGCCGCTTACTGTTACCTCTGTCCTACGCGGCGGTGCTCGGTGGAACCACGACGCTGATAGGTACGTCGACCAATCTGATCGTCAGTTCATTTTTGGAGGACGCAACCGGCACGGGGCTCGCGTTCTTCGATTTTCTGCCGATTGGCCTGGCGGTGACTGTGTCAGGTATTGCGGTCATCATCGTGTCCGCGCGGCTGCTGCCGCGGAACCCCCGGGATACGGTAGAGGTGGCCGAGTACCTGGTCGAAGCGGAGGTCGTGGCAGGTTCAAGTCTGATCGGTCGCAGCATCGCGGAAAACGGCTTGCGTGAACTCGAGTCCCTGTTCCTGGTCGAGATCGTACGCGGGGATCATCTGATCTCCCCGGTGGCGCCCCAGGAATATATCGCCGAGGGTGACCTGTTGATCTTCTCCGGCGATATCGACCGCGTAAACCTGTTGGAACGCTTTGACGGACTGCGAACCTTTGCGGCCGGGGAGGGGCTTCTCAGCGGTAACCTTGTGCAGGTGGTGTTATTGCCCGGGGCGACGGTCGAGGGCAAGACAGTCAAGGACTCAGGCTTTCGATCGCTCTTTGACGCCGCTGTTGTGGGCCTACGGCGTGGCGGTATACGCCTGTCCGGGAAACTGGGGAGTATCCGGCTTCAGGCCGGCGATAGCCTGATGCTGGCCGTCGGGGGCGATTTTTACAGCCGCAGCAACGTCAACAAAAACTTCCTGGTGGTCGGTTCGCGGGCACTTCAGGCGTCTCTGCCTGCGCTGCAAAGCAACCTGCTGGGTGTGGCGATGCTCGCCGTGGTGCTGCTGGCGGCGCTGAATATCATCCCGCTGATCAAGGGGCTGGCAGCGATGCTGGTGCTGATGCTGGGGTTGCGCATTGTTCGCGTGGGCGAGCTTCGGCGACGCTTTCCCTTTGATATCGCCATGATTATTGCCTCGGCGCTGGTGCTTTCGCAGGCACTGGTGAATAGCGGGCTGGTGGCGCTAATTGCCGATGCCCTGCATTCGCAGCTGGCGGGCCAGGGTCCCTATGTCGCGCTCGCGGGAATCTATCTTTGCACGCTGATGCTGACCGAGATGATGACCAACAACGCGGCCGCCGCGCTGGTCTTTCCGATTGCCTACGGGGTTGCAGAGAGCTTCGGGCTGAGCGTGTTGCCCTTTGTGATGGCGGTGGCCTACGGAGCCAGTGCCAGTTTTATGACTCCCTATGGATACACGACCAACCTGATGGTCCAGAACCTCGGCAGCTACCGATTTTCGGATTACCTGCGCTATGGATTTCCTTTATCGCTGGTGTATTCGAGTGTCGTGCTGTTTATGCTGCCGCGAGTGTTTCCTTTCCTGCCGGTCTAGCTCAGTAGCCCGCGACGCGCAGGACGTGATCGAGTAGCGCGATCTGCGCCCGGCTGATATCGGCGTTCTGACCCTTGCCGCCCGGCTCGCCATCCTCTCCGTAACTGCCCAGTTGATACTGGGGCGCGGTTCGTCCGGACAGACCGCCTGCGTAGCGGTAAGGCCGTCCCCAAGGGTCTGTCAGCATATCTGCATTCACGCCAAAGTCGCCCTCAAGCAGGTTTTCGAGTGTTCTTGGCAGGGTATTGGCGGTGTTGTAATAGTTCGTGATCGCCCTGTCGATCGCCAGCATATCGTCTCTCACCTTGATTAGCGGCACCCAGTTGCCATCCGGTGCGCCGATACCCGCGCGGTCGTAAAGCGCCTGCTCCGGATCATTGCTGCAATAGACCATGATTTGATCTTCGCTCGGGCTGCTCAGCACGTGATGGGGACCGACCACGAACTGACCGGTACGCATGCTGAAGCCCTGAGCGGTGGTTGTGATGTAGCGCCCGCAAAGAATCTTGCCGGGGTAAGTCTTGCTGTCACTGATGCTCACGTCTCGCGGCCTCGGAAGGCTGCGCGCCAGCCTGTCTTCGTATTCGGCGGTGTAGGAGGCGCAGCCGCTCACCAGGAGGCCGGCAAGCAGCAATGCGGAACGATGCAGCATGGTTTTCCTCAATATCCCGACAACAAGGGCGCGGGAGTATGTCCGGGCGTGACACGCAGCGCAAGACTGCGCGCTATTGATGCACTGGTGGCCGAAGTGGACGTGGCCCCGAGAGGGGGTTCTGGCGGATGCTGAATCTCAACGCAAGGGAAGACGAGGCAGAGGGGATCCGGAGCATGGGGGGGCAGCAAGGGACGATCGGCACGAGGACAATCCTGACGCTGGCGCTGGTTGTGGCAGCGCCGCGTGCTCTGGCACAGGCACCTATCAGCATTGAACAACTGCTGGTCAAGCCCTCTCGCTGGCAGATCGCGGCGTCGCTGGACTATCGGACGGCGAGTCAGAATGCGTGGCAGCAGAGCAGGCAGGTGCAGTGGAGTACGCTGCTGCGCTATGGCCTTAGCCCCCGCCTTGAAGTCAACGCCCGGTATTCACGTGCCGAATTCCTCGAGCGCCTGGGCTGGGATAAACGTTACTCGAGGGCAGAGCGTGCGAGCGCTGGCCTGAACTGGCTGCTCAAAGCCGAATCTGCGCTGCCTGCTGTGCTGCTGGAGCTGCGTGCCGATCTTGCCCTTCGGGATATGGGTGGGCAGCGCCGGTTGCCGGGAGGGCAACTGACGCTCACGACCTACAAGAGCAT
>CAZGGN010000053.1:0-16199 GCA_964525195.1 uncultured Congregibacter sp.
TACCCACGACCGCCGCTTTCTGCAGGGCGTAGCGGACCATATTGCCGAACTCGACCGCGGTCACCTGACGGTCTTGCAGGGGAACTATGATGGATTCCTTCGCCACCGGGAGCAGGAACTCGCGGCCGAGGAAAAAGCCAACGCCCTCTTTGACAAGCGCCTGAGTGAAGAGGAACGCTGGATCCGCCAGGGCATCAAGGCCCGCCGCACCCGTAACGAGGGTCGCGTGCGGGCCCTCAAGGCAATGCGCGAAGAGCGCAGCGCCCGACGCGAACGCACCGGCACCGCATCGCTGAATCTGGACAATGCCCAGCGCAGCGGCCAGATCGTCGCAGAGCTGAAGGAGGCCAGCGTCAGCCTTGGCGGGCGCCAGATCATCAAGCCGCTGTCGCTGCTGCTTCAGCGCGGCGATCGGGTCGGTATCGTCGGCCCGAACGGCGCGGGCAAAAGCACCCTGATCCGTCTCCTGACCGGCGAGTTGACGCCCGACAGCGGCAGTGTGCGGCTGGGCAGCAAGCTGGAGATCGCCTATGGCGATCAGCAGCGCTCGACACTGGATCCGAGCAAAAACCTCATCGATAACGTCTGCGGCGGACAGGACTTCATCGAGATCGGGGGCCGGCGCAAGCACGCCGTGTCCTATCTCGGGGATTTTCTGTTCTCGCCCCAGCGCCTGCGCACACCGGTCGGCGCCCTGTCCGGCGGCGAGCAGAATCGTGCGGTACTGGCCTCACTGTTCAGCAAAGCGGTCAATCTGCTAATCCTCGATGAGCCCACCAACGATCTGGACATCGAAACCCTGGAACTGCTCGAAGAGTTGCTCATGGAGTTCAAGGGCACGGTACTGCTGGTCAGTCACGACCGGGCCTTCATGGACAATGTCGTGACCAGCCTGCTGGTGCTCAGTGGCGATGGCAGCGTCGAAGAGCATGCCGGAGGCTTCAGTGACTGGGAGGCCCGGGGCGGACGCCTGCTGCCCCTGGAAGCCGGCGCCGGTGCTAAGCCCGTTGCGCCCGCGCCAAAAACCGCCGGAGCCAAGGCAGACCCTGCTCCGCTAACGGCGCCCAAAGGTAAAAAACTCAGTTATAAAGAGCAGCGGGAACTGGATGCCCTGCCCGGCGAAATCGAAGCCCTGGAATCACGCCAGGGGGAATTGGAGCAACTGATCGCCGATCCGGCCTTTTATCAGGGTGAGCCGGGAGAAGTGCAAAAACTCCTCGACGAACTTGCCGGCATCGGCCCGGCGCTGGAAGAAAAACTCGAGCGCTGGACCGAACTCGATGAACGCGGCTGAGTCCTAGAGGACGCTCGCGATCGACCGCGCCAGGTAGTCGATGTTTCGCGCATTGACGCCGGCCACGTTGATGCGCGAAGAACCGAGCATATAGACGCTGTAATCATCGCGCAGGGCCTGAACCTGCTCAGCGGAGAGACCGAGGAAGGAAAACATGCCTTTTTCCTGGCGGATGAACTCAAAGTCCCGCCCCGTAGCGGCCTGCAGTTTTTCCACAAGGTCGCTGCGCAGTCCGTTGATACGTCCGCACATCGCATGCAATTCCGCCTGCCAGTTGCTCGTCAGCTCCGCATCCGAGAGCACCGCAGCGGCCAGCAGCGCCCCGTGGGACGGTGGCATCGAATAGATCCGGCGTGCTGCGACCTTCGCCTGACTGACCAGTGCCTCTGCGTTATCGGCACTCTGGCAGAGGAAGATCGTGCACCCGGTCCGCTCTCGATACAGTCCCATATTTTTTGAGCAGGAGGCGGCGATAATCATTTCCGGAAGCCGCTCGGCCAGGTGCCGCAAGCCCGCCGCATCCGCATCAAGACCATCACCCAGCCCCTGATAGGCGATATCGATGAAGGGCATGAAACCCTGGGCCAGCGCCATGTCCCCAATCACTGACCATTGCTCCAGTGACAGGTCCGCGCCACAGGGGTTGTGGCAGCAGCCGTGGAGTAACACGATGTCACCCTTGCCCGCCCCCTTGAGGTCATCAACCATGGCGTCGAAGTTCACACCGTGGGTCGGCGCATCATAGTAGCGATACGTTGAGAACTGCAGTCCGACACTGCCCAGCAGGGGAATGTGCACCGGCCAGGTCGGATCGGATACCCAGACCCGGGCTCCCGGCGACGCGGCCTGAATAATCTCTGCGCCGATACGCAGGGCGCCACATCCTCCCGGCGCCTGAATGCTGCTGACCCGACCGTCAGCCAGTGCCGTGCTGTCGGCACCGAGCACCAGTTGCTGCATGCCCTGATTAAACGCTGGCACTCCCGCTGGCGGTAAATAGGCCTTGCTGACCTCCTTCGCGACCAGTGAGGCCTGAGCGCTGCGGATTGCCCCGAAGACGGGGCAGACCCCCTCCTCATCCATATAGATTCCTACCGTGAGGTCCACCTTGTGCGGATTGCTGTCTGCACGGCAGACGGCGGCAAGGCCAAGAATCGGGTCGTCGGGGAGGCGCGGTAGTAGGTCAAGCATCTGGGCAGTTCCTGAGCGTGAAACAAATAGGAAGCCTTACGATACGCGAGGCCTCTCCCCTAGAAAACAGAATTTTCCGACTCTTGCGGGCGCGTAGAGGACTTTTTCACGTTTTTTTTAGGGATTTTTTCCTTGTTGCCCGCCGTCGAAGGACTAAGCTTTAGATATAAGACAACAGGTAGTTGGCCATGGCGAAGAACGCAACAAACACTGGCGATACTTTCGAAAAAGCTATCGACAATTCACAACAGCTGAAGTCGCAGGGCAGCGCGGGCAAAAGCCTGGTCGCGTTCCTGCGTGCGATCAAATTTCACAAGCCCCACACCCGTACCGGACATGTGGACCGCTACTTTGCGCAACTGCAACCGCAGGCGCGACAGCGCCGGGCGCTGGCTGAAGAAAACTACTGGGTTCGCAGCGCAAACTAGTCTGCTCTCCAGTCACCTCTCCAGTCAGCCCCGCAGCACGTGGGGCAGCATTCGCTGGTAAATACGCTCCGCCTTCTCGCACAGTAAAGACTGCTCGTAACTCAGCACCGGGACGACGTCCTCTTCGATTCCTTGCGCCGGGGCAAACCCTGTGGATGACCATACGGAGTCGTACCAGTGCGGTGCCCATACGCCGTCGCTGTCTCGCGGCCCGGCTGGCCAGCTCAGCATCCGCTCATCAAAGGCAATATCCAGCGCCCGGCACAACGCGCCGAGCACCCTGCGTGGATCAGCCAGGGTAACGGCCGCATCCAGCACCGGCGGCGCAGAACCCAACCGCTCGCACTCACGCTCAAAGAGTCTCAGCTGCTGGGGAAAGCCCAATTCCTCCAGCTGGAACTGCGGCCGGACCCGCGCGTAGGAGGCAATAATCCGCCTTGGTTCACGAATCAAAAAACAGTTGCTCAACTGCTCGCTAAAGCTCAGATCCATCTGCGGCAGAATGTGCTGGGTCATGTGCTTCTGATAGTAGAGCGCGGCGGGTGCATCGCTGCATAAAGCCGCCGCCACGACGCGCCAGTCCTGCGGCTGGGAGGCCAGGATGTCATCCTGCCCCGGATGCTGGTAGCCGGTCGTCGCCAGATAGGCGGCGTAGAAGGGCTCATCGATGACCGCACAGTCCGGGCGATTCTCAAAGGAACGCATCATGGCGGTACTGATGTTCCGCGGCCCGGACCACATGGCGATACGCTGGGTCTGCATAAAAACTAGCCCCGCTCGTGATGCTGTCCGGGACCGGCGATGTAGGCGGCGACCCGCTCGCGGTAGCTGGCCTGCAACTGCGCAACTATCGGTCCTCGCTCGCCGCTGCCGATCTGCCGTCCGTCGACTTCCCTGACCGGTACAAGCCCCGCGAAAGTCCCGGTCACAAAGGACTCTTCGGCGTTATACACATCCGTCAGGGTGAAGTTGCGCTCACGTACCGTCATGCCCTCTTCGGCGGCCATGTTCAGCACCTTGCGCCGGGTAATCCCGTCCAGACAGTAATTTCCGGTGCTGGTCCAGAGCTCACCACGGCGGACGATGAAAAAGTGCGTGGAATTACAGGTGGCGACAAACCCATGCGGGTCCAGCATCAGCCCTTCGTCGTAGCCTGCCTTGGCCGCCTGAATACAGGCGGTAATGCAGTTCAGTTTGGAATGCGTGTTCAGGGTCGGGTCCTGCACATCCGGGTAGCCGCGGCGGACATGCACGGTAAAGAGCCTGACGCCCTTTTCGGCGGTCTCCGGCAGGGCCGTTTTGTACTCGGGAATAATCACGATCGTCGGCGGCGTGATGGTGACCCGCGGATCCTGGTAAGGCGTTGACTTCACGCCCCGGGATACCATCAGGCGGATGTGCACCCCGTCGTGCATCTTGTTCGCATTGAGCGCGGCATAGAGGCGGCGCGTCAGGGTCTGGCGATCGATCGACGGTTCAAAATCCAGCGTGTGCATACCCTCATACAGGCGGTCGAGGTGCTGCTCCAGGAACAGCACCGTGCCACCCTCAACCCGCAGGCCCTCCCAGACGCCGTCGCCGAGAATAAAGCCCGAATCGAACACCGAGACGGCCGCCTTCTCGCGCGGGAACAGCTCACCGTTAATGTCGATGAGAATGTCCTGGTTGCGGTCCGCACCGCGGTATTCATGGGTTCCTTTCATGACGAGGTCCTGTCTCCTAAGCCGGCTGCAAAAGCCGGGCATCGATTAAATGCGCCGCATGCTAACATGCGCGCCGCTCGCGTTTGACGTCCATTCGAGAGAGTAAAAACGCTTTGACCGACCACTCTGACACACTCTTCAGCGACCCACTCAGGGCCCCGGGGCCGTTCCGCTTTGACCGCGATGTGGTGGCGGTTTTTCCCGACATGATCAGTCGCTCGGTGCCGGGCTACGAAACCGTCATTGCCATGTCCGGACTCCTCGCCGCGCGCTTTGCGCGGCCGGATACGGCGGTCTACGATCTGGGCTGTTCCCTCGGTGCCACCACGTTCTCCATGCGCCGACATCTTGCCGACAGCGGCAGTCATATCATCGCCGTGGACAACTCCCCGGCGATGATCGAACGCTGCCGCGAACTGCTGGACGCTGACGAGAGTCCGGTGCCCGTGGAGCTTCGGGAAGCGGACATCCGCGACTGCGAGATCAGCAACGCATCGATGGTGGTACTGAACTACACCTTGCAATTTGTACCTCTGGACGCCCGTCTTGAGCTGCTGACAGGCATCGCCGAGGCACTCGTTCCGGGCGGCATTCTCGTGCTGTCCGAAAAAGTGGTTTTCCCCGACGACACCCTGCATCAGCTCAACATCGACCTGCACCATGATTTCAAGCGCGCCCATGGCTACAGCGACATGGAAATTGCCGGCAAGCGGGACTCCATAGAGAACGTGCTGCTACCCGAATCCCTCGAACAACACCGCCAGCGTCTGTCCGAGGCCGGATTTCGCTCCAGCGAAGTCTGGTTTCAATGTTTTAACTTTGCCTCGATTGTGGCGATCAAGTGATTGATGTCGATGTCCTCCGCGAGCGCTGGCGCGACGGACCACTGGAGCGCTGGGCGGCGCTGCTGCCCGAGCAGCTTGCAGCGGGGCTGTCGGAAAAACGCTTTGGCGATATTCCCCGGTTTAGAAGCGCGCTGGAATCCCTCCCGGTGATTGCCACCGGCACCGTAGCGCTCGACACTCCCCGGGTGACTGTGCGCACGGCGCGCGCACCGGATCCGGCCGTTCAGGCGCAACTTAAGGACGCCCTGCGCGGACTCAGCCCCTGGCGCAAAGGGCCCTTTGAATTGTTTGGCCTGCACATCGATACGGAGTGGCGCTCGGACTGGAAGTGGGATCGCCTGCAGGAACACATTTCGCCGCTGGCGGGCCGCCGCGTACTGGATGTGGGCTGTGGCAATGGCTACCACTGCTGGCGCATGCGCGGCGCGGGGGCGAGCGAAGTCATCGGCGTCGACCCCTCACCGCTGTTCATTGCACAGTTTGCGGCGCTGCAGCGCTACATCAAGGACCCGGCAGTTGCCGTGCTGCCCGTGGGCATCGAAAAAGTCCCCGCCCGTCTGCAGGCTTTTGACACCGTGTTTTCCATGGGCGTGCTCTACCATCGGCGCTCGCCCCTGGAGCACCTGCAGGTACTTCGGGACTGTCTGCGTCCGGGCGGACAACTGGTACTGGAGACGTTGGTTATCGAGGGCGACGAGCAGCAATGTCTCATGCCCGAGGATCGCTATGCGCGGATGGGTAACGTGTGGTTCATCCCAAGCTCCGCGATGCTGCTTCGCTGGCTCGCAAGGCTGAACCTGAGGAATCTGCGCCTGGTGGATGAATCAAGCACCAGCACCGAAGAACAGCGCCGAACCGAATGGATGCGCTTTCAATCCCTGGCGGATTTTCTCGACCCCGAAGACCGCACGCGAACCGTCGAGGGCTATCCGGCGCCGAGGCGGGCGATCATCCTCGCCGAGGCCCCCTAGCGCCATCAGCCGGACCGGGTCCGATCGCGCTGTCAGTGCAGGGGCTTGTCCTGGTGGTGATCTTCAAAGACAAACTCAAAGACATCCCGGTAGCTGCGTGCGAAATGCACATTGATACCATCGCGCAGGTAGTCCGGCAGCTCTTCAAAATCCCGGCGATTCGCGTGAGGCAAAATCAGCTCCATAATCTTTGCCCGGCGCGCCGCAATGACCTTTTCCCGAATACCGCCGACGGGCAGGACCTGTCCGGTGAGCGTCAGCTCGCCGGTCATAGCCAGGGGCCGACGAATGCGCTCCTTGCGTGCCAGGGAGATCAAGGCCGTGGCGATGGTAATACCGGCGCTGGGCCCGTCTTTGGGTGTAGCCCCCTCCGGAACGTGCACATGGACCATACTCGTATCAAAAAAATCCAGGTCACAGCGGTAGTCCTTGAGGTGGGCGACCACATAGCTGTAAGCAATGTCGGCGGACTCGCGCATCACATCGCCGAGACGACCGGTAAGTTTGAACCCGCGATTGAGCGTGTGAATCCGCGATGACTCGATCGGCAGCGTGGCCCCGCCCATAGCGGTCCAGGCCAGCCCCGTCGCCACGCCGATGCCGCGCTGGGGCTTCTCCCGCTGGAAAGGCGGCTTGCCGAGCAGCGCATCGATATCACGCTTGCCGATCCGGCGTTTCTCAGTCGGCGTTTCACCCTTACGCCGACGTTTGACCTCCTCGCGTCCCTCGACGAAACCGACGATCGCCTTGCGCATAATCCGCGACAGCTGCTTCTCCAGATTGCGCACCCCCGCCTCGCGGCAGTAGGACTCGATTACGTACTTCAATGCCGCATCGTTAATCTTCAGCTGATCATCCGCAAGGCCATGGCGCTCCAGCTGCTTGGGCCAGAGATGATTGCGCGCAATGGCCAGCTTTTCTTCGGCGACGTAACCGGCAAGGCGAAGTGTCTCCATACGATCAAGCAGCGGCCCGGGAATCGTATCGAGCTGGTTCGCCGTGCAGATGAAAAGAACCTTGGAAAGATCGACCCGCAGATCAAGATAGTGATCGAGAAAGTCACCATTCTGCTCCGGATCCAAAACCTCCAGCAGCGCCGACGCCGGGTCGCCGCGGAAGGAGGCGCCGATCTTGTCGATTTCATCGAGCATGATGACCGGGTTGGATACTTTCACCTCTTTCAAGGCTTGCACGAACTTTCCGGGCATGGCGCCGATGTAGGTTCGGCGATGCCCCTTGATTTCGGCCTCGTCGCGCATGCCGCCGAGGGAAAAACGATAGAACTCCCGCCCGAGAGCCGAGGCGACCGAGCGGCCAATACTGGTTTTGCCCACCCCGGGCGGTCCCACCAGTAGCAGGATCGAACCGGCGATCTCGCCCTTAAAAGAGCCCACAGCGAGGAACTCCAGAATGCGGTCCTTCACATCCTCCAGGCCGTCATGATCGCGGTCGAGAACCCCCGCCGCATGGCGAAGATCCAGATTGTCCTCAGAACTGACGCCCCAGGGGATCTGTGTCACCCAATCCAGATAGTTGCGGGTGACCGCATACTCCGGGGAACCGGGTTCGAGCACCGAGAGCTTGTTCAGCTCGTCGTCGATTCGCTCCTGCGCGGCGGCCGGAGGATGAAGCTTTTCGAGACGCTCTCCAAAGCGTTCCGCATCCGAGGTGCGATCATCCTTGGAGATACCCAGCTCCTTCTGGATAACCTTCATCTGCTCTTTCAGGAAAAACTCGCGCTGCTGCGTCGAAACTTTTTCGTTGACCTGCTCGGTAATCTTGCCGCGCAGCTCGGCGACCTCCCGCTCCTTGCCCAGCAGGGCCAACACTTTCTGCATTCGCGACTGTAGCGGCAGGGTGTCGAGAATCTCCTGCAGGCGCTCGCCGCTGGCGGTGGTCAGCGCGGCAGAAAAGTCCGCCAGCAGGCTGGGCTGATTGGGATTGAAGTTGGCGATGTAGTGGCGTAGTTCTTCGCTATACAGCGGATTCAGCGGCAGCAGCTCTTTCACCGCCTGCAGCACGGCCATAGCGTAGGCTTTGACCTCGTCGCTATCCCGGTCACCCTGACTGCGCGGATACTCAACCTGCACACGATAGGGCGGCTTGTCGCTGAGCCAGCGCACGATACGGAAGCGACGAATTCCCTGGGCCAGAAAATGCCCGGGATTCTCGGCCACCATGGGCGGACGATGCAGACGAACGACACAGCCCATCTCCGGGAAGTGGCGAGGCTCCGGCTCACTGCCCGCAAGCTGCTGCTGGTCCACATAGACCAGACCCACGACACCGTTGGCGCTCTCGGTCACCGCCTTGATGGTGCCGCCCCACTCTTCGGGGTTCATGGCGACCGGCTGCACCTGCCCGGGGAAAAAGGGCCTGTGAGGCACAGGCACCAGATAGAGCGAATCCGGCAGCACATCATCGGCTACCGCCGGTGTGTTCGCTTCCCGGCTGCGCTCATCGATCAACCCGGGCTCCGAGTCCTGCCGGGGCGCCTGTTCGTCGCTGTGCTTGTCCTGCATTGCAAAATCCTCTGTGTGAATCACAGAGGTGGGGGCTCAGGGGCGAGATTTCAACGGCCCCCCGGGCGCTAACCCCGCCCGGTTGAGCTAGTCGTCGCTGCTGCGGGGCCTGACCGGCGCGCTGGGTACCGGAAAGGAGGTGACATTCGTGCTGTCCCCGGGCTTGACGTCGGAGATTCGGGCAACGCCCTCTTTTGCCACTTCATCGATCCGGATTACCGAATGCAGGGGGATATAGCTGCGCTGCACGCCGCCAAACTCATTTTTAAGTTTTTCTTCAGCGGGATCGACCAGAATCTGTGAGCGCTCGCCGAACAACAGCTCTTCGACCTCGATAAAACCCCACATATCACTCTGGTAAATCTGGCGCGCAAAAATCTCGACGACCTGGTTGCCGTTCTGGAAGATGACTTTGTAGACAGGGCTGTTGGCCATAGCGATTCCGTGTACTCACTGCGGGTATCCGGATGCCGGGCTCGGTTCCGAACGGCCGCGTTTTAGCGGGCGCGAAAGTCTACCGACCCCGCGCCGGGAATGCCAGCAAATTTACTGGGCAGCGGAGGCATCGGACGCTATACTCCGCGCCCCGTTGAGGCTGGCTCTGGACTGATTCAGAGCGGCGTTCAACTGGACTAAAGGACAGGAGCGGTGAGCAGAAAAGTCTACGTCAAAACCCACGGTTGCCAGATGAATGAATACGACTCCGCGCGTATGCAGGACCTGCTGGTGGACAGCCATGGGCTGGTGCCGACGGATCGTGAAGAAGAAGCAGACGTCATCCTGCTCAACACCTGCTCGATTCGCGAGAAGGCCCAGGAAAAAGTTTTTCACCAGCTCGGTCGCTGGAAGCCTCTCAAGCTCAGGAACCCCGATCTGATTATCGGCGTCGGCGGCTGCGTCGCCAGCCAGGAAGGTGCCGAGATTGGCAAGCGCGCGCCTTATGTCGACCTGGTGTTCGGCCCCCAGACTCTGCATCGGCTGCCGGAAATGCTCGAGGAGCGTCGCCAGAGCGGCAATCTGGTGGTCGATATCAGCTTCCCGGAAATCGAAAAGTTCGATCGGCTGCCAGAGCCGAGCGTCGATGGCCCCTCAGCATTCGTTTCGATTATGGAAGGCTGCAGCAAATACTGCAGTTTCTGCGTCGTACCCTATACCCGGGGCGAGGAAGTCTCGCGGCCCCTGGACGACGTCATTGCCGAAGTCGCCAATCTGGCCGGGCGCGGCGTCCGCGAGGTTAATTTACTGGGACAGAACGTCAACGCTTACCGCGGCGAAAGCCACGAGGGCGATATTGTCGACTTCGCCGAGCTGCTGCACTTTGTCGCCGCCATCCCGGGTATCGATCGCATTCGCTACACGACGTCACACCCGGTTGAATTTTCGGACGCGCTGATTCAGGCCTATGCGGAAATCCCCGAACTCGTCGATCACCTGCATCTACCGGTACAGGCAGGCTCCGACCGCATCCTGGCGGCGATGAAGCGTGGCCATACGGCGTTGGAATACAAGTCAAAGATTCGCAAACTGCGGTCCATTCGCCCGAATATCAGTCTCTCGTCGGACTTCATTATCGGTTTCCCCGGGGAGACTGAGGCCGATTTCGCGGCGACCATGAAGCTGATTGAGGATATTGGTTTCGATATGTCCTTCAGCTTTATCTACAGCGCGCGGCCGGGGACGCCGGCGGCAGATCTGGCCGACAACACGGATGAAGAGACCAAAAAGTCGCGCCTGCATATCCTCCAGGCCCGCATCAACCAGCAGGACCAGGCGATAGCCAGGAGCATGGTCGGCAGCACGCAGCGAATCCTCGTTACCGGGCCCTCGCGCAAGGATCCGGGACAGCTGCAGGGCCGCACCGAGAACAATCGGGTGGTCAACTTCAGCGCGACAGACCCGACATTAGTCGGTCAGTTTGTCGATGTAACAATCGGCGAGGCGCTGCCCAACTCCCTGCGCGGCGAAATGATTCCGGGCTCGGCGGGTTGACTGTGAGCAATTCGGTACTATTCTTGCGTTTCTTGGTGCACGGCTAACGCCGAAAACGACAATTTGACCACTGAACCTCCCAGTCCGGGCGGGCGGCCTTTCAGCCTGACCCTGGAACCAGACGATGCACGCCATCTCGCCGCCCTTTGCGGGCAGTTCGATGCGCACCTGCGTCAGATCGAAGAGCGCCTGGGCGTATCTATCAAATCCCGCGGTAATCGCTTCACTATTGATGGCGAGGCCGACGCGATCGCGTCAACCGCTGCGCTGCTGGAACATCTCTACGCCGAAATAGCCCAGGGGGTCACACTCAGCCCCGAGTCACTGCATCTGCAGCTCCAGCAGGCCGGCATTGAAGCGATGAATGGCGATCGCGAGGCCGGCGCCAGCGTCGAGGCTATTCAGGTCATTCGCACGCGCCGGGGCTCGATCAAGCCGCGGGGACGAAACCAGCAGGGCTATGTGCGCAGCATTCAGAACTGCGACATCAATTTTGGTGTGGGACCGGCGGGAACCGGCAAAACCTTTCTTGCCGTGGCTTGCGCGGTGGAGGCACTGCTCGACGAAAAAGTCCGCCGCATTCTGCTGGTACGCCCGGCGGTCGAGGCGGGTGAAAAGCTCGGCTATCTGCCCGGAGATCTCAGCCAGAAGATCGATCCTTATCTGCGCCCGCTCTACGACGCACTTTACGAAATGCTCGGTTTCGAGACCGTCAACAAATATATCGAGCGCAGCATCATCGAAGTGGCGCCCCTGGCCTTCATGCGCGGCCGGACGCTCAACCACTCATTTATTATTCTCGACGAAGCCCAGAACACCACGCGGGAGCAGATGAAAATGTTCCTGACACGGATCGGCTTTGGCTCCACTGCGGTGATTACCGGGGATGCGACCCAGATTGACCTGCCCCGGGGCACCCAGTCGGGACTGACTCACGCGACCAACATCCTCGAAGAGGTACCGGGCATCGGTTTTACCTGGTTCGCCAACAAGGATGTGGTCCGCCACCCGCTGGTGCAGCGTATCGTCGCGGCCTACGACAGCCACGATGCGAGCACCACCAGCCTGGACAAGAGCAAGGCCTGATGCTGGCCCTGGATATCCTGCGCGAAAGCAGCGAAGCGACCCCGGACGACGAAGACTTATGCCGCGCCGCCCGGCTCGCACTTGAGTTTGGCGGCGCAGATGCAAAAAAACACTGGGAGCTGTGTCTGCGAATTGTTGAGCGAGATGAAATGCAGGCGCTTAACCAGCGCTACCGGGGCAAGAATCGCCCCACCAATGTCCTTTCCTTTCCCGCCGACCTGCCCCCGGAAGTTACCCTCGACCTGCTGGGCGATATCGTCGTCTGCGCGCCGGTCGTGCGCGATGAAGCCGCCGCGCAGGGAAAAACCCTGGCCGCACATTGGGACCACATGCTCATTCACGGCGTCCTGCACCTGCTGGGTTACGACCACGAGACCGACACTGAGGCGACAGAAATGGAATCCCTCGAAAGCAAAGCGCTGGCCCGCCTTGGCTGGCCCTGCCCCTATCAAGCAATGCCGGCAGCCGTAGCCGGAGGAATCAACGGATGAGCGACGACCGCAACGGCAGCGAAGAAAAGTCCTTGCTGGCACGCATTGCCCAGGCGTTCTCCACGGAGCCACGAAGTCGCGAGGACCTGCATCAGATCCTGCAGCTGGCGATGGAAAATGACATCATTGATGAGGACGCGCTGTCGATCATCGACGGGGCGATGGAAGTCAGCGGCATGCAGGCCCGGGACATCATGATCCCCCGACCGCAGATGGTCGTGATCAAGGCCGAAAGCACCCTTGAAGAAATCCTCCCCCAGATTGTAAACAGCAAGCACTCGCGCTTCCCGGTCATCGGTGAGAGCCCCGATGACATCCTCGGGGTCCTGCTGGCCAAGGATCTGCTGCCGCAGATTCTGTCTGACGATCGGGAAAACTTTGATGTTCGCCAGCTCCTGCGCCAGAGCGTCGTGGTACCGGAGAGCAAGCGACTGAATGTTTTACTCCGGGAGTTCCGGGAAAACCGCAACCACATGGCCATTGTGATCGATGAATATGGCGGCGTGGCGGGGCTGGTCACCATCGAGGACGTACTCGAGGAAATCGTCGGGGAAATCGAGGACGAAACCGATGAGGCCGAAGATCAGTTTATTCGCCGTATCGCTGATGACGACTACTTTGTCCGTGCCCTGACCCCGATCGAAGATTTCAACGATTATTTTGATGTGTCGTTCAGCGACGACGAATTCGACACCATAGGCGGGCTGGTGATGCACTCCTTCGGGCACATGCCGACGCGCAATGAAATCACCCAGATAGAAGGTTTCGAATTCAAGGTCATCAACGCCGACCAGCGCAAGATTCACAGCCTGCGTCTGCGTCCGCCCCACGCGGAATGAACCCACCGCAGAACCCCCTGCCCCACTGGCAGGTGCTCGTTCTGGCGCCCCTTGCGGGGGGGCTGGCAACCCTCTCCCTCGCTCCTTTTGCTCTCTGGCCCAGCGCGATACTGGGCTGCGCAATCTACGCTTACCTGCTCGCCAGCTGCAGTCCTCGCCAGGCCCTGTGGCGCGGCTGGTTGTTTGGCCTCGGCCTGTTTGGCTCTGGCGCGTCCTGGGTATACGTGAGCATTCATGTTTACGGCAATGCCAGTGTTGCGCTGGCCGCAGCGCTCACGGTGCTCTTCTGTGCAGGTCTGGCGCTATTGCACGCCCTCCAGGCCTGGCTTTACACCCGGGTTGTGCGACCGTTGCCGGGGGGCATGTTGCTCGGATTTGCTGCATTCTGGGTATTCGGTGAATGGCTGCGCAGCTGGCTGCTCACCGGTTTCCCCTGGCTCTACCTCGGTTATGCCCACGTGGATACCTGGCTCGCAGGCTGGGCGCCGATCACCGGAGTCTATGGGCTGTCATTTGCCGTAGCCTTCAGCGCAAGCTGCGTATTTTTGACCTGGCGCAGCCCGCAGCCCGCCACAATTCTGAGCTATGCCGGACTCCTCGCAACCCTCTGGGGGGGAGGCCTGATGCTCAAACCGATCGAGTGGGTCGCACCGGCCAGCGAGCTGCCCCTGAGTGTCGCCCTGTACCAGCCCAACATTCCCCTCGAAGAAAAATGGGACCGGCGCAACTATCAGAAAATACTGCGTCAGTATGAACGGGCTGTGCGTCCGGCATTTGCACAGGATCTGGTGATCTGGCCGGAGTCCGCGATCCCGCGTGTTTACGACCGCGCCCGGGATTTTCTGGATCCGATTGCCCGCGCGGCAAGTCTCAGTGACACGGTATTGATCACGGGGATACCCACCCGCGACGAGCAGGGACGCTACTTCAACAGCATCATCGCTTTGGGGCAGGGCAGCGGCCAGTATGACAAGCAGCGGCTGGTCCCCTTTGGGGAGTATGTGCCGCTCGAGAAGTGGCTGCGCGGGCTTATCGACTTCTTCGATTTACCGATGTCGAGCTTCAGCCGCGGCGCCGCAAACCAGGGCCCGCTCCAGGCCGGGGATAATCGGATCGCCCCGCTGATCTGCTACGAGGTGGTGTATCCGGAGCTGACCGCACGCAGCGCGCGCAATGCAGAGATGCTCGTCACCATCAGCAACGACAGCTGGTTTGGACGCTCCATCGGGCCGCTCCAGCATCTGCAGATGGCCCGTATGCGCGCCCTGGAAAATGGTCGCTATCTCTTGCGCGGAACCAATAACGGCGTGTCGGCCATCATCGACCACCGCGGCCGAATCGTGGCGCGCAGCGAGCAGTTTGTCGAAACCACCCTGGTCGGCGACGCGCAGGTGATGCTCGGCAATACGCCCTTCAGCAGCTTTGGCTCTCTGCCACTGCTGATTGCCCTGGGCCTGCTGATCGGCAGTATGGGAATCCTCTATCGAACGCTCTGGCGGGACAGCGATTCGGACGACTGAGCAATCGCCGGATTTCGGGATAACTGCTAAGATGCGCGCTTTTTCGCGGCCGGATCGGCAGCCCCTACGCAGCGTCTGAAACCCCATGGAACACTACTACGACCCCCAAAATATCGAGCGCGATGCGCAGGCCTTCTGGCAGGAACAGCGCAGCTTTGCCGCCCGGGACAGCCTCGAGGGCGAGAAATTCTATTGCCTGTCCATGTTCCCCTACCCCAGCGGCAAACTGCATATGGGCCATGTGCGCAATTACGCGATCTCCGATGCCATTGCCCGCTATCAGCGGATGCTCGGCCGCAATGTGCTGCACCCCATGGGCTGGGATGCCTTTGGCCTGCCGGCGGAGAACGCCGCTATCGCCAACAAGACGGCGCCGGCCAAATGGACCTACAGCAACATCGAGCACATGCGTGAGCAGCTCAAGGCCCTGGGCTTCAGCTTTGACTGGGACCGCGAGATCGCGACCTGCCGCCCGGAATACTATCGCTGGGAGCAATGGTTCTTTACCCGGCTCTACGAAAAGGGTCTGGTCTACAAAAAGATGGCCACGGTCAACTGGGATCCGGTGGATCAGACGGTGCTGGCTAACGAGCAGGTCATCGATGGACGCGGATGGCGCTCCGGTGCCCTGATTGAGCGCCGCGAAATTCCCCAGTGGTTTATCCGCATCACCGCCTACGCCGAAGAACTGCTGGCCGATCTCGACAAGCTCGACGGCTGGCCCGAGCCCGTGCGCACCATGCAGCGCAACTGGATTGGCAAGAGCCGCGGCGTCGAGCTGGCCTTTGGGCTCGACGGTCCGATCGCCGGTCACTCGCGCATCGAGGTGTACACCACTCGCCCCGATACGCTCTTTGGGGTGACTTATGTAAGCCTGGCCGCCGAGCATCCCATCAGCCTGGCGCTGGCCGCCGATAACCCCGATCTCGCTGCCTTTATCACCGAGTGCAAACAGTCCTCGGTGGCCGAAGCTGACATGGCCCAGGCGGAAAAATCCGGTATGGATACAGGTTTGCGTGCGATTCACCCGCTGACCGGGGAGCCGGTGCCGGTGTGGGTCGCCAACTACGTGCTGATGGACTACGGCTCCGGCGCGGTGATGGCCGTGCCGGCACACGATGAGCGCGACTACGAATTTGCGCGCAAATACGCGCTGCCGGTCACGACAGTGATCTGCGATGAGCAGGGACAGCCTGCTGATGTGAGCGAGATTGCCTATACGGCGCGGGGCGCTCTGACCGGCTCAGGCGAATTCGACGGACTGCTGTTTGACGAGGCTTTTGAGCGCATTGCCGCCGAATTGAACAGCCGCGGCGCGGG
>CAZGGN010000053.1:16297-17189 GCA_964525195.1 uncultured Congregibacter sp.
ATGGACGGTGTCGCCTCGCCGATCAAGGCCGACCCCGAGTGGCGCAAGTTCGAGCTCAACGGCCAGGCCTGCGAACGGGAGACCGACACCTTCGATACTTTTGTACAATCCTCCTGGTACTACGCGCGCTTTACCTGCCCGCAGTTCGCCGACGGCATGCTCGACAGCGCGAGCGCAAATTATTGGCTGCCGGTGGATCAGTATGTCGGCGGGATTGAGCATGCAATTCTGCACCTGCTCTATGCGCGCTTCTTCCACAAACTGATGCGCGACGAGGGGCTGATTGACTCCGATGAGCCCTTCACGCGGCTGCTGACCCAGGGCATGGTGCTCAAAGACGGCGCCAAGATGTCCAAGTCCAAGGGCAATACCGTCGATCCCCAGGCGCTGATCGATAGCCACGGGGCCGACACCGTGCGTCTGTTCAGCCTGTTTGCCGCGCCGCCGGATCAGTCCCTCGAGTGGTCCGAGGACGGCGTCGAAGGCGCGCACCGCTTTATCAAGCGACTCTGGCGTCTGGTGCACGACCATGTGGATCAGGGGCCTGCCCCGGCACTCGAGGCCGCAGATCTGCAGGGACAGGAGCGCGATGTCCGGCGCAAGATCCATGAAACCATTGCCAAGGTCAGCGATGACATGGGCCGCCGCCAGACCTTCAATACGGCAATCGCCGCGGTCATGGAACTGTGTAACGAACTGGGGCGACTCAAGAGTGACAGCCCCCAGGCACGTGCCGTCATGCAGGAAGGTCTCAGCGCCGTCGTGCGCCTGCTGGTACCGATCGTGCCGCACATCTGCCACAAGCTCTGGGGCATGCTCGGGGGCGAAGGTGACGTGACCTACGCCGCCTGGCCGACGGTCGACAAAGAGGCTCTGGTCCGCGACTCTGTGG
>CAZGGN010000054.1:0-14827 GCA_964525195.1 uncultured Congregibacter sp.
TGCCGGATGCGCCGGATGCGGTCCAGCGCTGCTTTATCGCCGATATGGCAACCCAGTGCGTAAGCAGAATCCGTCGGGTAGACAATAACGCCTCCCGCACGCACGATATCCACCGCCTGACGGATCAGACGTTGCTGGGGATTGTCCGGATGTATCTGGAAGAACTGACTCATCGAAGCCCGCTCCGCGCCGCGTGATGATTTGTTTTACAATGCCGCCCTTTTGGGACCGCGCGGCATTCTAGCACTGCGGACCGCTCTGGCGACTGGCATGAAACAACTCCTCGAATTCTTACCCATAGCGCTTTTCTTTGTGGTCTACCAATTAGATGGAGAGACCCTGACCGTCGGTGCCTGGGAGTATCAGTTTGACGGTATCTTCAGTGCCACGACGGTGCTGATCGCAGCGACCGCGCTGCAGGTGCTCGCCGCGCGGATAATGAGTGGCTACTGGGAAAAACGCAGCGTCTGGACCTTTGTTGCCGTGGCCATTTTTGGCGGGGCCACACTGATCCTGCGTGATCAGACCTTTATTCAATGGAAACCCACGATCTTCAACTGGGCGTTGGCGATCGCCTTTGGCGCCTTTCACTTCATTGGCGAGCGAAATCTCCTGGAACGAACCTTGGGAGCGCAGCTGGAACTTCCCAAACCCGTCTGGGGCCGGCTCAACCTGCTGTGGATCGCGAATTTCGTGATCGTCGGTGCACTCAACCTGATGGTCGCCTACAACTACAGCGAAGCGACATGGGTGAGCTATAAACTCTACTCTTCCATCGGCTTCACCCTGCTCCTGACGGTGCTGACTGCGCTGATCGTCAGCCCGCATCTGCAGGCAGCGGAGGCCGCCAGTGGCGGCGACCAGGATTAACTCAAAGGATCCAAACCGATATGTATTACGCGATTTTCGGCCACGATGTACCCAACAGCCTGCCCCTGCGCAAACAGGTGCGCGAGCAGCACCTGCAGCGCATAGAAGTCCTCAAGGATGAAGGGCGGGTTCTGGTGGGCGGGCCGCACCCGGCCATCGACAGCGAGGATCCGGGAGAAGCCGGCTTTAGCGGTAGTCTCATCATCGCCGAGTTCCCGTCCCTCGAAGAGGCTCGGCGCTGGGCGGAGGAAGACCCCTACAGCACTTCCGGCGTATTCGCCCGTGTCGACGTTAAACCCTTTAAGATCGTCGTGCCCTGAGAGTCTCTATGAGCACGCAATCCCAACACCCCATGGAAAACAAGGAGCTTTCGTGTTCCGACTACTACTGATGATGTTTCTGGCCAGCGGCGCTCTGGGCGCGGTGACCGCCAACGCCGAGGAGTCACGCTACGTCAGCGATGACGTCTTTATTGTGATTCATGCGGGACCCGGCTCCAATTATCGCTGGCTGGGCAAGCTCATACCCGGTACCGAGCTGATTGAACTGCGGCGCTCGACCGATGGCAACTGGGCCGAGGTCCGCACCGAGCGTGGCACCGAGGGCTGGGTTCAGGCCGAGTATTTGTCCAGTGAACCGCCGGCGCAGGTTCGCCTGCCGGCGGTTGTTCGCCAGCTTGAGGAAGCACAGCAGGAGGCGGCGGATCTTCGCGGAAAATATGCCGAGCTCAGCAGTGTGCGCGACGAACTGCAGACGCAGCTTGACACCACGAATGCAGACCTGCAGCGAGTCACCGAAGAGCTGGCACAGCTGCGTCAGATATCGGGGAGCGCCATTGAGACGGCTGAGAACAACCGCCGTCTCGTGGAGGAATCGGCAGCGATTCGAATGACCCTCGATACCCTCGAAGCCGACAATCAGCGCCTTCAGGATCGGGTGCAGAGCAGCGCCTTTATCGACGGCGCACTGGCCGTTTTGCTTGGTGTCATTATTACCCTGGTGGCCCCTCGGCTCTGGCCCAAGCGGCGCAGCAGTTCGAGCTGGGCCTAGGCCGGCGCCAACCCTCTACCAGTCGCTCAGGTGACCAACAACCCCGGGACCTCAGGCCCCGGGATGAAAGGAGAAATCATCACATGTTCAAACGCTGCTTAGTTGCCCCGCTGTATCTCGCGTTCACGCTCCTCGCCGGCCCTGCGATGGCACAGTCCACCACGCCCTTGCCCAATCCCCAGGTCGTTATCACGACGAACTACGGTTCCATCGTCCTGCGGCTGTTTCGCGACAAGGCTCCGGTCACCGTTGAGAACTTCCTCGCCTACGTTGAAGACGGCCATTACGAGGGGACGATTTTCCATCGGGTGATCCCGAACTTTATGATTCAGGGCGGAGGAATGACCGTCGATATGACCGAGAAGCCCACCCGCGACCCCATAGTGAATGAGTCGTCCAACCGTCTGCACAACATCCGCGGCAGCGTCGCCATGGCAAGAACCTCCGATCCCGATTCGGCGACCGCTCAGTTCTTTATCAACCAACGCACGAATCTGCGCCTGGACTGGGCGCCGGGAGCCGAGGGTTACACCGTCTTCGGTGAAGTCATTGATGGCATGAATGTGGTCGACTTTATCAGCAGCTCGCCGGTACAGCAGATCGGTCCTCACGCCAATGTGCCCGTGGATCCGGTCATCATCACTAAAATTGAACGCAAGAGCCTCATTTGATCGCGCTATCAGTCAACCTCAACAAGATTGCGCTGATCCGGAATTCCCGGGACACGCGCAATCCTGACCTGCCTCGCCACGCGCAAATGTGCATTGATGCCGGAGCCGATGGGATTACCGTGCATCCGCGACCGGATCAGCGGCACATCCGCGCCGACGACTGCCGCGATCTGGCGGCCATGCTCACGGTGGAATTCAATATCGAGGGCAACCCCTTCGCGCCCGCCCGCGCCAGCGACCGCAAAGGTGTCAGCGACTACCCGGGTTTTATGGAACTCGTGCGGGAACTGCGGCCAACGCAGTGCACGCTGGTGCCCGATGGCGACGCGCAACTCACTTCGGACCACGGTTTTGACCTGCACACCGACGGCGAAGCGCTGGCACCCATTCTGGCCGAGCTGCGCGCCCTGGGCATCCGCAGCAGCCTGTTTATGGATCCCGTGCCAGAACAGATGGCGCTGGCTGCCGAGATCGGCGCTGACCGCATAGAACTCTACACCGAAAGCTTTGCCGAGGCCGTAGCCAGGAAGAGCGACGTAGCCGCGGTCTACGCCGGCTATCGGGAGGCTGCCGAGGCCGCGCTGTGTGCCGGACTGGGGGTCAATGCGGGACACGACCTCAACCTGGAAAACCTTCCCTACTTCCGTGAGCTTCCCGGTCTGCTGGAGGTATCCATCGGTCACGCGCTGACCGTGGACGCCCTGCGCATGGGCCTCGGTCCTGCCGTAAAGGCCTACCAGGCGGCGCTGGGCAAGTCGTGACCGAGGCGCCGGTGGCGAACAGCCCCGCCACGCCGGCCTGGACAGAACTGCCGCCCTACGTCGTTCCGCACAGCGCGGAACCGGTAGGCATTATTTATCAGGACGAGTACCTCCTGCTGATTCGCAAGCCTGACCTGCTGCTTTCGGTTCCCGGCCGTCACCCGCTCAACTACGATTGCATGATCACGCGTCTGCAGCACAGCTATCCGGATGCGCTGACGGTCCATCGTCTGGATCTGGATACCTCAGGAATCATGCTGATTGCCCGAGGCAAGGCATCGCAGGCGGCTTTATCCCGGCTTTTTCAGGAGCGCGCAGTCGACAAGCGCTACCGCGCCTGGGTGGCCGGACGGGTAGCGTCGGACCATGGAAAAATCGACTTCCCGATCGCGCGAGACTGGGAAAACCGACCACTGCAAAAAATCTGTGCGGAGACCGGAAAAAAAGCCCTTACCTACTACCGCGTTCTTCGCCGGGAAAACGGCAACAGCCTATTGGAACTGCAGCCGGTCACGGGTCGCTCGCACCAGTTGCGTATCCATTGTCGTGAAATAGGACACCCGATCCTTGGCTGTGACATGTATGCGCCCCCGGCGGTGCTGGGCAGCGCCCCGAGACTCATGCTGCACGCGACACGTATCGCTTTTACGCATCCGGAGAGCGGCCAAAAGCTGGTTGGTCATTGTCCGGCTCCGTTCTAGAACCAATCCCGCGGGGCCCAGGACGAAGCCACAGCAAGAAACGAAACCACTGCCCGACCCGAAGCTATCGCTCAGAGGTAGCTGCACCAGTCACTCCAGCTGCCGCCGTAGAGCCAGACATCGTCCCGACCCAGAATCGCGAGCGACAGAATGTTCACGCAGGCCGAGACTCCCGAGCCGCAGTAAATCACCAGCGGCTGCGCCTCGAGCTGCGCTCCCCAGGCCTCGCGCAGCGCCTCCTCGCTGATCAACAGGCCCGCGTCGCTGATCAGCGACTGCCAGGGCAGATTGTCCGCGCCGGGGATGTGTCCGGCGACCGGGTCGATCGGCTCGTGCTCACCGCGATAGCGTCCAGGCTCCCGCGCATCAACCAGCGCGGCGCCCTGTGCCTGCAGCCTCGCCAGCTGCTCCCGGTCGCAGCATAGGGGCCAGCACTCAGGCGCGGGCGGTACTGCACAGTCCTTCTGCTCGGGCGAAGTTTGCTCCGGGATTCCCCCGGCGCCCAACCAGGCACTGTAGCCACCGGCAAGCAGCCGCGGTTCCCGATAGCCCAGCGCCCGCATCATCCACCAGCACCGCGCCGCAAACACATAGCCCGAATCATCGTACAGCACGACCTCAGTCTCCGGTCCGATACCACGGGCCGCAAGCGTCGCAGCGAACGCCGCCGGGGTTGGCAGCGGATGTCGACCCCCATGCAGGCCCCTGGCGGCCGACATGTCAGCCTCGAGATCGAGATAGATGGCGCCGGGAATATGTCCGGCGCCGTAATCGACGGAGCCCGCGTCGCTGGCGGCGAGGGAAAAACGGCAGTCAACGATGATCCCGGTAAAGTCGGCCAGCGCCGACGGGGCGACAAACCTGCTCACAGGGCTGATCCCGCCGGCTTGTCAGTACGTAGATTTCGCAATAGAAAACATCCCGCAACCATCTGTGTCCTCCTTTCGGGGTGCACTATACTCAGGCGCCATAATAGGAGGATACGCACCCGTGGTCAGCAGCCGCCGAACTGATGCTTCGCTGGTAATTATTGCCAAGCCCAACCATTCCTCGACCTGGCGCAACAACAAGCTCGCGCTCCTGGCCGTGTCGGTTCCCTCTCTGGGCGCTGCGATCGGATTCACAGCCCTGGGGGCCTGGCCGGTGCTGCCCTTTGCCGGCGCGGAGATCGCAGCACTTGCGGCAGCGCTCTACTACGTCAACTGGAAGCTCGAATACCGGCATGTCATCACCCTGAGCAATGATGCTGTTTTCATCGACAAGGGACATTACGCACCCAAACGACGCTGGCGCTTCGACCGGGAGAAGGCCGCACTGGCCATCACCCCGGAAAAGCACCCCTGGGAAGGTCCGCGGCTGGCTGTGCACGGTAGCGAGGAGACAGTCAGTGTGGGCGAGTTTCTCAACCGCGACGACTGTCTGTCGCTGATGGCGCTCCTGCGTAAGGAGCTGCTCGTCCGCACCCACAGCCCGCTCGGCCGGATGAAATTCTAGGCTAGATATCCGAAAAATCGCCGTGGCGCCCCAACCCCCGGGAAAAGCGCTCAGCGCCCAGCCGGGTCTCCCCGCCCAGCACAACCGCCTCGCCGCCTATAAACTCCTGCGCCAGTGCCTGAGACTCGCCCAGTGACCACTGCGCCATAGCACTCGCCCGATCCGCCCGCATACAGCCCTGGGGAAAAGTCACAAGCTGCTCCGCAAGCGCCAGGGCCGAGTCCAGGGCCTTGCCGGACTCCGTCAAACGATTCACGAGACCGATTGCCAACGCCTCCTGCGCATCCACCGGTCGCCCCGTGAGTATCATATCCATCGCCCGGGAATGTCCGATCAATCGCGGTAAGCGCACGGTACCGCCATCTACAAGCGGCACCCCCCAGCGTCGGCAGAACACGCCGAACACCGCGTTCGGGTCCGCAACCCGCAGATCGCACCAGCAGGCCAGCTCCAGCCCGCCGGCTACCGCATGTCCTTCTATGGCAGCAATCACCGGCTTACTCAGCTGCATCCGCGTCGGCCCCATCGGTCCATCGCCGGAGGCCTGCATACGATTCATGCCCTCTGCTGATGCTACCGCCTTCAGGTCGGCACCCGCGCAAAACGTACCGCCCTCGCCGTGCAGGATGGCGACATCCAGAGACGCGTCCGCGTCGAACTCCCTGAAGGCCTCTGCCAGCAACGCCGCCGTCGGCCCGTCGACCGCGTTGCGGCTTTGCGGCCGGTTGATCGCCACCCGAAGGCTGCGTCCGATGCGCTCGCGAATCACGTTCATTGCATTACTCCCCGGGTCTCGCGATAGACCTCGATCATTCTGGCATCCACACGAAAGGACAGGTCACTGCACAAAGCCGCGTTTACAGGCAGTTCTTAGAGGCTGAAGCGTGCAGGGAATACCGCGCACCCGAACATACATCTCCAGCTTCACGGCAAAACAGGGCATGCGAGGGCCGTACAAGGTCAGCGGGAACAACCCGCTGGACAGCATTGCGGGCATTATCCTTCTACTGTGACAACGCGAGCTCATGCTACCCTTCGCGCTTTGCAACTTCGACCTTTTCTATGTCTTCTGAATCGTCTTCTGAATCACGCAGCACTGTGGGGTTCGTGAGTCTCGGGTGTCCCAAGGCACTGGTGGATTCCGAACGTATTCTGTCCCAGCTCAAGCTCGACGGCTACCAGATCGTAGGGAGCTACTCGGACGCTGAACTCGTGGTGGTCAACACCTGCGGCTTTATCGACAGTGCCAAGGAAGAATCGCTTGCAGCCATCGGAGAAGCCATCTCCGAGAACGGCCGGGTCATTGTCACCGGCTGTATGGGCAAAGGTGCCGATGCCGAGCGGATCCGTGCAGAGCATCCCAAGGTCTTGTCGGTAACCGGGCCCGCTGCCTACGAGGAAGTCGTGGCAGCGGTCCACGAATATGTGCCCGCACCGCCACCCCGGGACGCCTTTACGGACCTGATCCCTACATCGGCGGTACGGCTCACCCCCCGCCACTACGCGTACTTGAAAATTTCTGAGGGCTGCAATCACCGCTGCAGCTTTTGTATCATTCCCTCGATGCGTGGCGACCTTGTCAGTCGTCCGATAGGCGACGTCATGGACGAGGCAGAGGCACTGGTCCGGTCCGGTGTCCGGGAACTGCTGGTGATTTCCCAGGACACCAGTGCCTACGGTATCGATATGAAGTACCGCACCGGCTTCTGGCAGGGTCGGCCGCTGTCCACCCGGATGGAGAGCCTCTGTGCGGCGCTTGGCGAACTCGGCGTGTGGGTGCGGCTGCACTATGTGTATCCCTACCCGCATGTGGACAAAGTCATACCGATGATGGCGGAGGGAAAGATCCTCCCTTACCTCGACATCCCCTTCCAACACGCCAGCCACAGTGTGCTAAAAAGGATGAAGCGGCCGGCCGCCACGGAAAAGGTGCTCCAGCGCATCGCCAACTGGCGCAGCCTGTGTCCGGATATCACCCTGCGCAGCACCTTTATCGTCGGCTTTCCCGGGGAAACCGACGCGGAGTTTGAGGAACTGCTGAACTTTCTGGACGAAGCACAGCTCGACCGTGTGGGCTGCTTCACCTACTCTGCAGTGACCGGTGCCGCGGCAAATGAGCTGCCGGACCCGGTCCCCGAAGAGTTGAAACAGGAGCGCTACGCGCGCTTTATGCTCCGCCAGCAAGCCATCAGCGAAGCGCGGCTCCAGGCAAAGGTAGGCCGCGAGATTGAGGTCCTCATCGACACTGTTGACGCTGAAGGCGCGATCGGCCGGTCCAGTGCCGATGCACCGGAGATCGACGGGCGCGTGCATATCCCCGGCGCCACAGACCTCACGCCCGGGGACTGGGTCAGCGGCACCGTTTCGCGTGCTGACGAGTACGATCTCTGGATTGACTAAGCCCCGTGAACCTGCTGATTTTTGAAGCCGGCGAACTGAACGCATCCGGGCAGTTGCCCCTGAGCGGTCGGCGCCTGCAACACCTGAACGATATTCTGAAACTCAAGGCCGGGGACAGCCTTCGCGTGGGCGAGTTGGAAGGGGCCATCGGCAGCGCCACGGTGGTCGCCATCGACCAGCATCAGGCACTCCTGAGTCTGAAGCTGGATGCGGCCCCGCCGCCCGCCCTGGAACTGACGGTAGTGCTGGCGCTGCCACGACCCAAAATGCTCCGTCGAATCCTGCGCGGACTCGCGGAATCGGGCGTTAAAGACATCCACCTGATCAACAGCTATCGCGTCGAAAAGAGTTACTGGCAGAGTCCGCTTCTGAGCGAAGCGTCGCTCAGAGAGGCCTTGCTCGCGGGTCTTGAACAAGCCATGGATACAACACTGCCCCGGGTTCAGCTCCACAGGCGTTTTCGGCCCTTCGCGGAGGATCTGCTCCCGGCGCTGTGCCAGGGCCGCGAATCACTGCTGGCCGACCCGCTGGCGGAGCAGCACTACCCGTCGGTACCGGACGCCCCGGGCCTTCTGATCATCGGCCCGGAAGGCGGCTTTATCCCCTTCGAAGTGAAAATGCTCGTCGCAGCGGGAGCACGGGGTGTCACCCTGGGCCGACGAATCCTGCGCGTGGAAACGGCCCTGCACTGTGCGCTCGGTCGCCATCTGATGCCGCTGAAGTAGCGCCTGAGCCCGCCCCCCCAGGCGGCCGGGGCAGCAAAGGGGGCGAGCGCCGCCCCCTTGTTTGATTCGGATCAATTACCTGCAGCCGACAGTCCTTTACTTTTAGAAGCTCTCCAGTCCCTCGGCGATGAGCGGTCTGGAGGGGGTTCGATCAATCACATCAGCGGGACAAAAAAAGAGGATTCGCCATGTTGAGTGTCGCAGAAATCATGACCCCCGCACCGTATACGCTGGGACCGGATGACAGCCTTCGCAAAGCCGCAGAGCTGATGCGCGAGCATCATATTCGCCACATCCCGATTGTGAGCAGCGACGGCAGTGTTCTCGGCATTGTTTCGCATCGCGACGTGCTCGCCGCCAGCGATTCCCGATTGGTGCATGAAGACGCCGAGTCAGCCGGCAAGGAGGACTATGTGGCCCTGTCCTCGGTGATGAGTTCCCCTGTTCAAAGCGTGCCGGAAACGGCAGAGCTGCGCGCCGTGGCCATGCACCTGCGGAAGCAGCGACTGGGCTGTCTGCCGGTGATGCGGGATGGCCAACTGGTCGGCATCGTGAGCGACTCGGATTTTCTTGAGGTCGCTATCACCCTGATGGAGCAGCTCGAAATGACCGAGCCCGAGGAAGAAATCTAGCCTGCCTCAGGCCATATCAAGACCGGCGGGACAGGTCACGCCGGTACCGCCCAGGCCGCAATAACCGCCGGGATTCTTGTCCAGATATTGCTGGTGATAGTCCTCGGCGTAATAAAACGGACCTGCGGCTTCGATCTCCGTGGTGATTTCGCCATAACCCGCCGCCGCCAACTGCTCCTGAAACAGGGTCCGGCTTTGCAAGGCCGCCTCCAGCTGGGCCGGGCTGTTTGTGTAAATTGCCGAGCGATACTGGGTACCCAGATCATTGCCCTGGCGCATCCCCTGCGTGGGGTTGTGTCCCTCCCAAAACACCCTCAACAGTTCCTCATAGCTCAGCTGCCGGGGGTCAAACACGACCAGGACCGCTTCCGTGTGGCCTGTTCGACCCGAGCAGACTTCCTCATAGGTCGGATTTGGCGTGTGCCCGCCGGCATAGCCTACCGCCGTGCTGTACACCCCGGGCTGCTGCCAGAACAAACGCTCCACACCCCAAAAGCAGCCCATGCCGAACACCGCCTGCTCCAGGCCCTCCGGAAACGGGCCGCGCATGGGCGCGTCCAGCACTCGATGCCGCGCGGCGATCTCCATGGCCCGATCCCGACCGGGCAGCGCGGCATCAGCGCTGGGGATGGCGTGTTTCTTGCGCAGATCAAAAAGTTTCACGTGTATTCTCCATTCTTGTCAGTCGGCCTTGTCAGTCGGCGCCGCCGGAACGAAGCCGTTCCTGCGCTTGGAGCCCAGAGTACAAGGGTATACCATTCTCGCATCATGCCGGTTCACTCCAACGATGCCCCAGCCCCCCGCTAAACAAAACAGTGCAGGTGAGGTTCGCGCGTTCCTCCAGCGTGCCCGCAACCTTCAGACCTACAGCCAGGGACGACCGCGGCTGCTCTTTGCCATTGATGCCACGGCCAGCCGGCAACCGACCTGGGATCTGGCCTGCGAACTGCAGGCAGACATGTTTCGCGCAAGTGCCGATGTCGCCTCACTGTCGATACAGCTGGCCTACTACCGTGGCCTGGGGGAGCTGCACCTGGGCCACTGGGAGAATGATGCGGAGGCCCTGGCGCGCGCTATGAGCCAGGTGCACTGCGCTGCCGGGCGCACCCAGATTGCACGCCTGTTGCGGGCGGCACTCAGGCAGCAGACCAGTGCGCGCGCGCGGGCGCTGGTGTTTATCGGCGATGCGATGGAAGAAAGCGCTGCGGAGCTGCGGGAGCTGGCCGGCCAATGTCGACTGCACTCCCTGCCGCTGTTTGTGTTTCAGGAGGGCGGTGATCCGGTGGTACAGCAAAGCTTTCAGGAAATGGCCCGCATCAGTGGAGGCGCCTATGCACACTTTGATCAGCGCAGCGCCCTCCGACTGCGCGAACTTCTCGCTGCGGTCGCCCGCTTTGCAGCCGGAGGCCGGGCCGCCCTCGAAGGTAGCCAGAGCGCTGGCGCCCGACGCCTTCTTGAACAACTGTCCCCATAACGCTGCGATAAACATCCGATGCCAAGACTGATACTCCTACTAGCCGTCGCTGCGGTCTTTTATATCCTGCTCAAGCGGGTAGCCACCATGCCCCCGCATCTGCGGCGCGGCGAGTACATAAAACTGGGCCTCGGCGTTGCTGTCGTGATCGTGGTGCTACTGACCCTCGCCGGAAAAATGCACTGGATCGGCGCGGCGGTCACGGGCCTGTTGGTGGCAGCGCGTCAGTCTCTCCCGCTGCTCGTGCGCTTTTTCCCGATGCTTGCCTCGCTTCGCAACAAGTCGGCCAGCGGAGCCCGGCAATCCACCGTGAGCACCTCAATCCTGCGCATGCATCTTGACCACGAAAGCGGCGCGCTCTCCGGCGAAGTCATTGAAGGTCCTTTCCAGGACTGGCAGCTCGGCGAAATGAGTCGGGAGCAACTGGACGAGCTGCGGGAGTATTGCCGCAGCCGGGACCCGGAGTCTCTCCAGCTTCTGGAAGGCTATCTGGAGCAGCGCTTCGGCGACGAAGACGCCAGCAGCGCCAACGCCGAATCGCCGCCCCCGGCGGGAGGCATGAGCCGTCAGGAGGCTCTCGATGTGCTGGGTCTCAGTGAAGAGGCGGACCGGGATGCTATTGTTGACGCGCACCGAAAGCTCATGCAGAAACTGCACCCGGACCGCGGCGGCTCCGACTATCTGGCTGCGAAGATCAATCAGGCAAAAGACCTGCTGTTGCAGGACTAGACAATCCGCTCAACCTAAAAGGACATTGCACGCTATGAGTGAAGCAGTATTTGTCATCCGCAATCAACTCGGACAGTTCTGGACCCGTTCCAGCGAATGGGTGGACGGGCGCGAGCCCCAGCGGTTACTCAAACTGAAACACCATGACGAAGCGATCAACCAGCTGGTAGAGCTCAGCTCCAAAGATATTGACCTGCGCGGCGAGGTCATCAGTTGCAACCTGAGCGCCCGTGGCGAACCGGAAGTCGAGGTGAGCGAGCACCTGACCCCTACTCTGGCGGAAAAAGCTGCCGCACAGGCCGAGCTGCGGCGCGCGGCCGAAGCGGAAGCAGCACAGGCCGAATGCGAGGATTCCGATGCCACCAACGAGGAATCGGTGACATCGGTCGAGGAACCTCCGCTCAGCGCAGCAGTCTGACTAGTGTCCTGGCCAGGTCCCGTGGGGCTGGCGCCAGGCACACTTGAAACCCTTCCGGCCGCCCCCACCTAGTGAGTTGCGGCCGGGAGCCGCGTATTGAAACAGGTGATATGAAATGATGCGGATACTGCTGTTCCTCGCAACCAACTTTGCTGTCCTGATACTGGTGGGCAGCCTGTTTACCCTGTTTGGTTTTGAAGGCATTCTCGAGGCCAATGGCGTGGACCTGAATCTCACGGCGCTGCTCGTTTTCTGCGGGCTGTTCGGCGTGGGTGGCTCGCTGATTTCGCTGTTTATCTCAAAATGGATGGCCAAGCGCAGCACCGGCACCTACATTATCGAAACACCCCGCAACCGCGATGAGCAGTGGCTGGTTGATACAGTTGCGGAACTCGCCCGGGAAGCCGGTATCGGTATGCCTGAGGTTGGGATTTTCCCTTCCGAGTCGCCGAACGCCTTTGCCACAGGCTGGAATCGCAATGCCGCGCTGGTGGCCGTCAGCGCGGGTATGTTGCAGCAGTTTCCAGCCAATGAAATCCGCGCAGTGATCGGTCACGAGATCGGTCACGTGGCCAACGGCGATATGGTAACGCTGACCCTGATTCAGGGGGTGGTCAATACCTTTGTCATGTTCCTCGCACGCATCATTGGCCACACCGTGGACCGCGTGGTTTTCAAGACCGAGCGCGGCTATGGCATAGGCTATTTCGTGGTCTCCATCGTGGCAGAAATCGTGCTCGGGCTGCTGGCGAGCATGATCGTGTTCAAATTCTCCCGCTGGCGCGAGTACCGCGCTGACGCCGCCGGGGCAAGGCTGGCGGGGCGCAATGACATGATCGCCGCCCTCGAGCGTCTCAGCGGAAAACAGGCCATGACTCAGGATTTACCCGGGGAGCTCACAGCCTTCGGGATCAGCGAAGAGGTCAAGGAAGGATTGAAGGCGCTGTTCAGCTCGCATCCGCCCCTTGCACAGCGCATCAGCGCTCTGCGAAGCAGCGCTTAAACACAGCACGATGGACCGACAGGAAAAGGCGCATCAGATGACCGACAGGACTTCCGCATGGGTACGCTGGCCGGGCTATATCGCCTGGGTGTTTCTCGCACTGCTGCCTGTTTCCGTGCTCATGGTCCGCAGCGGTAACTGGCAACAGGGGCTGATGCTCTATGCCCTGGGCGGTCTGCTCAGCCTGCTATTGCTGGCTTTTATGGCGGTGCAAGCACAGGATGTGCCCCCGATCCACGATATCAGCACGGATGTTCAGGATCCGCCACGCTTTGAGGCAGTCCAGAGCCTGCGCGACAGCTCGAGTAACTCACTGGAGATCGATCCGGCCGTGATTGAGCAACAGCTGGCGGCCTACCCGGACCTGACGACGATAGAAAGTCCCCGCTCCTATGCGAACAGTTACAACCTGGCCCTGACCACGGCTCGTGCGCTGGACTGGGATGTGGTGCGGGAGGACTCCAATAGCGGGTACATTGAGGCCGTCGCCAGGACCCCGATCATGCAGTTCAAGGACGACGTGGTCATCCGCGTGCGCACCAACGCCGAGGGCAGTCTTGTGGATCTGCGCTCCGCATCCCGGGTCGGGATCAGCGACCTCGGCGCCAACGCCAAGCGTATCCGTGCGTTCATTGCGGCCTTTCGAGACGCTGCAGAGGGCTGACGTTCATGCTGCGATGGCTACCACAGGTTCTGTTGCCACTGCTGCTTGTCGCAAGCTGCGGCAATGAGGCCGCGTCGCCGGACTACCTCAGCTTTGCCACCGAGGATGAGGCCAACAGCACCGAGATCTTCAGCAAGGCGAGCCCCGCCGTGGTCTACGTCACCACCACGACGCTGCGTCGACGGAGCCGCTTTTCCCTGGATGTTATGGAGATCCCCAAAGGCTCAGGCTCAGGCTTTGTCTGGCACGAGAGCGGGCTCGTGGTGACGAACTACCACGTCATCGCAGACGCCAACCGCATGCAGGTTACGCTCCAGGACGGCAGCCAGCACGCCGCAGAACTGATCGGCAGTGCTCCGGAAAAGGATCTCGCGGTACTTCGGCTGCTCGATCCCCCGAAGGATCTGACAGTGCTGCCCCTGGGTGATTCAACGGAGCTCTCGGTAGGCCGTAAAGTCCTCGCCATCGGAAACCCCTTCGGGCTCGACACAACGCTTACGACCGGGATCGTCAGCGCGCTGGGGCGCGAGATACGCGCTCCCAGCGGCCGGCGAATCCGCGGGGTTATCCAGACCGATGCGGCAATCAACCCCGGCAACTCCGGCGGCCCTCTGCTGAACTCCCTTGGACAACTCATCGGCGTCAACACCGCGATTTACAGTCCGAGCGGCGCGAGTGCCGGGATTGGCTTCGCGATTCCCGTGAACACCGTCAGAGAAGTCGTTCCGCAACTGATCAGTTACGGACGCATTCTCCGCCCGATTATGGGCATGGAGCTGGCAAGTGACCGCTGGCGCCTTCGCTACGGTATAGATGGACTACCGGTAGTCAGGGTTTATCCCGGGCTGCCCGCCGCCGAAGCGGGACTCCGTGGAGCCTGGCGCAACGCCCGGGGCGAGATCATGCTCGGCGATATCATTATTGCGATCGACGGGAAAACCGTGAACAACCACGACGACTACCTGTCGATTCTCGAATCGCACCAACCCGGAGACCAACTCGCGGTCACAACGCTTCGGGGAGAGAAAGAGCATGAGTTCAACGTCAGGCTGAGCGAGTCCCAGTAGGCGCGCTCAACGTCCGGACCCCGGCACAGCCAGACCACAGCCTGAACCCTGGCCATGGGCAGACAGCGTTACTCGAGATGCTTGCAAAACTCCCTGATCCGCTTGCAGGCGCGTTTCAGAACCGCCTTGTTCTGAGCCAGTCCGAGACGCACAAAGGCTGTAGTCGAG
>CAZGGN010000054.1:14837-16110 GCA_964525195.1 uncultured Congregibacter sp.
CAAATTCACGACCATCCATACCCGTTCCGGATACGTCACACATAATGAACATCCCGGCCCGGGGACGTGTGCAACTGATGCCTCTGACCTTTTTCAGGCGATGCAACACGAAATCGCGACGCTCGCGGTACTCGTTGCGCATGCGTTGCACATACTCCTGATCGTTTTCCAGTGCGAAGGCGCTGGCATCCTGAATAAACTGCGGGCTCCCGAACAAGGTCGCTCCCGCGTAGTCGCCGAGGCGCGTGATCAGCGCCGGGGGCGCAACGACCCAGCCCATACGCCAGCCGCTCATCGCATGTGACTTGGACAGACCGTCGATCATCACAATGTTGTCGAGCTTCTCAGCGCTGGCTCGGGCCGATACGTGCTTCCCCTCGTAACAGAACATTGAGTACACCTCATCGCAAACCAGCCATATACCGCGCTCACTGCAATGCGCGGCCAATTCGCGTATGTCCGCTGCGGGAATAATGCCTCCGGTAGGATTGCCCGGCGTATTGATAAACAATACCCGGGTGTTTTCGGTCAAAGTCGCGATGAGCTGCTTAAGGTTCAGGGTGAAACCTTCACTCGCATCCAGCGGCACGGTTCGCACTTTCGCGTCGACGGCCCGCATAATCGGGGTATAACCAACATACATCGGTTCTGGAATGACGATTTCATCGCCCGGATCCAGCAGGCAGGACATGACGGCGTGAATCGCCGCGGTGGCCCCCGGGAATATCGCAACCTCGTCCACCGTACAGGGATGTGGGGACGTCTGGGTTTCCAGGTCGGCCACCGCGCGGCGTAGTTTGAGCTCACCCAGGGAAGGCGAGTAATGCGTGCGGCCGACCCGTAAGTAGCTCACCGCGTTATCAACAATGGGCTCCGGTGTACGAAAATCCGGGTCGCCGACAGATAAGAGAATGACGTCAACACCATCACGCTGCATTGCCAGAGCGCGGTCGTGTACCGCCCAGACATCGCTATCCTCAGCGGCCAGGCGTTCGGTGATACGGGCATAACGGGGCGTGAACATCGACATCAGACCTCAGCTTCAAGGCGCCGGAGTATAGCGCCCGAGTCCCAATTGTCACGGTCACCGCTTCTGTTAAGCTCCCGCACCCAGCAACTGATTCACTGACAAAGAGGCTGCCCGTGAAACAATGGATAAAGTGGGTCCTGATCGGTCTGTTCCTCACCGCCCTGGGCATCATTCAGTTCATACCGGATCCGGCGCCCAAGGTCCTCCCAACCGCCACGGACACGGCGGGCCATACGGACGGTG
>CAZGGN010000054.1:16140-17032 GCA_964525195.1 uncultured Congregibacter sp.
CTACTAACCGAAGGGTGCTAGCGGAAGGACACGCAAGTGGGTGGTCACTGCTAGAATCAAGCCATGGAAATCAGCATCAGCCCGCAGTTCATCGCCGTTGTCGTTGTCATCTTTTATCTGATGGCGATTGCCAGCGCTATCGAAGCGATCCTGAATGCCCGCACAGCTCAGGGTGCGGTAGCCTGGGTTGTCTCGCTGCTCACCCTCCCCTATGTGACAGTCCCGCTGTATCTGGTGCTCGGACGCAGTCGCTTCGAAGGCTATATTCGCGAGCGGGCGCAGATCGAGGAACTTGCGCTGGCCCAACTGACCGAAACCCGCAGCGAACTGCAGGACTTTACTGCCGGTGACGCTAACGCCGCCTTTTATCGCGGCCTGAGTAAGCTCGCACGCTTACCCACCGTGCGCGGTAACGCCGTCGAGCTGCTTATCGATGGCCACGCGACTTTCGCCAGCATTGGGGAAGGGCTGCGCTCAGCGCAACACTACATTCTGTTTCAATTTTATATTCTGCGTGACGATGCACTGGGTCAGCGACTCGGAGAGGTGCTTGAGGCAAAAGCCAGAGCGGGCCTGCGCGTCTATATCCTCTATGACGAGATTGGTTCTTCCGGTTTTCGCCGCAGCGCTCTTCATCGGCGACTGGAGAAAGCCGGAGTTCAACTCGCGGCCTTCAATACCACCCAGGGGCGGCGCAATCGCTTCCAGATCAATTTTCGCAATCATCGCAAACTGGTCGTTGTCGACGGGTCCAGCGCCTGGATCGGTGGTCACAACGTGGGTATTGAGTACCTGGGAGAAAGCCGCAGGCGGGGACCCTGGCGCGACACACATGTGCGCATCACCGGACCCGCCGTCATCGGCGCGGGACTGACGTTTGCGACGGACTGGC